>DATIDX010000195.1:0-10259 GCA_035456025.1 Cellvibrio sp. | reverse complement strand
GGTATTGCTCGTTGTAGTGATAGCACCCAGGTTGGTGCTGCCATTCATCGCTGTAGCGTATTGGTTTTTGATTTTGCTCGCGAGCGTCGCATCCGCACCGCTAAGGTTGGCGTAGTAAAGCCAGGACATCAGTTCATTTTCTTTCCAGATATCAACCCAATTGGCTTTATCACCGTAATTAGCCGTGACTTGTGTCTGATAGGTTGCGCCGCCGGTAGCAGCAAAAAGGTAAATTGCAGCACGCGTTTTTTTCGCAGCACGACCAGCATCATTTACTTCTTGATTGCCCGCTCCCAAGCCAGTGTAAATGCCCTCATTGTTATTAACGATAACCGCCGGGTTAGCGCCGGCCCAAGTCCAAGCATTTTCAGCGCGGATTTTTAAATCGGCGGCGTAAGTGTTGTAATCAGCAACACCCAAATCGCCTAATACCTTGGCACCCAAAGCAAAGGCCGCCGCTGCACTCAAACTCGCCGAGGTACTCGCAGGGCCATAGAAACTGCGGCCAGTCGCGGCAGAAGGGGGGCTAGCATGACTCAAACCCTGGATCGACAATACCGAACCATCAGTATTTTGCATGCGCTTGAGCCAATCGAAGCCCCATTTGATCTCATCGATAATATCGGGCACGCCGTTTTGCGATTCGGGGATGCCGAAGTCATCACCCCAAGCAGCCGGATTCTCCAAATATGCGTGTAGCAGATTAATCAGGTAGTCCGCGTGCCAGTTGGTGTATTTATTGAAATCACCCGCATCAAACCAACCTCCCTGAAGGTCTTTCTCGGTGCCTGCCTGACCGACAGCCTTATTGTTTACGTCGTACAAGCGCGACTCTTGATCCTGTTCCGCTTTGAGGTGACTGGCGCTGTCGATCCAACCCGCTTCAGCAAAAGGTTCGTTTTTGGCAAAACCGGCGCGCTGATAGAAGAAGGTGCGGAACGCATGACGCAGCACAGGTTTGTAAATGTCCTTGCCGATAGTAAAACTGGGCGAGCGGAGATTGTTGGCGCTATCCACTACCGCATAAGTTCCCGGTGTGGTGACACTGGAAAAATCAAACCACCACACTTTATCGCCTGACGTCGTGTGAGTGGTGCCCGAATTCCAGCGCGTTGATGGGCCGGTCAGCACTGTCGCGCCAGTAGTCACATCCACCAAAGTTAAATTGGCACTGGGAGTAAAGCTCTTGTCGGCGTCATAACCGGTCTGGGGATCGCGCAAGATGGCAATTTTTTGGGCGTCTGGCAGATAGCCAAACTGGTCGACCACAATCAGGCTACTGATTGTTGCCGCACCACTGTTCGCGGCAGAGCTGGCCACACCATTGTTCGCGGCAGAGCTGGCCGCTGCGCTGGACGGAGCAGCTACTACAGACGAGGCTGCCAAAGAAGAAGCTGCAATCGACGAAGCCACCACAGCTTGGCTGGATGCAGTCACAGGTGTAGAACTGGGTTTGACGTTGCTCGACCCGCCACCTCCACCGCCGCATGCAGTGAGCAGGCCCGTGAAAGTAATGCCGATAAAAAGTTTGGATAATACAGGTCTAGGATGGCTCATAAATCGCTCGTTATTAATTATCTGATTTAATCGCTGATACTAACCTGTCGTTTAATTTCCTTCACGCATTTCTTATATTTTTTTTAGAACTTTACTTTTAGCACACATGGTTGGCCGCCACTTTCGCTAATAAAAATGGAGCCTTTCAGCTCCATTTTGATTTTTTCCCGGTCAGTGCTTTTTGATCGGCCGCTCCCAACCCTGAATATTTCTCTGCTTGCTGCGCGCGATCGCAAGCTCTGTTGCTTCAACATCTTTGGTGATTACTGATCCTGCGCCGACGGTACTTCCGGCTCCAATTTTTACTGGCGCAACTAACGCTGAATTGGACCCGATAAAGGCGTTATCGCCAATTTCGGTTTTGGATTTATTCACGCCGTCGTAATTGCACGTGATAGTGCCTGCGCCCACGTTCACTTTACGCCCGATAGTGGCATCGCCGATGTAACTCAAGTGATTTACTTTACTGCCTTCGGCAATCATGGCTTTTTTGGTTTCCACAAAATTGCCGATCTTCACCTGGTCCGCCAATTGGGTGCCGGGACGCAGGCGGGCGTAGGGGCCGATATCGCAATGCGCTGCGAGCACAGACTCTTCAATATGACTAAAGGCCTGGATGTGCGTGTTGTTGCCAATTTTACTATTGATGATCACGCTGTTGGCTTCGATAACCACACCATCACCCAATACAACTTCACCTTCAAAGACACAATTCACATCGATAACCACATCGCGCCCGGCAATTAAATTGCCGCGAATATCGATGCGTGCCGGATCGAGCAAAGTGACGCCCGCCACCATCAATTCATTCGCTTTTTGTTTTTGGTAAAAACGTTCCAGCGCCGCTTGTTGCTGACGGTTGTTGATACCTTCCACTTCTTCAACGGCATTGGGTTGTTCAACATGGATCGCAACACCATCGGCTTTGGCCATGGCGATAATATCGGTGAGATAAAACTCCCCTTGTGCATTATTATTTTTTAATTGCGGTAACCACTTTTGTAAATGACGCGCTTTCACCGCCATTATGCCGGTATTGATTTCGGCGATTTTTTTCTGCGCGTCGCTCGCGTCTTTGTGTTCGACAATTGCAATCACTGCGCCGGAAGCATCGCGCACAATACGGCCGTAGCCGCTGGGGTCTTGCATATTTACTGTGAGCAAACCCATTTGGTTTTCGTTTACGCCGGCAATTAATTTTTGCAAGGTTTCTGCGCGCGTGAGCGGGACATCGCCGTAAAGAATTAACACGGTTGCATCGGCGCGCACATTCGGCAGCGCCTGTTGCACCGCGTGGCCAGTGCCAAGTTGCTGCGCCTGCAGCACAAATTTCACATCCGGTGCGGCCATTTTTTCTTCCACTTTTTCTGCGCCATGGCCAACGATAATCAGGATCTGCTCGCCGCCTACCTGACGTGCGGTATCCACCACATGTTGCACCAGTGCTTTGCCGCCAATCGGATGCAAAACTTTCGGTAAATCGGAGCGCATGCGGGTGCCTTTACCGGCGGCGAGAACGAGAATATCGAGCATGGTGAATTCCTTTACTGGACAAGTAGGTGAGCAAGTCGTGGTTAAAAAGCTAGCGCGCATTCTAGCGGTTTACATGCCGATGGGCTGCAAGTCTGCCATTAAATCTTGGGGGAATATGATGGCAAAATGACGTCTGGTGATCATTCAATACATGAAGGAGGGTAAAAGTCTGTTAACACGCATTGACTTAGCCCAGCCTTGGCTTAGCTTGCAACCCAACTTACTGATAAATAATTAGGGTAACGGGGCAATCATAATACGTTTTAACTTTTGGAATCTGGTATGTGGGACAGTGCTTACGCAACTTACTGCAGGCGCTATCGCAAACAACCCCATAGTCCCAGGCTGGTACGCCGATCCGGAAATTCGTATTTTCAATGGCCAATATTGGATTTATCCCACATTGTCTGCAGAGCTCAAGGTGCCAGCTACGGCGCCTACATTTACTCCTGCGCAAGCCAATCAACGTACCCGACCCGATATTTGGGCTCCCTTTTTAAAGCAAACTTTTCTCGATGCCTTTTCATCCAAAGATTTGGTTCACTGGACTAAACATTCACATGTGCTCGACATCAGAGACGTGAGCTGGGCAGCTTATGCCGTCTGGGCACCTTCGGCCATAGCCGCTAACGGCAAGTATTATTTGTTCTTCGGCGCGAACGATATCAAAAACAATGAGCAGCTCGGCGGCATTGGCGTTGCTGTGAGCGATAAACCCCAGGGGCCATTTAAGGATGCACTGGGTAAGCCACTGATTGGCCAAATCCATAACGGCGCGCAACCTATCGACCAAATGGTTTTTAAGGATGATGATGGCCAATTCTATATGTACTACGGTGGCTGGAAACATTGCAACGTCGTTAAGTTAAGCAAGGATTTACTCAGCATTGAGCCTTTTGGCGACGGCGATATTTACAAGGAGATCACGCCGTCAAAAGACTATGTAGAAGGTTCGTTTATGGTCAAACGTAAAGGTGTTTACTATTTGATGTGGTCGGAGGGCGAGTGGACTGGGCCAGATTATAGCGTTGCATATGCCATGAGCTCATCGCCCATTGGGCCTTTCAAACGCATGGGTACAATCCTGCAGCAAGATGCAAAAATCGCCAAGGGTGCAGGGCATCACTCAGTGGTAAATATTCCCGGCAGCGACGATTGGTATATCGTCTATCACCGCCGCCCTTTGGATACCGAAGATGGTAACCATCGCCAACTCGCCATCGAGCATTTGTACTTTAATACCGATGGCAGTATTCAACCGGTGACGATGACGAATGAAGGGATTGCAGCTGTGCGCAAGCCTTAGCTCGCCGATTGAACATAAAAAAAGGGTGACCTTGCAGCCACCCTTTTTCTAAACGTCTTAACAACAAACGCTTACTTGCCCGCTTTTCTTTTGATTGCTTGCAAGGTACGCAATTGGGCAGCAGCTTCTGCTAATTGCGCGGCGGCGCGCTGGAAATCTATCTCGTTGGATTGATCTGCCAGTTGTTGTTGCGCTAATTGCTGTGCTTCCAAAGCTGCAGCTTCATCCATATCATCTGCGCGCAAAGCGGTATCCGCCAGCACGGTCACATGGTAAGGCTGAACTTCAAGATAGCCACCGGAAACGAAGAAAATTTCCTCAGCACCACCTTGTTTGATAAGACGCACAGGACCAGGCTTGATACCTGTCAGCAATGGGGCGTGACCGTAGGCAATACCTACTTCACCCAGGCTACCGGTAGTGATTACCATCTCTACCAGGCCGGAGAAAATCTCACGCTCAGCGCTGACGATATCGCATTGAACTGTCATGGCCATTTTTGTCTCTCGATTATCTAGCGTTCATTAAAGGTCGAGAAGCGAATCAGCGTAGCCCTGCGTTAACAGGGCCAACTCAATTACTTGAGTTTGCCGGCTTTTTCGATTGCTTCGTCGATTGAACCTACCATGTAGAAAGCTTGCTCTGGCAGGTGATCGAAATCACCGGCTAACAAACCTTTGAAACCGCGGATGGTTTCTTTTAGTGGAACGTATTTGCCTGGAGAACCAGTGAATACTTCTGCTACATGGAAAGGCTGTGACAGGAAACGCTCGATCTTACGTGCACGCGATACAGTTTGTTTGTCTTCTTCCGACAACTCATCCATACCCAGGATCGCGATGATATCTTTCAATTCTTTGTAACGTTGCAGTACGGTTTGAACACCGCGCGCTACTGAGTAGTGCTCGTTGCCGATAACCATTGGGTCCAACTGACGTGAAGTTGAATCCAGTGGATCGATCGCCGGGTAAATACCTTTAGCAGCGATGTCACGGCTCAATACTACGGTCGAGTCCAAGTGCGCAAAGGTGGTGGCTGGCGACGGGTCAGTCAAGTCGTCCGCTGGTACGTATACCGCTTGTACAGAGGTAATAGAACCAATCTTGGTAGACGTAATACGCTCTTGCAGAACGCCCATCTCTTCCGCCAATGTTGGCTGGTAACCTACCGCTGAAGGCATACGACCCAAGAGTGCAGATACTTCGGTACCGGCCAGGGTGTAACGGTAAATGTTGTCAACGAACAACAGAACGTCTTTACCTTCGTCACGGAATTTTTCTGCCATAGTCAAACCGGTCAACGCCACGCGCAGACGGTTCCCCGGCGGCTCGTTCATTTGGCCGTACACCATCGCTACTTTGTCTACTACGTTAGAGTCTTTCATCTCGTGGTAGAAGTCGTTACCTTCACGGGTACGCTCACCTACACCGGCGAATACCGACAGACCGCTGTGCTCTTTTGCGATGTTGTTGATAAGTTCCATCATGTTTACGGTTTTGCCTACACCGGCACCACCGAACAGACCAACCTTACCACCTTTGGCGAAAGGGCAAACCAGGTCGATAACCTTAATACCGGTTTCGAGCAATTCTTCCGAGGCTGCCAGCTCTTCGTATTTAGGCGCTGCGCGGTGAATTTGCATACGCTCTTTTTCACCGATAGGACCCGCTTCATCAATCGGGTTACCCAACACATCCATAATACGACCAAGGGTTTCGATACCCACTGGCACTCTGATTGGCTCGTTGGTGTTGCTTACGGTCAAACCGCGACGCAGACCTTCTGAGGAACCAAGAGCAATGGTGCGCACTACGCCGTCACCTAATTGCTGTTGCACTTCGAGGGTAAGGTTGCTCTCGTTAATAACCAGTGCGTCATACACTTTAGGCACTGCATCGCGTGGGAATTCCACATCGATAACGGCGCCGATAATCTGAACGATACGTCCGCTACTCATTTCCGGTTCCTCTTTGTTCCAGAAATTCCAGATCCCTGTTAATAAAAATCAGGGTTCTGAAGGATTAAATATAAAATCGTTAGCCTATCAAGGTGAGGGACAGCTTATTGAACCGCTGCCGCACCACCCACAATTTCTGACAGTTCCTGGGTAATCGCTGCCTGACGTGCTTTGTTGTAAATCAACTTCAAGCTATCAATCAATTCACCGGCGTTGTCAGTTGCGCTTTTCATTGCAATCATCCGCGCCGCTTGTTCAGAGGCCGCGTTTTCAACAACCGCTTGATAAACCTGTGATTCAATAAAACGTGTCAGCAAACCCTTCAACAGGAACTCTGCATCCGGCTCGTAGATATAATCCCAGTGATGTTTCAACTTGGTATTTTCTTCGGCCACCAAAGGCAGCAATTGGCGAACTTTTGGTGTTTGGGTCATGGTGTTAACAAAATCGTTGCTTACCAGGAACAGTTTGTCGATAGTGCCGCCTTCGAACGCATCCAGCATTACCTTCACACTGCCGATCAGGTCCGCCACTTGCGGGGCTTCGCCGATATCACGAGTTGAAGCAACAACATTGCCACCAAAGCTTTTGAAAAACTGGCCAGCTTTGGCACCAATCAAACCCAAATCAATGGCTACACCTTTGTCGGCCCAGACCTTCATATCCCGGATTGCGGCTTTGAACAGGTTAGTGTTCAAACCACCACAGAGGCCGCGGTCACTAGAAACAATGATGTAACCAACGCGCTTAACATCGCGCTCTTTCATAAAACGGTGTTTGTACTCGGGGCTGGAGTTGGCCAGATGTCCGACTACTTCACGGATACGTTGGGCATAAGGTTTGCCCAATTGCATCCGCTCTTGCGCACGGCGCATTTTACTCGCGGCGACCATTTCCATCGCGCTGGTAATTTTCTGCGTGCTTTTGACGCTCGCTATCTGCGTCCGAATTTCTTTTGTGCTTGCCATCTCTCGAACCCCGGTTAAGGCCTTGCGGCCTAAAAGGTTAGAGACCGCTGCGAGTTAACGCAGCAGTCGCCAGATTACCAGGTGCGGCTCGCTTTCAGCTTGGTCACCAGCTCTTTGAACTTGCCTTCCAATTCGCCGT
Organism: Cellvibrio sp.; assembly: GCA_035456025.1. Taxonomy (GTDB): domain Bacteria; phylum Pseudomonadota; class Gammaproteobacteria; order Pseudomonadales; family Cellvibrionaceae; genus Cellvibrio. The sequence continues at coordinate 2,799 of DATIDX010000195.1, read as the reverse complement.
TCCAATCACCGGTGGCATCGATGTGAGCCATGGTGTCAGCGTATTCAGATTTGGCGAAAGACAAGAGAGCCGCTTCGAAGTCCAATACTTTGTTAACTTCGATATTTTTCAGGTGACCTTCGTTCGCAGCGAACAGTACCAATGCCATTTGCGCAACGCTCAATGGAGCAAATTGTTTTTGCTTCATCAGCTCGGTAACACGTTGACCGTGTTCCAATTGTGATTTGGTTGCTTCGTCCAGATCAGATGCGAACTGGGAGAAGGCGGCCAACTCACGGTATTGCGCCAATGCGGTACGGATACCACCGGAGAGTTTCTTGATAACTTTAGTTTGTGCAGCACCACCTACACGCGAAACCGAAATACCGGCGTTCATCGCAGGGCGAACGCCCGAGTTGAACATGGACGACTCCAGGAAGATCTGTCCATCGGTAATAGAAATCACGTTGGTTGGAACGAACGCAGAAACGTCACCCGCCTGGGTTTCGATGATTGGCAATGCGGTCAAAGAACCGGTTTTACCTTTCACTTCACCTTTGGTGAATTTCTCTACGTAGTCTTCGCTCACGCGCGATGCACGCTCCAGCAGACGGGAGTGGAGATAGAACACGTCGCCAGGATAAGCTTCGCGGCCCGGCGGACGGCGCAGCAACAGGGAGATTTGACGGTAAGCCCAAGCTTGCTTGGTCAGATCGTCATAAATAATCAGGGCATCTTGACCGCGGTCACGGAAGTATTCACCCATAGTACAACCGGTGAATGCCGCCAGGAATTGCATCGCTGCAGGATCAGAAGCGGTCGCTGCGATCACAACGGTGTGATCCATAGCGCCATGCTCTTCCAGCTTGCGCACCACGCTCGCAACAGAAGACGCTTTTTGACCGATCGCAACATAAATACACTTAATGCCAGAACCTTTCTGGTTGATGATGGCATCAACGGCAATAGCAGTTTTACCGATTTGACGGTCGCCGATGATCAGCTCACGCTGGCCACGGCCGATAGGTACCATCGCGTCGATTGCTTTCAAGCCGATTTGTACTGGCTGGTCTACCGACTTACGCCAAATTACGCCCGGTGCAATTTTCTCAACTGCGTCGGTCATTTTGGTGTTCAGCGGACCTTTACCGTCAATCGGATTTCCGAGTGCGTCAACTACGCGACCCAGCAATTCCGGACCAACAGGCACTTCAAGAATACGGCCAGTACACTTACATTTTTGGCCTTCGGCCACGCCGCGGTAGTCCCCCAGGATTACAGCACCAACGGAGTCACGCTCCAGGTTCAGTGCCATACCGAAGATACCGCCTTCAAATTCAATCATCTCACCGTACATAACTTCGGCGAGACCATGGATACGAATAATACCGTCGGTTACGGAAACCACAGTACCTTCGTTTTGCGCTTCTGTTGAAAACTCAAGGCCAGCGATGCGCTGCTTGATGATTTCACTGATTTCAGAAGGATTCAGTTGCTGCATGCTCTGTTCCTCAACCCTAAAATTAGGATTTCATTGCTTCGGCGAGCTTCGCCAAGCGACCACGAACTGAACCGTCGATAACCAAGTCACCGGTGGAGATAACAACACCACCCAACAACCCCTTATCTACGGAGCCTTGAACACTGACTTTACGATCCAGTTTGGCGCTCAGTGCCTGAGCCAATTTGTTAATCAAGTCAACCGACAACTCGTAAGCCGCGGTTACCTCGACATCAATGGTTTTTTCTTGCTGGGCCTTCAGTTTGGCAAAAATCTCTTTCACGTAGGGAAGAAGTGCCAAACGTTTATTGCTTGCAAGGGTGTGGATGAAATTCTTTTGATTTTCATCCAGTTGTTCACCACAAACTTGTACAAAGATGGAAGCCTTCTGTGCGGCAGACAAACCAGAGACGGCCAAAGCCTTTTTAACCTGATCTTGTTCTGCAACAGCGGCTGAAACTTCCAGAGCTTCAAACCATGACTGCAACTTGTTTGCAGCCAAGGCGAATTCAAATGCTGCTTTGGCGTAGGGTCTAGCCAAGGTGCTCAGTTCAGCCATAACTACCTCTCTTAGAGCTCGGCAGCGAGTTTATTTACCAACTCGTTGTGAGCATTTTGATCGATAGAAGATTCGAGAATCTTTTCTGCACCAGCCAATGCCAGGGTAACCACTTTTGCACGCAGTTCTTCGCGCGCGCGGCTGGTAGCCTGATCAATTTCAGCTTGGGCAGCGGCTTTCACACGATCAGCTTCAACACGGGCTTTCTCTTTTGCTTCTTCAACAATTTCGATTGCGCGCTTGTTAGCTTGATCAATGATGGTCGCGGCTTCTTTCTTGGCAGAAGTCAGCTGCTCAACCACTTTGTGTTTAGCCAGTTCAAGATCTTTTTCCGCTTTATCTGCAGCCTGGAGACCGTCAGCGATACGCTTGGTACGCTCAGCCATTGCCGCAACAATGGGTGGCCATACAAAACGATGTGTCAGATAAATGAAGATGACAAAAGCCACCATCTGACCAATAAAAGTTGCGTTCAGGTTCACGTTTAGATGCCTTTGTTAGAGGGATTAATCGCTAACGCGACTGCTTAAAATCAGGCGCCTGTAGCAAACAGGATGTACATACCGATACCAACACCGATCATTGGAACCGCATCCACCAGACCCATAACAACGAAGAATTGGGTACGCAACATTGGGATCAATTCTGGTTGACGTGCACCGCCTTCCAGGAACTTACCACCAAGAATACCTACACCAATCGCAGCACCTACAGCACCTAAACCAATTACCAGTGCACCTGCCAAATAAATCAAAGCTTG
>DATIDX010000194.1:0-3771 GCA_035456025.1 Cellvibrio sp. | reverse complement strand
AGTTGGAACCACCTGATCCCATACCGAACTCAGAAGTGAAACGACTTAGCGCCGATGGTAGTGTGGGGTCTCCCCATGTGAGAGTAGGTCATCGTCAAGCTTCTAATCCAAAGCCCCGTCAGTTTCACTGGCGGGGCTTTTTATTTTGTTCACGCGTTTATTCTATTTCCCCGTTTTTTTTACACCCTTAAAATTTCTTCTGTCGATACTTGTTACTGATGTTGCCGAATAGATTTGATTGGTCTTCGCTGATTCATTTCGACGCATCGGTTGTTTTCTAGATGGTAAAATTTAGGCGTATTCAATTCGTTCAACACATCGTCAAGATTGGCTTTATACTGGCTAGGTGTAAATTTCCGAACATCAATAGTGCACTGAATATATCCACCTATGAATGAAATACAGCGGCAAGCATATCTATCAGCGTTAGGTATAGAAAACTATGCACCGCGCTGGATTTTGCCATCTGCTCCCATGCCTACAGTTTGCTTATTGCCGGTACCGGATGTCTCTGATACATCTGTCGCTCATTCCGTTGTGGTTTCTTCCTTGACGAAAGAGGTTATTCAGGAGGAGAAAAAATCATCACCGAATTTGTTACATTCAATTGCTGAGTTAGGCGAGCAAAAGAAATTCTCTAAGCCGATTGATGCGGCAACCATTCTCCAGCAACTGGACGAGAAGAAAGCTCCACTGGTGCAGCCATTTTCTCTTAGTATTTATCGGCCGACTCCCGGGTTTTTAATGATTGATTCGCGCGATACAAAGCTGGCCTTGCCTACAGATATACTTCTGCATAACCTTTTGCGTGCATATTTGAACACAACCCAATTTGCCGTGGATGAAGAGGTTTTGCGTTGGCCGCTGATTGAAAACAGATTTGTATCCCGAACCGAAACAGATGCGCGTAATGAATTACAGACCTGGCTAGCAGTTGAAAACGAATTGCGCCCTATTAGCGTGCTTTGGCTGATGGGGCAAAATGCTATCCGTTATTGGTTGGCAGCGGATTTGGCTTCCTCTTCGTGTCATTGGACAACACAAGCTATTGAAGGATTGCCACTTAAGGCGCTGATATTGCCAAGTCTTAACGAGTTGTTGCAAAAGCCTGCGCAGAAAGCTCGACTCTGGGCGAGCCTAATTTAATTGAGCCACATTTGGCGCCTTTTTCTGAATTTAAAATGATTGATGAACTTGTTCTTACACACGAAACCTACACGGGATTGGTGTTGCATTTTCGTTTGATAACCGACGCGGACATCGCTCAGGTTATGGCACTGGAGCGGAGCGCGCATTCGCATCCCTGGCGAAAGTCCAGTTTTGAAGACTGCTTGAAGGGGCGCCAGAAGTGTTGGCTGGTAGAACATAAAAATACTCTGGTCGGGTATGTGGTGGTCACTCACGGTGGTGGTGATGCTGAGCTGCTAAATATCACGGTATGTCCGACATACCAGCGTAAAGGTATAGGGCAAATATTACTGATGCATGCAGTAAATTGCGTTAAAGGAAAAGCAGATATGCTTTTTCTGGAAGTGCGCGTTTCCAATCACAAAGCCATAGCACTTTATGAGCGGGAAGATTTTTTTGAAGTTGGACAGCGTAAAAATTATTACCCTACCATCAATGGCCATGAAGACGCGTTGTTGATGGCGCGGCAGTTATAATTCCAGTCATTGCTTAACAGGACGTTTTTGGAGCTTTCGTTGCAATGTGCGGCGATGCATACCTAGAACTCTGGCAGTAGCAGAAATATTGCCCGAGTTCTCTTGTAATATTTTTTGGATATGTTCCCACTCCAATCTATCGATAGAAATGGGTGTGTACTTGGGTTCCGCTAAATGGTTTAGTGACTGCTCACCAAACGCGGCGATGATTTCATCTGCATCAGCGGGTTTACATAAATAATTTACTGCACCTAACTTAACTGCTTCAACTGCTGTGGAGATGCTTGAATAACCAGTTAACATAACAATTGCGATTTGCGGTTGTTGCAATTTTAATTCGCGAATTAAATGCAGGCCGGAATCATTTCCCAGCTTTAAATCGACTATGGCGCGGGTGAATGTATGGCTGCCCGCTAATTGTAGTGCTTGGGCGGCATCATTTGCTGAAGCAGTGGTAAAACCTCTTCTTTGTAATACTCTTTCAAGCATGCTCGCTAAAGTTGCGTCGTCATCCACGATTAAAAAATCAATTGCGTTGTTGCTCATGATTCATTTTTCTCCTGGGTATTAACAATTGGCAACTCAAGTTGCGTCATTGTGCCGTGCGGGTGTCGGTGGTGTAGTGACACTGAGCCACCATAGCGATCAATCGTGGCTTGCGTCAGTAATAAACCGATACCGAGGCCTTTGGTTTTAGTGGAGATAAAGGATTTTCCGAGGTGCGGGCTGATGCCGTCCTCAATTCCGATTCCATTGTCGTTAATTACCCACAGCATCCGCTGCTCATTCCAATTAATATTAATTTCAATATGTTGGGGGCTGGCATCGGCAGCATTATTTAATAGGTTAATAATTGCTTGGGAGATGGTGGGGTGAAATTGGGTTGCGACAGCGGGGTATAAGTTAGCGATGTTTATCTGTGCCATGACATCAGGGCGTAAAATTTTCCACCGTTCAATTAACCGATTGCAGTAATCAGCTACTTTTTCTTCGGGCACATGTCCATCTTTACTCTGCTCGGCAGTGGCAACCAATTCGCGCAACGTATTTGCGCATTGGTCGACTTGCTCTTGGAGCAATTGCAGGTCTTTCTGCAGTGGCAGCGTCCCCTTATATTCAGTGCGCAGTTCACTGAGCAAGAGTTTCATGGTGGACAGAGGTGTGCCTAATTCATGGGCTGTGCCGGCTGCAAGTGTTGCTACCGCCATCACCTGCTCATCGCGTAATTGATCTTCGCGCCACCGATTTAGCTGGGTTTCTTGCGCACGTAAATCGCGCGCCATCTTTACAATAAAATAAGTTATCAGGCAGGCACTGATAAAAAAATTCAGCCACATTCCCATCACATGCAAATTGATTGAGTTATCGGCCGAATGATGATGTGGCGAAAGTATTGGCAGGGGGATATGGAAAAATAACAATAACGAATAACTCAACACACTCAAGCCTGCGACAGCCAAGGTATAGTTTCCACTAAGGGTTGCCGCCGAGATACAAATGGGTACCAGGAAATAGGATACGAAGGGATTGTTGGCTCCACCACTGAAGTAAAACACTGCACTCAAACAAAGCAAATCGATCAACAGCTGGATGAAAAATTCCATCTGGGTTACTGCTAAATGTTTGCGCAGTCGCATAAACGTGAGCAAATTGATGCTGGTCAACGTCACTAGCGCGATCAAAATTTCCGTAAAGGGCAAATTCACAGTCCCATTCCACAGGCAAATGACTGCAGCGATTCCCAGGCAAGTCAGGATCAGGGTGCGAATAATCACCCAATAGCCCAAGTGTTGCGCGTGGCCTGCGAGAGTAAATGGCGCATTGAAAGTGGTGGTGTTGATCATGGCAATCGTTTGTTTGTAGCGGAAATTAATGCCAATTATAGCGAACTGCCTCCTTATTAAGCGCTAAACACAGGTGCGGCACTTTGTCGCGTAGTGCTAGAGCTGGCAAGGAAACAGAGAGGGCGGTGTATACTGCTCAGCATTTTTTGGGTGCATTCTCTGGCAGTGGTTATGGCAAGTCCTCTACAAGCAACGCTCACCGCAGGATCTGTTCCCCAGCAGTTAAAAAACCTTGCCCTGCCTTTAGTGTGGGGATTGACCGC
>DATIDX010000193.1:0-8301 GCA_035456025.1 Cellvibrio sp. | reverse complement strand
CTATTAAAAAAATTCGATATGAATGCCGAGCAAAAAACCAAAGGCTATTCGCACGGCCAGCGCGTTAAAGCCAGCTTGATTTTGCTGTTGGCGCGGCGTCCGCGTCTGGTGATTCTGGACGAACCCACCACGGGTCTCGATCCTGTCTCGCGTTATGAAGTATTGGGTGAGCTGGCTGAAATCCTGCGCGATGAAAATCGCAGTGTCTTGTTTTCATCGCACAGCACCCAGGATGTAGAGCAGCTTTCAGATTCGATCACCTTTTTGCACAAAGGTAAAACCCTGGCTTGTCAGGATAAAGAAACCTATATCGAAGGTTGGCGCAGGGTAGTGTGTTCCGGCGCGCTTAACCAACCGCTGGATTTTCCTGGCATAGCGGAATTAAAGAGTAATGGTTCACTGCATGAACTAAAAATTAAAGGGTTTGATGAAAGAATGCTCACTAAGCTGAATGACCTTGGATTGCAGGTGACGCAGGTAGAGCGTATGACGCTGGAACAAATTTTTATCGCGAGCGTAAGGGAGATTGCAAGAAAATGAATCCGCTCATTGAAGTGTCGCAGCATAATGAAAAGTATCCTGTTGATACTAAATCGCTAGCAATGCGGCCCAGGCTTAATATGCCGGTTATTAAACGATTGGTTTATAAAGACTGGTATTTGAATCGGAAATTATTAGCCACTTATGTGGGTGGCGGAATTCTTTCGTTAAGCATTATCAGTTTGGGTGAATGGCAGTTTTTTATGGGTGCCATTATGTTAATCAGTATGATGGTAGGAATGGGTAACCATCAGTTATCAGTCACGATGATTAGCGAGCGAAAAGAACAAACGCTGGCATTTGTGATGAGTATGCCGGTATCGCCAGCGGATTACGCAATGGCGAAATTTTTAGCAAATATGGTGCTCTTTTTTATCCCTTGGGCACTGCTGGTGCTGGCGACAACCCTCGTGATCTTACTCACACCCTTACCCGATGGGTTTTTAGCATTTACCTTGCTTGTCTGCGTATTAATAGCGGTGAATCATTGCATTTGCTGGAGCGTGACTATGGTCACGGAGACCGAGGCTAGTTTTTTAATGGTAATGATCGGTCTTAACTGTCTGTTAAATCCTGCCCTGTACTTTTTGGCGAGGTCACCGGATATCGGGGCTCATAATCTGAGTCCGAACTTCATTTGGACTGGTACTGCAACACTGGTTTTAGTTGGTGAAATTCTCGCTATTATTCTGCTGTTAGCTGGCACATTGTATTTCCGCTCGCGTAAGAAAGTTTTCTTTTAGATCTTAATTCCGCCCCGATCCTGTGTCGGGGAGCTCCCAAACCAACGGCATGAGGTGGTCATTATGAGCTCCACGGAACAGCTACGCCCCTACGAAATAGAACGCATGCATTATCTGGACAACTTGCGTGCATTGGCGATGATCGGCGGTGTTTTTTTTCACGCGATGCTCGCCTACAGTCCAGCGTTGAATAAATTATGGTTGACGGCTGATCGTCAGCAATCAGCTGTCATGGATGTGATAGGTTGGTTTCCGCACTTATTCAGGATGCCATTATTTTTTGTGATCGCCGGATTTTTTACTGCTTATTTGGCTAGTAAACGTGGCATGGGAGGCATGCTGATCAATCGTGCTAAGCGCATATTGCTTCCCTTGGTTATTTTCCTGCCGCTATGCTTGTGGGCGATTATTGCATCGCTAATGTCTGTAATTGCTACAGTAGAGCATAAGTCACCGGTTATGCTGATGATCGTGCAAGCTATGGCCACACCGGGAGCACCGCCGCCGCCTTTTTCTACCATGCACTTATGGTTTCTGTATAACCTGATGTTTTTCTATATCCTGACCTGGGTGCTCAGTTATATCAATTGGTCACGTTTATACAATCTGTTTGGTGCAATCAAACCTGTGCAATTTGTTTTGATATTTCCGCTGCTGTTAGTGCCTGGATTGCTTTTGGTTGCATCGCCATTTCCAGCGCCCGAGCAGTTGTTGCCGCAGCTCTGGTCATTTGGTTTCTTTGGATTATTTTTTGCTGCGGGTTATTGGATCTTCCGCATGCCACATTTTATCGATAGCTTTCAGTGGTATGGTTTGCCGCTCCTTGTGGCAAGTTTGATTTTGTATGCGGTCTATTGTGTTTTTATCCCTAAAGAATTTACTTTTCCACCCGCGCCGCTTGAGTTTCCTAAAAACATTATCCTGAAATTATGTGAGGCTTATATTTCAGTGTGGATGACATTGGTCTGCTTGGTTGCAGGCAAGCGCTATCTAAATTCCCACAATCGTGTGATGCGCTTTTTCTCTGACAGCTCATACTGGATTTATATTGTCCACTTGCCGGTGCTGTTAGCAGTGCAGTATCAATTGATGGACAAGGAGTGGAGCTTGCTGACGAAGTACAGTCTATCGGTGGGGATTACACTGTTGTTCGGTGTGGTGACATACGTTCTATTTGTGCGTTGGACACCGATTGGCTGGATGTTAAATGGGCGGAAGAGGGCAGTTAATACAGATAATGCGGTACCCATCCCGCACTAATTATTTTTTATCCATCTAACAGCAACTATAGTGCTGTTAGATGGCATTAAAACTTCACTCCCAGCACGAAATTGGTTTCGCGATCCTGCAATGTGCCCAGTAAGTAACGCGTTTTATTAATATCGTATTTTACGGAGAGGTATACATAGTGGGTAAACGAGTAGCGCAGTCCCAGTGTGGAATTGACGATGTAATCAATTCCGCTCCAGTCAGGATATGTGATGCGGTAATCAATATAGGATTCCAGTCGCTCGTTTAAAAAGAATTGCTGATAATCGATGCCAGCGGCTATAGCATTCATTTGCAGATTTATGGAGCCGCTTTTAATCCAAATTTTGTCCCCACTCAGCGTGAAGTCCAATTGGTCTTTTGCGTCTCCCCAAAACCGATAACCTGGGCCAATGCCTGCGTGGGAATAGGTGCTGACCGTATCAATGCCCTCTTCGCGATACGAAGTATCCACCGTGACAAGCCAGTGGGAGTTAATTAGGTAATCAGGCGTGTAATTGATTTCCAAAACATCTTCATTGGCAATTCCTTGTAATTCGCCCTGTTTAATTTCGGCATTTCCCTCGTGGCGCCATTGGTTAAACTGATAATGCAGTTCTGCTTTGAGCCGTAACTCACGCTTGCGATCATTGTCGCGCTCTACATCCCAGCCAGCTTCAATATTGCCGGAGATTTTGTCAGGCAGGGCGCGGCTCTTTAATCGCAGGCTAGTTATGGGAAGAGCTTGCTGATTCGCCGTGACATATCCATTTTCAGTTGCAGTCTCAATCTTCGTTTCGGTAGGAACATCCTGGATTTCCCAGTTCGCGGCTTGGTCAGTGGTGAAACTGGTAATCCATTTTGTTTCAATCGTGAGCATTCCGGCAACGGGCGTATCTATTTTCAATAGTTGGCCGTCAAGCTCGATAATATGTCCCACAAATTTATCGCCGTTGCTTGTATAAACCACGTCCGCTGCAAGTGTATCGGCGAGGCCCAATAACGCTATGGTGGTAAAAAATTTGGCCTTCGTAAACATGTGACCCCGTGTAGGAAAATGGCGGATATTGTTCGCTGAACCCAAGCTGCCTTTGTACCACACCGCCAGTCCAAGCTATAGATAATATGCCCTAATATCAATTGGCATAACAGCCCGCGTAGGCTTTACTTGGAGCAGTCCCAATAGTAAGAGCGATTGATAATGAATTACGAAGAATTTAATAATTTCTGCGGCGCACTCGCCGCTACATCCTACGTAATGCAGTGGGGTGGTTCGCATGTTTGGAAGGTTGGAGGAAAGGTATTTGCTATTGGAAGCAGTTATGCGGGTAAGCCGGCTTATTCATTTAAAGTATCGGACAATAATTTTCATTTTCTGGAAAACAAATCCGGATATAGACCTGCGCCTTATCTTGCGTCGCGTGGTATGAAATGGATTCAGCAGTACGAGGGTGAAACTTCACAGGATGAGGAGTTGCAGCACTATTTGATTGATTCGCACCGGATCGTCGCTCTAGGGTTGACCAAGAAACTACAAAGAGAACTTGGTCTGAATTCACCGGCCGGGCGTGGCCCATGAGTCAGGTTGTTCAAGGTTTAACGCTCGACCACCTCCAATGCCGGATGTCCGGCAAATCTTCGCCATGGATTTCAGTGTGAAGGCTGCGCCATTAACGCCGCTTGGTTCGCTATCGAACATTTGCCAGAACTAAAATTTGCTAGTCTGGTTCAAATGAAGATAGGAGCAGTAACATGAAGCATCAAAACCGATTTTTGATTAGTTACATTTGCGACAATCAACCCAATACCATTGAGTTGTCTTCTGACAGTGATTCTCTTGATGTAGAAGAAGCAGAAAAATATATTCGTCTTGCTAATACTGCACCAAGCCCCGTTATTTCCGATATACGCGTTGTTGGGCTACACAGGGAAAAAGATCGTGTTCATCCAGGCCATTATCAATAACCTGAAGGCTAAGCAGATGATTTCACTGGGCAATCGTATTTGGCTCAAATCCTTTTTAGGTGCCGCTGCAGTCGTATTGGCAAACTCTTCACTCGCGCAAAGCAGTGCCTCTTCGGTGGCGGTTGGATATGGTATAGATCCTGAATTACCGGCGCCGGAAAAAAAATTGTTGCCTGTCGTAAATGTCGCTTCTGCAAAAGGTTGGCCTGAAAATGTGCAGCCGACGCCCGCTAGTGGTACGAAGGTAAATCTTTTTGCAAAAGATCTGGATCATCCGCGCTGGCTATATTTATTACCCAATGGCGATGTACTGGTGGCTGAAACAGATGCACCACCGCGCCCTGAAGCCAATAAAGGCTTTCGCGGTTGGATGACGAAATTATTTATGAAAAAAGCCGGTTCTGGAAAGGGAAGTGCCAATCGAATTACGTTATTGCGCGATTCTGATGGGGATGGTGTTGCGGATTTTCGCTCAGCATTCCTGGAAGGTTTAAACTCGCCTTTCGGGATGGTGTTGGTGGGCAATAATTTCTACGTAGCTAACACTGATGCGATTGTGCATTTCACCTACAATACTGGCGATACCAAAATCACTTCTCCGGGCACGCCGCTTGTCGACTTACCCGGTGGTGCGATCAACCATCACTGGACAAAAAATATTATCGCCAGTGCGGATGGCAGCAAGCTTTATGCAACCGTCGGTTCCAATAGCAATATTGCTGAGGCGGGTATAGCAGCAGAAGAGGATCGCGCTGCAATTTTGGAAGTGGACATCAGCACCGGCAAGCGTAGTCTCTTCGCAACAGGGTTGCGCAACCCTAATGGCCTTGCCTGGCATCCATCGTCCGGGGAGCTGTGGACTGTAGTTAATGAACGCGATGAGCTGGGTAATGATTTGGTGCCGGATTATTTAACCTCAGTGCAAAGAGGCGGCTTTTACGGGTGGCCCTACAGTTATTTCGGCCCACATGTCGATGCGCGTGTGCAGCCCCAGCAACCAGACCTGGTGAAGCGGGCCATAGTGCCGGATTACGCATTGGGAGCCCACACCGCTTCGTTGGGCTTAGCGTGGTCGGGCGGCACAAGCTTGCCGCAGCAATTTGCGCATGGAATGTTTATTGGTCAGCATGGTTCGTGGAATCGCGAGCCGCACAGTGGTTATAAAGTGGTGTTCATTCCCTTTGCCGAAAACAAGCCTTCCGGTGCTCCGCCTGTCGATCTACTCACTGGCTTTTTAAGTAAAAAGGGTGATGCCTACGGGCGACCAGTCGGTGTGATTCTCGATAATAAAGGAGCTTTGTTAGTCGCAGATGATGTGGGGAATGTGATCTGGCGGGTAAGCTCTGCACAATAAAATTTTCTTGTTTATCTATTCATCGACTTTAATTTTTATTAAAAAAATAAATTATCAAATAAAAATTTATTTGCGATAGGCAGATGGTTATCACCGTTAATATGTTTGTCATCGCACCGATCCTCTAGGGCCGCACGTCAATACTACTTCCCGAAAGATTCTTCCGGCCAGGGTCAGGAGAAGCTTAAATCCCTTAGGTAGTTATACTGCACATGTTTCTGGAGGAATGAATGAAACAACAATTCTTCGTTGCCGCTACGGCTTCATTCAATACGGCATTTTCGACTAAACCAATTCCTGCGCGCTACAATCGCCTCGCACAGGCGATTGGGTTTGTTGCCACGTTTGGCAGCCCGTTGGCTTTGTCGCAAGTTGATGCTGCTCCAGCTGGGGGGTTTGATTTTCGCGCCGCACCTCCTCATTGGTATCTAGGTGGTAATTACGGAAAAACAGCGGAGAGTGTCGATAACGGCGCAATTGCAAACCGCGTCATCGGTGGCGGATTGACTTCGATCGATGAGGATGAATCTGACCGAGGCTATAAAGTATTTGTCGGCTACCAATTTAATAATCATGTTGCGTTGGAAGCAGGCTACGCTGACTTGGGTGATTTTTCTTATGAAGTGGGGCGTGCTCCGGGAGCCGGTAGTCTGCGTGGTGACGCCAGTTATAAAGGCTATAACCTGGATTTGGTCGGCACTTTGCCACTAACCCAACGCTGGTCCGCATTTGCGAGAGTCGGTGCATTTCATTATGAAGCGGAACAAAATTTCGTCGGCACTGAAAGTCTGGCTGCAAGTTTGTCCAACGATGATAAAGATACTGGCTATAAATTTGGTGGTGGTTTTGAGTATGCGTTTACTGAGCGTTTATCAGCGCGCATTGAAGCGGAACGCTACCGTATAGAAGATATGATTGGCGATCATGGTAGCGTGAATTTATATTCGCTAGGTTTGGTGTATCGCTTTGGGGACCGTCCAGCGCCTCCGCCCCCCAAGGTTGAAGCGGTTGCACAGCAGCAAGAGTATTGCAGCAAATTGGATATCCAATTTGAGATTAACCGCGCTGAAATTCCACGCGCTGAATCCGAGCGATTAAATGCTGCCGGTAGCTTTATGAAAAAATATCCCGATACCAAAGCTGTTATTGAAGGCCACACCGATAATGTAGGTAGCGAGCAATCTAATCTCGCTTTGTCACAGCGCCGTGCTGACACTGTATTGCAGTATCTTGTCGGTCAGCAAATTGATGCATCGCGCATTACTACGGTTGCCAAAGGTGAAGCAGAACCTGTGGCCAATAATGACACGGAAGAGGGTAGGCGCGCTAACCGCCGTATTCATACGGCGATTGATTGTGTGAATGATGTAGCTGGATTATCGCTACCGGAAACGCGCATCACCCTTGCGGCGTTAGTGGAATTCGATGCGAACACTGTGGAGGTTAAGGAGCAATATCACGCTGATTTGGAGCGCGCTGCTAATTATTTGCGCGATAATCCTAATGTAACTGCTCATGTTGAAGGTCACGCTGCTGATTTGGCATCGACCGAAAAAGCTCAGCAGGTATCTGAGCGTCGCGCGGCTAATGTGGTTGATTATTTAGTGGAAAAATTTGGCATTGATCGTTCGCGGCTGACGGCAGAAGGCTTTGGTAAAACCCGCCGTATCGCTTACAACTCGACGGATGAAGGTAAGCAACAAAATCGCCGTGTCAATATTGTGCTGATTTATCCACGTTAAGCTCAGAGCGATGTTTGGCCATAAGTCGCTGGTGCGTTTGCCAGCGGCTTCACATTATTAAATTTGAGTGTTAGTCGAATGTCTTGACCCTAATTGGAATGTCTTGATTGTGTAAATGTAAGGCGCCAGTATAGGATGCTCTATTACGGTTGAATGCCTAGGTACACCGCTTTCATCCACACAGTTACCCAAGGTGTCAGCTATGGCAATTTCATCGCACACGGCTGCAGACGAATCCCGTCTCAGTTTATTCATTAAAGAGTTTAACGATTACGCGATTTATTTGCTTTCACCAGACGGCATTGTTAACAGTTGGAATGCGGGAGCGCAGCGCTTTACAGGTTATGCGTGCGATGAAATTGTTGGCAGCCATTTCTCACTTTTTTACACACCCGACGATATGGCCGTTAATTTACCGGCGCGCGCACTTCAGGCTGCAATCGCTGAAGGAAATTTCGAAGATGAGGGTTGGCGGGTGCGCAAAGACGGCACGCGTTTTTGGGTTAGCGTCGTTATAGATCCTATCCGCGATGAGCAGGGAATTTTAATTGGCTTTGTAGAAGTCATGCGCGATATTACTGCTCGTAAACAGGCTGCCGATGCCCTGCATGCCAGTGAAGAGCAATTCCGCATTCTGATTCAGGGGGTAACAGATTACGCGATCTACCTGCTATCGCCCGATGGCAACATCAGTAGCTGGAATCCTGGC
>DATIDX010000192.1:0-7380 GCA_035456025.1 Cellvibrio sp. | reverse complement strand
AATTGCCGCAGGCGGCATCATGCTGCGCGAACGCATTTCATTTTTTCTCGCCGCCATTACCACTATCGTCGTCATAAGCGAAGGCACCCTCCGATTTTTGATTGTCACCCAGGACAATAAATCCCTGTTTGCCTCTGGAACTCTCAGCGCCCTCGCTTTCCTGACTGCATTATTGTTCCAACACCTCACTAAAAAAATTCGCATCTCCTACGCCGAAGCCGAAGCCCAGGCTGCGCATGCAGCACATCTACAAAAGCTTGCCCAACTTATTGTAGAGAGAATGCGTACCGGCATATTGGTACTGAATAAAAAACAGGAGATAGAGTTGAGCAACCAAGCTGCATTAAAGTTGCTTGGAGCATCACTCGATCCCAAGGAAAAGCTGCGGTTAGACCGCTTCCCGGAGCTATATAAAAAGCACCAATCCTGGCAGCGCCATGCAAGCGACCACTCACCTTATTTAAAGATTGATAGCGACACCACAACCGAGACAAAAGTAAGCTTCGCTTATCTGGAACCAGGCAGCTCCAATGATGTATTAATCTTTCTCGAAGATGTGCGTTCAATTAACCAACAGGCCCAACAATTAAAACTAGCTTCACTCGGTCGACTGACTGCCAGTATCGCCCATGAAATCCGCAACCCACTCGGCGCGATCAGCCACGCCAGCCAATTGCTCGGCGAGTCTGATACCTTAGCAACCAGTGACCAACGCCTGCTCGATATTATTAATAACCACAGCAAGCGTGTTAATCAGATCATAGAAAATATTTTGCAGTTGTCGCGCCGTCGCGCTGCCAAACCAGCGCAAATCAATTTACAGCAGTGGATTCCAGCTTTTATCGCCGACTACAAATCCAGCAAAAGCAACGGGCAACAACTAAACATAGTGATGTTAGAAAAAAATATCGGCGACTCACGCAGTGATTTTGATTTCGACGATAGCAATCATAGCGGCCTGGAGGCGAAATTTGACACCAGCCAATTACAGCAAGTCCTCACCAACCTCTGCGACAATGGTATTCGCTATGGCATCAAGCATGTTGGCAGCCCCGATTTACGCCTAGAAATAGGCATGGACACCAACCAACAACAGCCCTACATACGCGTCATTGATTACGGATTGGGAATTAGCGAAGAAAATAGCAAACATTTGTTCGAGCCATTTTTCACCACCGAAAATACCGGATCAGGTTTAGGACTCTATATTTGCAAGGAATTGTGCGAAGCAAACCAGGCGATTATTTCTTATAAACGAACTAATAACGGTGAAAGCTGTTTTCACTTGCAACTTGCCCACCCTGAAAAGGCAAGCTAAACCCTTTTAAAAATATAATAGACGCAGGCATAACCATGACGCAAAAGCGCGCACTAATTATTGATGACGAACCGGATATCCGCGAGCTACTGGAAATCACTTTAGGCCGCATGCAAATCCAAACCGATAGCGCCGAATCTGTGGCGAGCGCAAAACAACTTTTAGCGCGCAACCATTACGACTTATGCTTAACTGACATGCGCCTGCCTGACGGCAAAGGGCTGGAATTGGTGGAGTTAATCCAGCAGCAATACCCCCATCTCCCAGTCGCCGTTATTACCGCACATGGCAGCATAGACACTGCAATCGAATCCATGAAAGCCGGCGCATTTGATTTCATATCCAAACCGGTGGATCTGCCCACACTACGAAAATTGGTTAACACCGCTATTGAATCCAGCCAACTCACGCCGCCGCCACTACACAAAATTACACCTATCATTGGCGCATCAAAAGCGATTCAGGATTTAATTCGCAGCATTGAAAAACTTGCGCGCTCGCAAGCGCCGGTATATATCAGCGGTGAATCCGGCTCGGGCAAGGAATTAGTAGCGCATTCAATTCACGATTTAGGTCCACGCGCCAGCAATCCCTTTATTGCTGTCAATTGCGGTGCAATTCCGCGCGAGCTAATGGAAAGCGAATTTTTTGGACACAAAAAAGGCAGCTTTACCGGGGCACACCAAGACAAAATTGGTTTATTCCAGGCAGCCGAAGCTGGCACTTTATTTTTCGATGAAGTCGCTGATTTGCCACTCGACATGCAAGTTAAATTGCTGCGCGCCATTCAGGAGAAATCTGTTCGACCAGTAGGCGCAGCAGAAGAAATTGCTACCGATGTTCGCATCCTTTGCGCAACCCATAAAAATCTTGAATTGGAAGTAAAAGAAGGGCGATTCCGTCAGGATTTATTTTATCGATTAAATGTAATCCAACTCGCTGTGGCACCGCTTAGAGAGCGGCGCGAGGACATCCCACTTCTTACCCAGCACCTACTTAACAAACTAGCTATAGAGATAGGTTTGCCGGCACCAAAACTCTCCAGTGACGCGCAGCGTGTGCTAGAAAACTATCACTTCCCCGGCAATGTACGCGAACTGGAAAATATTCTAGAGCGAGCATTTACCCTGTGTGATAGCAACCTTATTGGCGCACAGGATTTGCAATTAAGGGGAAATGACCAAGCAGAAGAAAACTTAGAAAAAAATTACGCGACCACAAAAGCGCATGTGCGCACCAACGGCAACAATGTCGATTATCCCGCACGCTGTGCGGAGTACTCATCGTTGGATGAGTACTTGCAAGATGTGGAAAAAGAAATACTTTGCCACGCGTTGGAACAGGCCAAGTGGAATAAAACCTTGGCCGCAA
Source organism: Cellvibrio sp. (assembly GCA_035456025.1). Classification (GTDB taxonomy): domain Bacteria; phylum Pseudomonadota; class Gammaproteobacteria; order Pseudomonadales; family Cellvibrionaceae; genus Cellvibrio. Next base: position 4,691 of record DATIDX010000192.1, on the reverse strand, counting down.
AACATTTAGGAATTAGTTTTAGGTCGTTGCGTTATCGGCTGCAGAAGTTGGGATTGGATGATGAGTAAACACAAGCCCCCTTCAATGGGGCTAGTGGATAATCACCAACAATTCTCTGTGCTGGGCGTGCTATTTGTATATGCCTTTTTTACTCCAGCCTGATCTAGCGTGAAACTTGTACATTTGCTATCACTTGCTTGTCTTTTACTTGCAACAGGGGTTGCTTTCAAAACATATTTAGCTTGCGCATGATCCCCAGCAGCCAATGAAATCGTGTAAAAACCTTCAGGAGACGTAATCCCCGTTGAGGTCACTTTATCTACAACCTCGCAAGTGCCCGCCGCAGGTTTATAAGTGCTATGCGCTGTAAAACATCTCTGCATCCGCTGAGCGACATCACTTAATGCAACTTTGGCATCAGATCGATTACTTTTACGTACCATGTCCAGGTACGACGGGTAAACAATTCCCGCCAATACCCCAACTATCGCAACAGTTATCAAAACCTCTATTAAGGTAAATCCTGCTGGCTTAGAAATCATATCAACCTCTTATTTTATTTGACGCCATGACATGCGGCCTCTAGTACCCTTGCCTGCATTACCTTCGATTGTAATGAGCGGCGGCTCTTTTGATTCTTTACCCAAACCACTGCCGATGATATGAATTTTTTCCCCGGCGATAATGGGTATAAGATCACCAATCACTGCATTATCAAGAATATGGTTACCGTTTGCACCTAACACGCTATGACCAATAAACTTATCGCCAACTCCGGTTAATTCCATTAGCCAGCCGTCACCACCATATTTACACTGATTTGACGAGGGGATAAAGGTGGATAATATAACGCGATCAAATAACAACAACGGTTTACTCAATACTCTCTCGCCCGTTGCAGAGTTACCAGATACAGTTAAATCGAGAAACCATCCGTCTTTATCTTCCCATTCTACTTCCCGTACTCCTGAGTCAGGTGTTTTGTCATTGGACACTACGCGATTAGTTGCTGTTTCACTTGATATAGTTTTTTCATGCAATTTTTCAGTTCGATTATCCTTCGTTAACTTAATAGATCCGGTATCCGCAATGCCATAAATACTTTGTACTCCTTTCAAGCCACCGTCGTTTTCCTCATAATATTTTCCGGTTCCAAAATAAACCATAACAGAAGGCTTGGCAGAGGCGCCTTCCCCGACTTTTTTGATCGAATTAAGACCTAATGTAGGGGTTGCTGTAATAGGTTGCGCAACACCGGCAGAACTAATGACGTTAATAAGCGGCTTACCGTCATACGCAACAGACCAGGTGTTCATAGAGTCGTCCGTAAGATTAAATTTCCACATATTTCCTAGCAGGTCGCCTGCATACGCATGCGTAGTCACCCCCGTCCCGCCAGGCAAGAGGGCAACACCAGACAAACCATTGCCACCAACCGCTGTGTCTATGATTTTATAACTTGCAGGGTTTTCAATATCGATAGCAACCAATGATGCGGTTCCTTTTTGACTGTCGGTACCGTTACCAAATATCGCGGTCCACTTTGCCTGGGCAGTAGGCACAATCAATATTTTCCCAGGGGAATAACCCAAGTCATTGCGATAGGGCACAGTTGAATCTTCAGCAGTTACATCAAAAATCACTTTAGGCCCGCCAGATGAATCCAGCACATCAGTCACATCCAGTGCGTACGCACCCTTGCCGCCGTAACCTAGGGTGCCCGCGACGATAGTACGCCATTCACCATCAACGCCATCATTGTTAGAGTCAAAATAGACATCACCAACATACATTGGACCATCCACTATATATTGATGGACGTAACCAGGCTTAGATACCTCTGCAAGTTTTGAGTAGGCTCCACGCGGTATATAGGCGAAAAGCTCTTCTCCGTTAGCCGCATTAAACGCATGCATCATGCCATCGTTAGAGCCTACAAATAGCGCTGACTTTTTACCTTTCTTTTTATCAACATAATCATTGTAACTAGCAGAACCATATTCGGCCGGTAACATGTTATACCGCTGCGATGTAGCCCCAGCGTACGCAGGATCTGAATTAACAACGTCACCAAGTAGCTTATTCCGGATACGCAAACCTCCAGCAACATTTTCAGCGGCATTACTTCCCAACAACCAGTTAAAACGCTTTAATGCCATCGCTTCGTCTAACTCGCCAGACAATCTCAGTGCCGCTTTAAGGTCAGGAAAGTTATTATTAGTCCATGATGTAGCATTTAGTGTCACCAAGCTTCGTGCGCTAGCGCCATCATAAGTATAAATTTTCCGGCTGGACGAACGAGTTAAAGTTTTATCAGTGTCCCACGCGGCGGGGACAGAGGTGTCAATTGTTCCATTTGGTTTAACAGGATAAGCAAGTAATTGCCCGCTCCAGTCGCCGCTATTAAATTTGGCCTGATAAACATGAGTTTCTCCGGTCAACCGAGTTGAGTTTGCAGCAACTGTAGCAGCTGACCCTACCGAGGCAGCAATTTTTGCAAAAGCAGCGACTAACGACGATTCTAATTTACGCGGGTCGGTTGCGTAAAAATAATTGTCCGGGACTGTTTGCGCTGCAATCTCTACGTCAGTTGATTCAATTTCAGCCAACGTAACTGGATTAATTTTATTGGTGTAACCACCCCACTTAGCTGCGTAGTAAAGTGGAGGTTGAAGCGATTTGGTGATAGACGTGCCGATAGTAAATAAGTGCGACTGCACCGGCGTCCCAGTTTTGCCAAGCTTGTATTCAACATCGCATGCCCCCTCTGTCCCGGCAGTTCTGCAAGTGCATTTATTTGTGCTACTCGATGAACAAGATGGCACTCCGGTGTATTTTGGCTCAAAAGTAAAATTATTCGCACCTGAAAAAACGTGGAAACCGTCTTGCTCAGTACCGCTGATAACAAAGCCGAAGCCCATGGCGTCACCGGTGGACTGAGCAACCACTTGGGTTGTTACCCTGATGTTGGAAGAAGTTACTGCATAACTAATAACACCCCACATATCTTGGTCAAAGTCACCGCCCTGCTCACTATCCTCCCAATTTACGTAAAGCTTGCCAGTAATATTGCCACTAGTATCCGTCTGTTGTTTTACTACTTTGAAGTCTACGATTGCGCAATTTGCGTCAGGATCAGTTTTGAGATTGCGGCATGCCGGTAAAATAGTAATCGTCTTTTTTGTGGTGCCAGATGTGCCAGGTACAGTAATTGTGACTTTGGGTACAGCTGGAGCCAACGCAACACCGTAGGTTTTGACTTTTTCGCGTCCGGTTGCAATACCACTCTTACGCGCGAGATATGCCAGGCCTGCAATTTTATAACCACCTTCGAGACGAGGTGATTCGGGGCAAATCCCGTCTACAGTTGCCAGCGAATTAACAACTTTCGCATCACATATCTGATTGGCATTACCGCCAGTTCCACCATTTCGACCGATAAAATAAGTCCCGCCTATTATTCCCTCAGCAGTACCAATTTTATCGATCGTGCCATTAAGATCGGAAAAACCCAAATCGGATGCACTGGACAATTGATTTGGGTCAGTTGTTGAATCCAACAAATTCGAATCATAAGATGTTGTGGATGCATTGAATTGCAATACATTCAACGGCGCGCAGTAATTACCATCCGCCGCCGTAGATATAGGATCCTTCCAAGTTACAACCCGGTTTAAGGTAAATTTATCATTAGGATCATCCGTTGTTGCATGATTGGGCTGAGATATCATCGAGGAATCATCCGCATCAAATTTAGCGCTTTTTAATCCCGCCAGATAACGCAAAGATTCGAGATATATTTCCGCCTGCGGATTACCCCAGTTAGTACACTTACCATCATTAAATTTCGACATAGACCATATGCAGTCATCACTTCCAGTCATGCTATGGTATGTACCACCATTGCCATCGCTACCACCGCCAAAGCGGTAGCCATATATGCGCAGCAAGTCGATTGTCTTGATAATGCTATTTCCAGATGCGGGCACCTTAAAGGTACCGTCTGCATTTATCTCATCGGTTATTGAGCCAACTTGCTTGCGCAAAACACCACCCGATTTATTTTTGGCATAGGAGCCAGTCATTAAGCCAAAATGTATGCGATCTTTTTCTCCATAAACATGGAGTACCCCTGTAGGTTTATAATTAGAACCATATTTTTGACATTTCTCATTGTTAACAGTGTCAATTAATGCACTGCTCGTACATACTGCAACGCGTGCCACATAATTTTTTTGACCCAATGCAACATTAGTATTTGTATTAGTGCTGTTAACCGGGGCGCTTGAATAGGCATTGATTTCGCTAATTGCACTATTATTGTCATTCTTGTACTCACCATTGCCAGCTCCCCAACGACACTGCCAGCGCTCATTACTTGCCCACAAAGAATAATTACCACGTGCCACACGGATTAATGGCAAATCTTCTAAACCAGTTGCATCTTGTGACAGCGTATTGCGGTTCTTAGGCTCAGAGGTATTACAAATTGTAATGCCGCGCTTCATCACATCAGTATCTGTATGATTTGACGCAAATGGGGTTAATTGTGGCAAATCCGAGCCAGCATAGTATTTAGCGAACGAATGGGCATCATTGGGCAGAAATGCACGCTCAAGTACAGTTGCACTTGCCGTGTCAGTAGATCGCATTCCGCCATAGAGAATTTTCCGAACAGCATCAATGCGGGT
>DATIDX010000191.1:0-9104 GCA_035456025.1 Cellvibrio sp. | reverse complement strand
TTGAAATTGGCCTAAACCTGAAGCATGTCACTTTTTCCATCACTAACTGGGATAGTCCTATTTCTTTATATATCAACTAGTTAGGTGAGTTTTAGCGACTTGGAGGAATGGGTAAATTCCACCCACAACAAAAAGTGGAACGCATAAAAAACCCCCGGCAATGACGCATCTGCCGGGGGTGAAAGCTACAGCGGGATTGGCTGCTTTCCAGTGAAGTGTTTACAGTCTGGTGATGCGGAACCAGTTGATATTCCAGCCCGCCTGCTGGGCGTAGATACCAAAGGCGTGGGTGCCGGCGGTGAGGGTTACTGTCTGGCTGACGGTAGTCCAGTTTTGCCAACCGCCGGTGGCACCGACGGTCACACTGCCCAACTGGGTTGCACCGGCATTCAGGTCGGAGGAGAAGGTGGCGCCCGCTGGGCTGGCGACGCGGTAATCAATGCGATAACTGCCAGTCGCCGGGATGGTGATATTGGCGTAGGCCATCCAGTCACCTGCATCTATGTAAGACACGTTTTGTCCGCCGTTGGTATCGGTAGTTGCTTCAGTCTGTACGCCGTTCATCGCCGTAAACGCCTCTGCCTGCACCAGCTGGCTGAACGCCGGTGCCGAACTGCTGGCAGCTGGCGTGCTGCTGGCCGGCGTGCTTGAAGCAGCCCCGCCAGAGCAGCAACCGAATTGCACCCAAGTGGTATCAACCGCACCCGCGCCCTGGGCGATGGTGAAGAAGTAGCGCACTGTGGCACCCGCCGGAACGTTGCTCAGCGTATAGGTATTGGAGTTGTCGGCATTGTGGGTCATGCGGATATTTTGTTGCGCACCGCCATTGATGGTGTAGTGGATGTCCGCCCAGGCCGCATTATTCGCGTGGAAACGCACACTGGTGCTGGTAAGCACTGTGTGGCCGTAAGGCGTAGCCGCCACTGAGCTGGCCACCGAACTTGCCGCGACCGATGCTTTGGACGAGGAGGCAACACTACTCGGCGCCACTGAGCTTGCGGAACTGCTGGTACCGCTGCAACCAGCGCCGCTGGATACCACTGACTGACCGGTACGCTTCAAGGCATAACCTTTCGCCGGAACCGAAAAGCTGGTGCCATCGGAGTAAGCCACATTGATCGCCGCGCATCCGAAGTTATAGGCGATGTAAGTCAGTATGCCGTTCTTGTTGAAGGCGACCGCCGCCGGGTGGTTAGCCGTCAATGCGCCGGTACCGGTCGCCAGATGACCCAGTTGTTTCAGGGTGTAGACCCAGTGGTAGGTGTGCGCTTTGGTCTCGCCCTCTTCAGGAATCAGGTTGCCCAAACCGTAGGCGAGCATATCGTCCACCGCCGCCTGGCCATTGGTCATCGACCAGATATTCCACCAGACATCGCGCCACTGGCCGTTGGGTAAACCAGACGGTTTGCCGTTGGAGGATTCACTCAAACCGAGCGTCACATAGTTAGTCAGGTAGCCTGGATGTTGGCCGATATGCAGCACCAGCGGGCTCAGTGGCAAACCTTGAATACCGAGGATGTGCGCGTAGGCACCGCTGAACCAGGTAGAAAATACATGGCCATTGCCCCAGATGATCGAGGTAGTCGGTTTGGTGTAGCTGGAGGTGAAGTTGTCGTAATCGCCACCCAGACCTTTGTAACGGTCGATATTGTTCCAGTATTCCCAGTAGGTCGCGGCCGATGAGGCGTGCAGGTACATACCGCGCTCGGTCAGGGCATTGTTGCCGGTGATCATGCCGTAGAGGACGATAGCGCCGTAGGCGTTAGCTGCTTCTGAAGTCGATTCGTTGTTGTTACCCAGGGCAAAATTGGCGTGGCCGGATGCCCAGGAGAAGCCGTAAGCCGGATCAAAGTTGCGCAGGTAGGGGAACATGGCATCGTCGCGGCCAGCGGCGTAATCGCGGATCAGCAATTCCACCATTGGGCCGTATTGGGTAGAGCCGCACCAGCCAGCATCCACCCGGCAGATTTCCGCTGCGGCACGCACAAAATAGCCGTAGTGAAAGTGGTGATCGTTCAGCTGTTGTTGCGCACCGAAAGATTCATCAAACCCGAGCAGGGTGTTCCAGTTGCCGTCGTAAGCGAAGTATTTGGTGGTGTCCAAAGCACCGGTGGTATTGGCGCGGAACCAATCCTGCAATTCGGCTTTGAGCCAGGCAATCATTTGGTTAGCTTCGGTGGTCATGCCGATGGAGCGGGCAATCGCCGCCAGTTCAGCCACTTTGCCGTAGTTTTTACCGGCCCAGTAGGTATCAGTCGCGGTATTCCAAGTGGCAGTACCTTGATTAACAAACTCGGTCACCAGCGCGCGCAATTGGGTCGCGTTGTAATCGCCAATGTTTTCGGGGAAATAAGGCAGCACCCCCACGTAGGGGATGGTGTAGCTATAGTTGCTGGTCGCGGCAAACTTGGTCACACCGCGCGCCGAGCGCACTTTGTAGCTGGTCACACCCTGGGTAGAGTTCTTCCAATGCAGCGGCAACAGGCCGGCCATAGTCGTCACATTAGCGCCATTGAATTGGTACTGGTGGCTGATGGTGACTTTGTTGGTGGCGCGATCAACCGCGTAGTTGATGTTCACTTTATCGACGCGCTGGGCAGCATATTGGGCAAAGGCCGAGATCATTGCCGCGTCCGGGGTGCCGGTCAACTGGGGCAACCAGGCTACCGTCATGCGCTTGGTACTGTTGCTCACGCCGATGCTGTTGGTGTTGACGCCGCTATAGGTGGTGGCATCGTGGCCAACGATCAGGAAGGCATTGCGGTTGCCCGCCACGTCAGTCCAGATCCCCAGGTTATTGCCACTTTGGTGGAACACGCCTTTCTCGCCGCCATCGGCCGACTTGGTGCGGATCACCAGGTTGCCTTGCAGGGCGGTGAAGTACACGTAAGGTGAACCGTGCACAAAGGTCGCTTCCATTACGGCGGTAGCGCCGCTTTTCCATTGCACGGTGACCGAGCCGTCGCTGTAATCCTTGAGGAAGGCATCGAGGTTGGAATAGGCAGAGTTGCCTACGGCGATACCGTCAAACACTTCGCTAAAAGGATCGGGAATGGAATAGATGGTGTCATTAGTGCCAGTGCGCAGGCCGCCGGGAATCCCCAGGATGCGTACACCGCGCTCGGTGATGCGCGCAGTAATCGGGTCGGGCGTGATATAGCCGGAATCGGTTGAAGCACCGACTTTCATCTCCCCCAGAAACGGGATCGAACCCCACCAGCGGTGGGTCATAGTGGGCTTGGTGCTCGCGGGGGAAACTTCTTGCGGGTAGATGGGTGTGGGGGCGCCTATAGGATTGCAGCTGCTGACGCCGGGTTTAACTACACCGGCATTGTGGATCCAGTTGCCGTGATCGACCGTACATTTCCACCCGGCGGTATTGATGGTATCGCTGATATTGCCTGCACCATAGTTGATGATGGCCGATTGGCTGGCATGGGCAAAACCTATAGCCCCCAGCAACAGCAGGACTCTGTTGAATCGTTTCATAATAATGACCCTGTTATTAATTATTAGCTGTTAGGTTGGTATTGATTATTTGAACCGGGAGCTGGCCTTGGATGAATAGCTGCGCAGTCTCATAGGTCCCTCTTAAAAGTTATTGGGTCCGGCGCTGCGCGAGGCCAGAGAACTGCGCTCCAGTGGCCTTATCGTCTACCTGAATTCGTTTCAGGTCGTCCCATATTGGAGGCAAACTGCAAACTGGGCCTGTATCACTTTAGGAAGAGCCAAGGTGAAACACGGCAATTACTGCACCGGGAGGTAAACAGGCGCCAAGCTATTATCGCGGCTGGATCACATGACAAACGGAGCACATCTTCTAAAATCAGCTGACCAGACAAATGGAACCCTTGCATGCGTAAACTGAACCTCCGCTCCCGGCTCGGACTGCTCACTTCCGGGCTAGTGTTTAACGGACTATTTTCCGGGTCTTGCGCCGCGCTCGAACCGGTGCCGGAAACTGGCGCAGCCACAGTGGTGCGCTACTACGACCGAGGCATAAAAGACGCGCGCCACGCCTACAAATTTGAGTTGATCAAGCGCATCCTGGAGGTGACCCAAGCTGAGTACGGCGATTATCAGATTGCGCCCTTTGGCGAAGAGCCCAGTGCCAAGCGCCAGGCACTGCTGATCAGCGAAGGCAAGATCCTCAACCTGCTCTGGGCATCGCCCGGCACCGTGATCGCGCAAGCCGAGGTGATCACTATTCCGGTCGATATTCTGAAGGGGCTGCTCGGTTACCGTATTTGCCTGATCAACCCTGCCAACTTCCCGGCTGCCGACAAACTGGAATCACTCAGCCAATTGACTATTGCCCAAGGCCTTAATTGGGCGGACATCGACATCTATAAACACAATGGTATTCAACCCAAAGAGGCGCCAACCTTTGAGGCGCTGTTTGAAATGCTTGCCGCCAAACGCTACGAGTGCCTGCCGCTCGGCGCCGATGAACTTATGTATACCTGGCGCGACCAGAAAACCCGTTTTCCCTTCCTCGCCATCGAGCCCAGCCTATTGATTTACTACGATTACCCGATTTATTTGCACGTCAGCAAAAAATTCCCGCGTCTGGCGCAGCGGGTGGAAACAGGCCTGAAAAAATTGCAGCGCAGCGGCGAGCTTGACCGGTTATTCAGGCAGCATCACGCCGCCGACATAGCGCAGCTCCACCTGAACGAACGCAAAATATTTTGTCTGAAATCACCCTACCTGCCCGCCGAGCAACAGTGCAATAAACGCCTGGACTATCCGCTCTCCACGCTCAAATCCCGTTAAGTATTCCGCTCTAAAAAGCCGTTAAAACTCCGGCTCATTTATAGATCCTACCCCCCATAAAAAAGCTGCCCGACCCTTGCGGGTCGGGCAGAAGCAATGCGCTACGGACGACGAAGCGCTTAGGGGAGCGGGCAAGAACCCGCGCAAGCAGAGGTATTCATTTGGCTGGAACCCAACAGGGTCACGTCAGCGGGGCGCACATCGCAGTTGGGCGTATCAAATTCCACGCCCAGCGCTGAGCTGCTGCCGGAACCTTTCACCACACCTTTGTACACCTGGCAAATCTTGGTTTTAGAAGTGCCGCTGTTATTGAGTGTGAGGTTACGGATCACCGCCACATCGCCAAAGTTGGTATTGATACCAACGATGGTGCTCACATCGCGGGTGATCACATCATTGATCACTAACTTACGTGGGCCACCGTTGTTGGTGCAGTCGCCACAGGTGCGCGCCAATTTGCCCGCGCTCTGCACGTAGAATTTGCTGATGTGCAATTCGCCACGGCCGTTGAACTGGAAGGTTTTGTCGGAACCGTTAAAGGCGGCGCCGCAAGTGACATTCATAATGGTACCTGCAGGTCCCATTGCGGTTGCGGCATCTTCACCGATATCTTCCCACCAGACGTGATCGAGGGTGCAATTGCCCAAGCAGTGAATCCCATCAGCCGCGAGCGAACCGATAATGACATTGCGCACTACACCACCGTCCTGCACGTCAAATACTGCCGGCTGGCCTTCCGCCTGGTTGCCACCATTGAGGTTGTAGCGTTTATTTTGGCCATCGAAAATTTCACCGGACTGGACTACGCGAGTTTGGGTGAATTGCACAGTTTCAGTTGGCTCTGGTTTTTCACAACCGGGATAGTAGCCACCTACTGTGGCAACCGAACTGGCCGCTGAACTTTTTGAACTGCTGACCGAGCTTTTTACAGAGCTATTAATTGAACTACCAATTGAACTGGCAACGCTGCTCGCTGCTTTGCTCGATGAAGACTGTGCGGGCGCTGAGCTGTTGGAACCGGTCGTACGCGCTACCGAACACTCATTCACACCGCCGGCGACGCGCGTGCCGAATACCGCTTCGGAACACACAAAACTACCTGACAGGGTTTTAAAGACGAACTTATCGGCGCGTCCGAATGCAACCGTGGTGGCCGCAGGCAGGCTACAAGTTTTTCCCTCTGAACAAATAGTGACATAACCCGCAGGGCGATTAGCCGCCAGCGCGCTGGACGCCAAAGTCGCCAGCACCAATCCGGACAATAAAATTTTTATACGCATAAAATGAGCCCTCAAAAAAATTTAATAGCTGTGCGTTTTCGAATGAAAACCACCGCTGCAAAAACTAATGAGGTATTAGACCAACAAGATGAATGAAAACTCAGAACCACGCCGACACGCTAAATACATTATTTTTATGTGAATTATTGCCTGCACAGCAATATGTGGAACGAGTCTACGCGCTAACGACCAAAAAACAATTGGGCTTACACGACAAAATGCGAAAGCAGGACACAGCACACAAGGATACTGTGTGCTGCCTCTTGCTTTCACTGCTTTTCAGGGGGAAGGAATATATAAAAGTTATTTTTTATTTTCGCGCAGCATAACTTCGCGGAAATGTTTGCCTTGCATTGTAGGCTCATAGGTTTTGTAGTCAGTGAACATCTGTGGAGACCAATCCGGATCAAACACCCACGCTACCCAGCTAATACCGCGCTCGGCAAAATAATCGGTAATGCGCTTACCGTATTGGCCATCGTCAATGACGGGAATATGGGCACCTTTATCGGTTGCCAACTGATAGCCAATTTCAGTCGCAAACACCGGATATTTATCGGCGACAAAACCAAAATCACGCTGCCAATTTTTTTCGTAGGGGGCACCGACTTTCATCGGATAGGGATGACTCACATAGGCAATGTTGTTGCGTTCGATAGGCGCAGTGGCTACCGGCGTTAAATCGTAGGCCCAGTTAAAACCGGCGACCAACGCAATAGCATTGGCATTGTGCGCCTGGATAACAGTGATGATTTCTTCATTAATCGCTTTCCACTCAGCCCAACTCACAATGCCCAAACGGCCATTAAATACTGTTGGTTCGTTAAAAATTTCATAGAAAGCTACGTTATTCACACCGGCATAGCGCTCGGACACAGTGCGCCAGAAATCGTAAGTCTCGGCTTTATCGGTGTAGTAGGAATTGTTCTGGAACATTTGCGATTTCAGGTTGCCAATCGAGTGCCAATCGATAATCACATACATATCCAATTCGTTCGCCCAGACCACCGCCTGGTCAAGCATAGCGAGATAGGCTTTTTTACCGTGCTTACGCCAAGCCGAGGGATGCACGGGCACACGTACCACATTCGCGCCCCAGGCCTTGATCACTTCAAAATGCTTTTTTGTGAAACGTTTATCTTTGGCAATCTTGTCCGGGTCAGCGATATTTACGCCCCGGAAAATAACGACTTTCCCTTCTGCATCGACAAATTTATTGCCCTGCACTTTTACTAATGAAAGCTGCCGGGTAATTTTCTTTTTATCGAATGCGGGAATATCCGTCGCATTCCACCAGCCACTGGTATTTTCCCAAGCGTCGTCCGCAACGGCGCTAGCGCTGGCCAGCAACACTAATGGCAGCAGCAATATTTTCAAATAATGGTACAGGGATTTCATAACTAAACCTCTGGTTTTATGTCTGGTTTTTGTTTCTATTTTTTAGGTGCGCAACAGATAACACAAACAACAATTGCCGCGCTGGAATTAACGCAATTTTACCCGCGCGCAGAGTTGTCGCTCTATTTTATAAATCACGTCGACGCTCTGGGTCTCGCCTGATTCCGCCTCCAGGCGGAAATGATCGGTCAATTGGTATTGCACACCGAAGCTGAAGGCGCGATCAAAAATCCCCACCATGTAGCGCACCAATAATTTGGGCGTGAGATATTTGCCGATAAACAATTGGCTCTGGTCGATCCCTTCGTCGGAATTGATCTCCAATTCATCGAGGCGGAACATCTTGGTAATATCGGCTGCAACCGAGCCGTCGGAATCCATACCCAAACCGCTCATAGCACCGAGCAGCACCGAAGCGTCGGCCTTGGTGACTTCATCCGATTGCTTGCCGGTGAGCAACATCATCATCGCCTGGCTCTCGGAATAATCGGAGGGCACGGAATACACATTGGCAACAGGGCGCTGCAAGGTGCCGCCAACCTCCAGACCCACCTCTATATCTTCACTGCCTTTGATAATGCGCGATGCGCGTATATCCAGGCCGGGATTTTCATAGGGTCCCTGAAACACCAGGCGGCCGCGCTCGATTTTCAATTCCTGCCCGTAGGCTTTGTAACTGCCATCGGCCACGCTCACATAACCGCTGGTGAAAAATTGCCGCTGGGATTCCTTGATCAAACTCAATTTGCCCGAGAGCTTGCTATTCAAACCAAAGCCTTTGAATTGCACATCCTCACCAAGCGATAACTCCAGGTTGGTAAATACCTTAACCGGCAGCGCCGCTTCTTCCTGCGCCTTGTCCTCATTAATGATGACCACATCGCTCGACACCTGGGTGGCCGAAGGCGGCAAGCGTTTGATATTGGCGCGCGCCCAGGGAATCACCGCCGCGCCAGTCAGGTGTACGGTTTCGCGGTTGGCGGTGAGGGTGATATCCGGGCTGAGCGTCGCTTTTAATTGCGGCATGGCAATGACTTCGAAATCACTGCCCCTGACACTACTTTGTAAACTCCACTCGGGCGTGCCGAATTTGGTTAAATCGCCCACCAGCGATAATTTGCCTTTATTCGATTGCACCTGGCTCACCATATTGATATCGCCGGCAACGCTCGAATTAATTTGCAATTCGATATTGCTGAGATCCAGGCCCAGGCGCGGCAAATTTGCAGCGCCGTTATGCAAGCCTATATCGCCCAGCACATAAGGCTGCGCAAACGGCCCGCCCATTGAAAGATCCACGCGCAAATCGCCTTTCACATCATTGGCAAAAGGCAGCAGCGTTTCCAGCGGTGCAAGGTTGGCAAATTGCGCCTGTAATTTTCCCTCCAGGATTTTTTTCTGCGCGAGATCCAGTTTGGCGTTTGCGCCTATTTGCCCGTAACCAACCCACTCCATATTTGCCACTGCATCCAACTGTGCCTGCTCCAGGGTGGCGCGCACAAAAAAGTTTTTCCAGGCGTAAACCTCGGTTACACCACCCGCGTACTGATAGCGCAATTCGGCATTGCGCGTGCTGATATTGGCTTTGACCAGGGTGTCAGCGAGCGAAAAATTTTTGCTCACCAAATCCAGATTTCCATCCATCACCCC
>DATIDX010000190.1:0-9922 GCA_035456025.1 Cellvibrio sp. | reverse complement strand
GTGGCCACCCAGCTGTGGGAAATAGCGGAGGCATATACGCCCAAAACCCGCGCGAACCATTACACCCAGGCGATGATGGACATGGGCGCCACCCTCTGCACACGCAGTAAGCCCAACTGCGAAGCCTGCCCGCTGCGCGACGGTTGTGTTGCCTACGCGCAGGGCAACCCCAAAGATTACCCCGGCAAAAAACCGAAAAAAGCACTGCCGGAAAAATCGGTACAGTTGCTTATGCTGCGCAATCCCGCGGGCGATTTATTGCTGCATCAGCGTCCCGCGCAAGGCATTTGGGGTGGTTTATGGAGTTTCCCCGAATTGGCGCTAGATTCAGATGCGCGCGAGTTTGCAGAAGACAACTACGGCAAAGTCATCGACCTGGAAGAGTGGAACAGCTATCGCCACACTTTTAGTCACTATCATCTGGACATCACTCCGGTATTGATCCAGCTGGCGAAAACTCCCGCAGTTATCGGTGAAGCGGCCTCACACTGGTACAATCCCCATCAGCCGGATGCGTTGGGTCTGGCTGCACCAGTAAAAAAATTATTGGAAAAACTCGCCCAACTTGATCCGCGCGCTGCTAAATCAGCGGTGAAAACCGCTGCGAAAACACTGACAAAAAATACGGCGAAAAAAATCGCCGCGCCCAAACGCCAAACCCTTTCATCCAAAGTTAAGTGAGAACAACTATGAGCCGCATGGTTTTTTGCCGCAAATACCAACAACAAATGGAAGGCCTCGATCTACCGCCTTATCCCGGCGCCAAAGGCCTGGATCTATTCAACAACATCTCCAAAAAAGCCTGGCAGGAATGGATGGCCCACCAGACATTACTGATTAACGAAAAACGTTTAAACGTAATGGATATAGGCACCAAAGTTTATTTAACTGAACAAATGGAAAAGTTTTTGTCGGGCGAGAAAGTGGATGAGGCTGATGGGTATGTGCCGCCGGCGAAGTCGGATTAGTCATTGATGTAAAAGCTTCTTTCGCAACTGAGCGAAGTGATTTTGATGTGTTCAGGGGCTATGAGCGGCCACGGAAAATTGACTAACGCTGTGCATAACAAAATTGATTGGGGAAATTAAAAGATGTTTGCAAGAATAATAAGCTTTTGTTTGATTTCTATAGTAGTAACAGGCTGTAGTTCGGTTAAGGATAAAAATAATTCGATTGCTGGTAAAAGCGGTTCTATGGGTGGTGAAAGCAGCGTTGTTACGGAAATAACCGCTAATTTTTCGAAAGCGGTTGAGGCGAAGGATGCGGCGAAGTTCAAATCATTATTTTTAAATGACTCGGTCAGCTGGTTTGCAATAATTAGCGAGCAGGATGCAAGCCGCTATAAAAATGATCCGCGCCACAAAAAGGTTAATCTGCACGAGATCGGCCATTTTGCAGAATGGTTGGTGAAGACGAAAGAACCCACGGAAGTAAAATTTTCGGACTGCAAAACCAGTGGCGATACAGATGTTATGGTTGCGGACTGCGGATATGCATTTTATCTTGGCGGTAAAGAAAGTAATAATGGAAGGGAAGTTTTTATCTTAATAAATACTGAGTCGGGATGGAAAATTTCAGGAATTGCATTTTCGGCGAAAACACCGAAAAAGGAAGATATGTGAGGCACGGGTTTTATGTACCTCCATCCATACAATAATGATTGCCCAAAAGAGTATTTAAAAGAAGAACAGGCGATACTCTCTGCTTATAAAGGTGCGATTGAATTACATCATATAGGTTCGACAGCAGTGGAAGGACTCTATGCTAAAGACTGCATTGATATTCTCGGAGTTGTTGCCGACTTAAAGCAAGCTAGTCTAAATGTCAGTGGTCTCGAAAAGCTGGGCTTTGAATACAAGGGTAGTTACGGAATTGACAACAGAGAATATTTTTCTAAAAGGTCGAGGAAGGTTCACTTTCATATATTTCAGACTGGGAATATCAATATTAACCAGCACCTCGGTTTTGTTCGAATAATGAAATCCCGACCAGATCTTGTCATTGAATTAAATAACCTAAAAACGCTACTTGCGAATAAATATCCGTTAGACAAAGACGCTTATCAAAATGAGAAAGTGTTTTTTTACGATCAAATACACAGGATGCTTTAACTAAAATGAAAACATTTACCAGAGCAATAATCACCTTGGCCTGTTTGCTCGCTGCTATCGGATGCTATGTTTTTGGCGTCCCTGTCGGCGGCATAGTGTTTTTGATCGCCGGGGTTTTATTTGAAGGTTTGTTTTGGTTTGGAGTATTTGGATATAAGAAGAAGTGAATTTTACAACCATAAAAAACGGCGCAAGCTTTCACTTGCGCCGTTTTTTTTACGCCATCTGTATTTAATTAAAACGATAAACCTGCTGACGGTGTAACTAATTTAATAGTGCCGTCGGCGTTAAACGTTAATTTATCCACCGCGACTTGGCGGCGATAAGTGCCGCCGCCTTTGCCGTTACTGATGTGATATACCAAGTACCACTGGCCCGCAAATTCTGCGATAGCGGGATGGCTTGTGGGTGCATCTTGGCCGGCGAGGGCAGGTAATTTTTCCATGATTCTGCCTCTATACGTCCATGGCCCAGTTGGACTGGTGCTGGTGGCGTAGTCGATGGTGGCGGGGTTAGCGCCTGCGGCATAGACCATGTAATAAATACCGTTGCGTTTGGTCAGGTAGGGCGCTTCGAAGAAATCGCGCGGTGTGCGTTCGATCATCGCGCCTTTGAGTGAAATCATATTTTCGTTTAAGGCGACCGTCACCATGCGCCAGAAACCGCCGTAGGTGAGATAGGCTTGGCCATCATCATCCACAAATACGGTTGGGTCGATGGTGTAAACCGTTTGGCCGGCGTCGGTGTAATTAAAGGCTTTCATTTCAATCAGGTCGTCAACCAAAGGCGCACCAATCGCATCTTTAAATGGGCCGAGTGGGCTGTTCGCCACTGCAACGCCAATCGCCATTCCTCCGCCGCGTTTATTCACCGGAACATACCAATAAAATTTGCCGGCGCGCTGCACCATTTGGCCAGCCCATGCATTGGAGTCTGCCCAGGTAAATGTGCTGAGTGACATCACCGGTGCACCGTTATCTGTCCAGTTCACCATGTCGGTGGATGACAACACGTACCAATCGCGCAGGAAGAATCCAGTGGTGCCTTCATCGTGACCGGCGGCGATATAGAATGTGCAGTTGTGCACCAGCGGCGCCGGGTCAGCAGTAAAAATGGTGGGCAGTAGTGGATTGGTGCCTTTGGTTCCCGCTAATGGGCCAGTGCAATTTCCCGGTGCAGATGAGCTGCTGGCAGAGCTTGCGATGCTGCTGCGCGAACTGCTTGATGAGGATGCAGGTTGGCCGATTGCTGTGCCGGCGACACGCCATTCCAGCAAGCCGGTGGATTGGATGTTATTGAGCATGGAAATGCGGATGCGGTTGGTGACAACACCATTTAACGGCAAATTATTAAATGCATCCTTTACCAGGGGCACATCGCCGGCGCTGATCCAGTTGCTGCCGCTCCAATATTCCACGTAGGCGCGCGTAGGTGTTAGCACGCCGCCGTTATCATCGAACCAATAAATTTGTGTGGATGTCAGGCTGTAATTTTGCGGCCAGTCGTACTGCACCCACTGGATCGAATTCGGATTATTCCAGTTGCCATAAGCGCCTTTGCTTTTGTCATTGGAATTAGTGGGCGTGCTGTTGTCATTCACCGCTGCCAGAGTTTCCCATGGCGATACATAAGAGGTTGTCGCGCTGGCGAGCGCTGCGATATTGCTTGCAGTGGGAATCACACTTGCTGACGAACTTCTGGGGCTGCTGGATATCGGGCTTGAACTTTTGCTGCTGGAGCTGCGCAATACACTGCTCGTGTTTTGCATCACACTGCTAGCGCTGCGCGATGATTGGCCTGCGCTACTCGCGTTGGTATTCGCGCAGAGCGTCCCCTGAAGTTGGGGCCGTTCCAACGCACCGCCGTTGGTTGTACCTTGCAAACCAAACTCTACGGATTGCCCGGGCTTGAGGGTGCCGTTCCATCCGAGATTGGTCGCTGTGTAATTACCGCTGAGGATCGCATTCCATGAATTGCTGACTTTATTGTTTGCGTAAGACCAACTGACTTGCCAGCTGTTTACCGTAGCTGCCGTGTCGTTAGTAATGCGGACGGCGGCGGTAAAACCCGAACCCCATGAGTTGGTGATGGTGTAATTGCAGCCGGCGCTGGCGATGTTAGTAGCGAATAAACCCAGCGCCAGCAAAGCGGCGAGTGGATAGGGTTTTAATTTTGGGTGCGCTGTTTTTTCGCGCGTGATTATCTGAGTGCGCATAGTATTTTCCAATGAAATTATTGAAGTCGACGCAGTGCCCGGTTTTTTGCCACTGCATCCGTAATGTTTTGATGGTGTCGATAAACAGTTGCTAGCGCCTTGATGACGCTAGCAAATGCCTACCCATTAATCCCTCGGGCGGGCACCGAGGATTTGCACCTGGTAATTCAACCCAATCGATTCCGGGCTGGTGCTGGTGCTTTCAAAGGCGTTGTACAAGTAGAGCGAATCCGGTGTGTTGGTTACTACCAGGCTGGATTCTTCTCCCGAGGCTAATTGGAAGCTGCCGGCACCGTTGGCAAGTTCGACGTAGCGCACGCTGTTGTTCGCGGCTTTGATCGCGACAATCGCGGTGAAATTGCTATCGCTCAAACCGTTGCCGAGGTTGGTGACCTGGATATTAATTTCGCCGCTGCCAGTTGCCGTCAGCGGAATAATGTTGCTGCCGGTGTATTGCGGTTTGCGCGCTTCCAATACGCGATACAGGTTGGTGCCGATCGATTCCAGGTTGCGATAGGCACGGGTGCGGAAGCTGGCGTCGCGCTGTGCAGTGAGCACTCTTTGTTGCACCAGTGGATGGCCAATATCACCGTAGGCGATGCGGGCGCGATAGCGTCCTACCAGCGTTTTAATTGACGTAGGTTGAACCAGTCTTGCCAAGCTGTGCAGCGGTGTTTCCTGGCCTTGATGCGCGCGAATCAAATTGCGAATCGCATCGCGGCCGAGGTTGGTGTAGTTATCGGGATTGTTGGCAAGATAATTCAGGAACGGCCAGGCCTGATACAAATTATCTTTGTGTACGATGGTTAGATTCGAAGCGGCATGCAGTGAATTCACATCGAAGTTGGTGCTATTGGTGAGCGGGCTCATGTAAGTGTCTGCAAACCATTCAGCGGTAGTTTCCCACCAGGCGCCAGTGCGCGCTTTATCAATCCAGATAGATTCCGCGAGCGTAATGCCGTGGCCAAATTCGTGGGTGGAGATGCTGTTGGTGTTGAGCAAATTGCTGCGCATGACCAGATAACTTAATCCCGCAGTGCCGTTGTAGCCCATAAAACCGCCGGCATCTATATCCGTCACTGAATAGACATTGATTTTGAACAAGCCGGTTCTGTTGGTGTGCACCGATTGCGCGGGCGATTTAAAGCCGCGATCGCGCACAAAGAAGTCGTACACTTTTTCCATATGCTCAAGCATGCGCGTTACGTCGGCATCGGAATGGGTGCCCAGGTTGCCTTTGGGGCCGCGTTTGTTATCAGCGCCGTAATACAAACGGAAACGATTCGAATCTTTATAAACCGCGTTGCTGGTATTGATGCCGTCGTATTCATACTGGGTGGTGATCGGCGTGAACACGGCAGGCGCTGAACTAGCAGCGGAACTGCTAACGCCGATAGAAGAAGCGGCGGCGCGCGATGAGCTCGCGGGTGAACTGCTTCTGGCGATACTGGTTGCGGTCGAACTGGTGAGTGCTGAATTGTTTTGCGATGAGCGAACCGAACTGGCAGCGCTGGACACTGGTGTGCTGCTGCGGATCGACGAAGCGGCAAGCGACGAATTATTTCCACCTTGCACTGTACCCGCAACGCGCCATTCCAAAATGCCGGTGGATTGGGTGGCATTGAGCATGGACACGCGCAAACGACTGGTGCGCACACCACTCAGGTTGACGGTGTTAAACGCATTTTTTACCAGCGGCACATTGCCCGCATTTACCCAGGCGCTGCCGTTCCAATATTCAATGTACGCGCGTGTGGGGGTGAGCACACCGCCGTTGTCATCGAACCAATAAATTTGCGTATTGCTGAGCGAATAGGGTTGTGGCCAATCGTATTGCACCCACTGGATCGAATTCGGATTATTCCAATTGCCGTAAGCGCCAGCCGACTTATCATTGGAATTTGCCGGATTGCTGTTGTCATTGAGTGCGCGAATTGTCTCCCACGCTGATACATAAGAAGTGGTCGCGGTCGCGAGGTTCGCAATATTGGTTGTTACCGGTGCGAGGCTGGATGAGCTTGCGGTGCTGCTAGCCACGCGCGCGCTACTCACTGCTTGTGCACTGCTGGCGATTTTGCTGGAGCTGCTGGCAGCAGCAGTGCCACATAAATTGCCGGTGAGCGCGGGCGCTTCGACTGCGCCGCCATTCGTTGTGCCCTGCACCCCGAACTCAGCGGATTGTCCCGGTTGCAGTGTGCCGTTCCAACCCAGGTTGGTTGCGCTGTAAGTGCCGCTCAGCACGGCGTTCCAGGCACTGCTCACTTTGTTGTTGGTGTACGACCAGTTTACTTGCCAGCCATTGACGGTTGCCGCTGTGTCGTTGGTGACGCGGACGGCAGCGGTAAATCCTGAGCCCCAGGAATTAGTGACTGTGTAACTGCAACTGGCGCTGGCGCTGTTGCCGAGTGTTGCGCTGAGCAAACCCAGCCCGATCAAGGAGGCGAGTTTGTGTTTTTTAAATTCAGATTTTCTCAATAGCAGGGCACGCATAGAGATTCCCTCATGCAGGATAAATAGTTATGGAATTCTGATGATGCAAAACCAATCCTCCCGATGGAGGATTGGTTTTTTCAGCGGGGTTATTGGTAGTGCTTGTCGTACAGCGGCGCGGTGCCGGTTACGCCTTCGAGTAATTGCAGGCGATAGTCGTGTTTGCGGGTGCGTGTCTCTTCTCCGTTGTAGAGGTGATCCACGTTGCTCACCACCGCCACCACTACACCATTTTTCGGCGCTTTGGCGAGATCCAGGCAAGCTTCACCACTGGTGACTGGCTTGCTGTAAACCGCACTGCCGTCGGCTGCGCGATACGCCAATTGCACGCGCATGTTTTGGCCGATAGGTTGGAAGTTCACGCGCACTTTATTGCCGGTGACTTTTAATGGAATCTGGTTGGCGCCAGACCAGCCCGGTAAAGTGGTTGTGCTTGGAACCAGTGTTGTACCTTCCTGGGTCGTCGCCGAGTAGAAGGTCAAACGGTGGGCGCCCGGATCTTGCAATATTCCGCCATCAATCCGCTCGGCATTAATGGTTCTGCCCCAGTTATTATTGATCGGCGATTTAAATGCATTGCTCCATGGGCCAAAATCGACCATCGCCTGACGCGCGCGGAATTCCATAATCATACGCTGGGTTTGCTCTTCGCCAACGCCCGCTGCCAGTGAGCGCAAAATATGGTTGTGCGGCCCTTTCGCCCACAGCCATGCGTTTGCGCCTTTGGAAACATGTACGCCGAGGAAGTGCGGGAAAGCCGCGTTGTATTGGTTGCCGCCGAGGTATTCACGCCAGGTGGAAATCTGCTGGCCATTTACACGGCGATCCACACCTTCCGCATTCGGGCCACCGAAAGTGCCATCTTGCAACCAGCCGCTGTAGTTTTCGATCGGCATATGCGGTGCGAGGAATGAAGTCGCATCCAGGAATCCGACACCGTAATTGCCAGTGCGCGATGCTTCCAGGTTCATCTGCAACCAGGTGTTGCCGCCTTCATTGAACCAGGCCGCTTTGTTGCCGCGCGTCGCCATAATGGTGTGGATAAATTCGTGCGTAATACCGCCGCGCTCGCTCGGAGTGACAACCGGATAGTAAGAGAGCAACACCATCGGGTAGCCGTTGATTCCGCTTTGCCAGCCGCCTTTCTCGGTGTTGGCCGCGCTATCGGTACACAGGCCGGAGCCGAACAAATAAATATTGCTGAAGTAACCTTCCTGCTGCAGTTTATCGACCGGCCAACCCATCACATTGTGGATGTAATCTGCATCTTCATTGAGGTTGGTCAGCACGCGGTCGATGTCAGCATCGGTAATCGCCGGGTTGCGGTTTTTACCCCAAATAAACGCAAAGCGCCCTTTGGTTTTGACACCGGCAATAGTGCTTGCAGGGCAGCCGTTGTAGACCTTGAATTTGCTCGGGTCCACCTGTCCAAAGTCGGTGCGGAAATCGTAATTCAGGTCCGGCTCGTATTTGGGGAATTCATAAGCGCTGCACTGGGCAACACTCGGCGCGCTGCTGGAACTGCTACTTACCGCCGGAGTACTGCTGCGCACCGATGAACTGCTTAGTGCAGGTTTGCTGCTCGCCGGGGTACTGCTGCGCGCGATTGAGCTGCTGCTCTTCGGTGTTGAGCTGGGCGCGACTGAACTTTTGGGGATTGAACTCAAAGCTGCGCTGCTTTTGGATGAACTGCTGAGTGTGCCGCCCACCGCAGTGCCTGCAACACGCCACTCCAGAATCCCGGTGGATTGCTGGGTGTTGAGCATGGAAACGCGCACGCGATTAGTCACTACACCGTTCAATGCCACAGTATTAAATGCATTTTTGGCGAGTGGCACATTGCCTGCGTTGACCCAGGCGGAACCGTTCCAGTATTCGAGGTAAGCGCGCGTCGGTGTTAACACGCCGCCGTTATCATCGAACCAATAAATCTGGGTGCTGCTCAGCGCATAATTTTGCGGCCAATCGTACTGTACCCATTGGATCGAATTGGGATTGTTCCAGTTGCCGTAGGCACCAGCGGATTTGTCATTCGAATTGGCGGGGTTGCTGTTGTCATTGACCGCGCGAATAGTTTCCCACGGCGAAACATAAGACGTAGTTGTCGTCGCCAGCCCGGCGATATTTACACCGCTCGCAATCGAGGCTGCCACTGAGCTGGCCTGGACAGGTTTGCTGGACGCTGCACTTGAACTGGCTGCTGCGACATCGCCGCAAACCGTGCCGCTCAATTTCGGGGTTTCCAGTGCGCCACCGTTAGTTGCGCCCTGGACGCCAAACTCGGCTGATTGGCCGGGTTGCAAACTGCCGTTCCAGCCGAGGTTGGTTGCGCTGTAGCTGCCGCTGCCTGCTGTTGCGAGGCGCGCATTCCACAGGTTGCTCACCGAGTTCTTGCTGTAGGCCCAGTTGACCTGCCAGCCGGTGATGGCCGCAGCGCTGTTGTTGGTAACGCGGACGGCAGCAGTGAAACCGCTGCCCCATGAATTGGTGACGGTATAGCTACAGCCAGCAGATACAACATTGCCCCAGGTTGCGGTCATTAACCCCAACCCGAGCATAGTCGCCAGGCGATAGCCTTTTGCTTTGTGGTTAAGCATAAGGAGTTCCTTCAGCGTGATGAATTTATGGTGTTACAGCGGTGATAGCTTCGCTAATCGATTGCCCAATCGACTGAATCAGGAAGATGATTGACCGTTTTTAGTTATTGCCATTAAGCGAGCGGATGTAGCGGATGGAATTCATCTGGCTCTTTTAATCTTGGATGAAATTATTTTTATATTTAATTGTTTTTGGAGGTTGGATATTAGGATCGACGTTCACTTGTAAACAAGTGCTTTTAGTCAAACTGCCTATAACAATGTATAAAATAAGATTTAATGCCGAATGAGAGGTGATCTGTTTGGCGCTTTTTGGATTGGAAGTTAACCGTCGTGGTTAAGCATCAAGGAGAAAATGGTTGTGAAATTAAAAAGTCTGCTGGCATTGGTGATCTTGCTCCCAGGGGCGTGTTGCGCCGATCTCTGCAAAAGTACTAAAACCATCGATATCAACCCTTATGCTGCGGACATCGGCCAGCGCCAAGTGACGTTTTTGGCGGTGGACTTTG
>DATIDX010000189.1:0-12353 GCA_035456025.1 Cellvibrio sp. | reverse complement strand
GCCCACCCGCCGGCGCCAGTAATCTAAGCCCATCGACATTGGCCGCCGCTAGCTCCTGGGTGCTCAGGCGCCAAGCCGACGCGCTGCTAGCTTGCACACTGAGTTTATGTAATTTGCCGCCCGGCAGCGCAAGGGTCCAGGGTGTCGGGCGCGGTTGCTGCCAAATCCCGATGCGCCATTGCCCGGCAGCCGGCGGCTCTTTGGCTTTGATTTCCAGGATCGAATTGCCCGCAGAAGTATTGATAAACCCCCCGAGCGGGAAGATGCCGGTGTGTTTATTGATCTTGGCATCACTGAGTTTCCAACTGCCTTTGCCACGCAGCAAAACCTGGTGCGAGCGCTGGTTGGTGATGTAACCCGGCGTCAGCCAGCCGATGCCGGCATTGCCGTAAGCCTGCTGCAAGCGTGTGCGCAGTTGGCCACTGAAGTAATCGCCGCCGGTGTGGGAATCGCCCAATTGCATGATGCGCAGTGGCTCCTGCCGCTCGCCCTTTTGCAGTTGTTCGAAGGCCTGCCAGAGGGCAGTGGCTTTGGGGTCGCCGTAATCGAGGATTGGGATAGGCTCGGAGCCCGCCAATAGCGGGGTAGAAGCAAGCGAGCAGAGCAGCCAGAGGCAGAGGTTCAGGTATTTCATCGTTGGGTAAGCGTACTTCCGGTCGTGGCAGTGGAGGGGGCGGGCGCATCCCCAGGTGTTGGCGACGGAGCGGGTGGCGCCGCTGCGCCAAACTGGGTGAGCGCCAGGCTGGCCAACAGGCGATGCCCCTGGGTGGTGAAGTGTACGCCGTCATCGGTGCGCACCATCACGCTGCCGCGCTCGGGCAATTCCAGGAATTTGGTAAAGCTGCTGCCGTCCGCGGTCAGGGTCGGATCGGTGGTGACAAAGCGGGCGAAGAGCGGATGTTTGGCGGTCTCTTCAGCGTAGATGGCATTGAGCGTCGGCACCTTGTTGAGCAGGTCTTCGCGCCCCATTGGCGGTGCGCCCAACCAGATTAACCGCGCGCGATGCTTGACGGCGGTGTTGATAATCCGCGCCACCCGCTCGCGGTAAATCGTTTTCCACTTGTCCGAGCCAAAGCGCAAGTATTCGCCGTGGATGGTCATATCCCAAGGGTCATTGGCGCCAAGAAAGACTATCACCACCGCGTAATCCTCCAGCTCGAAGGCATCCTCCACCGTCGCTGGCCAGTCAAAAAATGCGGGATAGGTGAGGCCCGTACTGTGTTTGCTGAGGTCCATGGATTCAACATGGAATTTGCGTTTAAGGCCAGTGACCAAGTGGGGCGCCAGACCCTGCATCAAGGAGTCACCCACCAGCAGGATGCGTTCCCCGCCGGCCAACACAATCGGCCCTTGCGCGGCGGCTATAGCTTCGGGCGTGGCTTCTGGCAGCGGCTCGGGTTGCGCGTCAGCTGTTTCGTCAATGGCTGAGGTGACGGCTGGTGCTGTTTTATCAACTTGGGCATTAGCGCCTGAAACGAGTGTCGGCGCGGCGGTTAGGGCGATCACTGCGGGTTTGGCGACGGCAGTGTCGGGACAAGTCTGGTTATTGGCGGGCAGCTCGGGACATTTAGCGGGAGTTACCACTGGCACCTGCACGCGCGGTAGGGCTCTGTCGCCCGATACCAGCAGTTGTCCGGCGAGCAGCATGCGGTGTTCGCTGTCGGCAATCAGCTCATCCAATGTTTGCTCCCACTCGCCCAAGTGCTGGTGGCCGGGAATCAGTGAGCTGGTTGCACGCAAACTGCCGAATTCCAGCAGGATATGGTGGGTCTGTTGCCAGTATTGGAGCAAGGCGCTGCCCTTCACCGCCACCAGCAACAAACTGGCAAAGGTGATGGCGAGCAGGGCTTTGTGATGTTGCGACTCTATCTCGTTCATATCCTGTATCGATCTAAAATCCAAAATAAATAAAACCCGGCATTCCCGCCGGCGCCAATTCCATTATCAACAAGGTCGCGCCTAGCAGTGCGAGACCCTGGCCCCACCAGGGTAAAACCCGCAGCAGCGCGCCCGATTTTTCCATCATAGGTTCAGCGCGGGGCGCCAGCGTGAAAAATACCACCATGGCCGCGACCAAACCTAACCAGTTCAAGCTCGGCAAACTATGCCAGCGGCCGAAACCGGCGACGTAAGTCGTCACCGCGTTCCAATCCTCGGCGCGAAATAGCAGCCAGCCAAAACACACAAACGCAAAGGTGAGCCACTGGGTGATAGCATCGGGCAACCGCAGTGAGGTGAGCTTTTGCCAGCTGTTTTGCGCGATTAATCCCAGCCCGTGCCACACCCCCCAGACTATAAAGGTAGCGCTCGCACCGTGCCAGAATCCCGAGAGCGTCATGGCGACCAATAAATTAACCTGGGTGCGGCTCCAACTGGTGCGGTTACCGCCGAGGCTGATGTACACATAATCGCGAATCCAGCGCGATAGCGTGATATGCCAGCGCCGCCAGAAATCGCTCAAACTGGTAGCGAGATAAGGCTGGCGGAAATTCACCGGCAAACTAAATCCGAGCAGTAGTGCCAGCGCAGTCACCACATCGGTGTAGCCGGAAAAATCAAAAAACAATTGCCAGGCGTAAGCCATCAATCCGCACAGCAATTCCAACGCGTGGTAACCATCGGGATTGGCAAACACCGGGTTAACCCACTCCTCCGCCAGCCAAGCCGAGAGCCAGACTTTTTTAATCAAGGCCGAGATAATCAATAAAATCGCCACTTCCGGTGCGGCGATTTTGCGTTCATCAGGTGACTGGATTTGCACCAGCAATTCGTTCGGTCTGCAAATCGGTCCCGCTAATAAAGTCGGGAAAAATGACAGATGCAATAAACCATCGACCAACTTCGCCGGCTTGCATTGATCGCGCCCGACGCTGATTAAATAGGCCAAACCCTGAAAGGTATAAAACGAAATTCCGACCGGCAGCACAAATTCCAGTACCGGCAAACTCGCACCGTTAAAAAACGGCGACAGTAACGCCAGTGCTTCTTCACGGAAAAAATTGTAGTACTTGAACACGCCCAGGTTAACCAGCGCCAGCACCACACCCAGAACCACCGGCCACCGCCGCCGGATGCCATCTTGGCTCTGCACCGCCTGCGCCAGCGCCAATATCACCAGCGAAAAATTCAGCAGCAGGAATGCAAAGCGCCAGTCAAAACTGCAATAAAAAAGATAGCTGGCCACCAGCAACAACAGGTTTTGCACCCGCACCCCATGGGCCGATCCCGCCCACCAGTACAACCACAAAAACGCAACAAAGATAAGGCCGAATTCCGGCGAGAGGTAATGCATCTACAACGTCCGTATAGAGGTAACAGGAGCATAGGCGAACAAGCGACCATCATAGCCAAACTGGCGCGTAAAATCTGTGCGGAGGAGAACGGAAGGGGAATTTTTTAAACGACCACTAAGCTTATCTGCTAGCTCAAAGCTACCTGTGGAATTTTTTGCAGGGCTTGGGCGCTGCTGCCCAAGCCTGCGGCATTGGGTCAGTGGTATTTCCGCAGCAAATTACCATTCATATAAGCATCATATCGGCGCTTTAACTCACTGGCTTCCTCTTGTTGCCCAATCTTCTCGGTCGTCTCTAACAGGACTTTATATTTCCGGTCAAAGTCCGCATTGATTTGTTGCAGGGTGTATCCAGCTTGTCCTTTTCGTAATTGGCTGAGGGAATTTTCACGGTAGTGGCGAAGGTTTTCAAATTCATAGATGGCATCATTGGCATACTTTTTCACTATGTCGTAGCGCTTTTGGGCAATCAGAATATCTTCTACTAAGGGGTAAAAAGTTTGCACCTGTTTAGGAAAGTGTTTTTCTACGTATAAGAAAGTTTCGATAGATTCATCCGACTGATTCAAATACGAATTGATGGAAGTGTATTCATGGAATACATCAAAATCGGTTGCTCCCGCATAGATGGCATTCTTACGTTCGGCCGCCATTTTAGCCAGCGCGGCCTGTGCGGGCGGATAAACCTTCCCCAGCTCCGCCCAATTGGCTAATCCAAAAGATAAGCGCACTGCCGTAAGTGATGTACCTTTGGAGTCTTTAAAAAATGCCTGATGTGCTGCGAGTGCTTCGGGGTATTTTTTATCATTCATCAACTGATAAATTTTGGAAAGGTCATCGTCGCCTACTTGTGCAAAGGCGCTTTGTACAAAGAGCAGCATTGTGAAAATTGAGCTTATAAATTTTTTCATGGAAATTTCCTTATCTTGATATTGACGATTTTGTTTGCGGCTTAAAATTGTTGCGGTTCGTTGCTCAGCCTACGCGGCCCGCAGCGACCTACGGAGCACTCTGTAGGTTGCTGGTGAGCTTGCGAACCGCAACATGTCTTGATCAAACAATGTAAATTTTAACGGGTATAAAAAATTACTTCGCCCCAACCTCAACCCAATACCCCTGCGTCTTCGCATGTACTTTTTCATTGTACATAGCGCTGGTGTGCCAGCCGGGTAAATAGAATTTACCGGCGTAGCTCGCGTTTAAAATAATGCGCAAAGTGACGCTGGTTTGGTTGCGATCCTGATAGCGATAATTCCAGTAGTAATCGCGCCACAAACTGAAGTAGGCGAGGACGCGGTCGTCGCGGATATCGAGGTAGTCGATACCTTTTGGCATCTGCGCACCTTCAAGACGTTCGTTGCGGATTTGCCAGCCGCTTGGGACTACTGCAGTGAGCGCGATGTTTTCGATATTGCTGGTGAGCAATTTATCGAACTCGCCGGCGATGGTGACTTCTGCAACAAAATCCTGACCCTGCGGCAAACTTTCAACGCTGAGTGGTTCGTTATCCAGCGTTAAAAAATTCACGTCCATTACGAGGCCGTCATGGCTAGGTTCTTCATGCAAGTTGGCGGGAATGCCGCGATTGCTAACCAATACCCTGATAGGTTTATCGTGATCATTGCGCACACTGACTTGCGGGTCGTTGATCTTGGTGCGGAAGAACGCATTGTTGCTGCCTTGGGTAATCCAATTCTTTTCACCTTTTTGTTGGATCGCAAATTTAATTCCGTTGCTGCTGGTATTCGCAGCGGAAAATTCACTCATCGCGAGCAATGCCCAAGCGATACTTTGGGTGGAGTACCAGCCGTCGCTCGATAAATCTTTTGCAACTTGTTCAGCCACTTGCCAGGTGAGTTCTTTATCGGCCTTCAAACTGACTAAGGCGGCGAGCAATAAACCGCGATCGCGCATATCCGAGCCGTAGGTGTAACCTGCATCTTTATAGGTTGGCACTGTGTTAGAGAGCGCACCCATAACATCTTGCGCAGCATCCTTTAAGCCGACATGTTGATAGGCCATGGCGAGTAGCCAGCGCGCGGGCATGCGGTAATCTTGCTGGTCGCTAATGGCAGTTGCTTTGAATGTTTCGCGCAACCGGTTCATTGCCGGCAATTCTGCTTTGTCGGCCAAGGCTAAGGTGTAGAGGCGATAAGCCAGCACAACTTCATCGTAATAATTGCCATTAATTTGCGGATTGCGCGCGGCGCTGGATTGATATTTCACCCAGTTATCGAGCAAGGTTTTAGGTACTGAATAGCCCGCACGTTTGGCTTCCAATAAAAAATGCCCGGCGTAACTGGATGCCCATTCATTCACATAACCATCGCCCGGCCAGTAAGAAAATCCACCACTCGCGTGTTGGAAACTGCCGAGGCGTTTGATGCCGGCATTAATATTGTTTTCGATTTCCGCTTTTTGCGCGTCGGTTAGATTCACCAATTTGGTCAAACGCAATTGCGGGAACACCGCTGAAGTTGTCTGCTCAATACAACCGTGAGGATAACCAATCAAATACTCCAATCGCTGTTCCAAATTCAGCGGCGGCAAGGTGCTCACTTCCAGGCTCGCCTGATTTGTGCCGAGCATGCCATTGACTTGCAGCGGTGATTGCCAGGTTTCGCCGGGCTGCAATAATTTGCTTTCCCATACCGTGCTGGGTGGATTGGCCGCACGCGAGTCGATATAAATTTCTTGCGTGGCCGATTCACTACCGGAGCGCGCAGTAATTTTTACATGGCCTTTGCCGATGCGATCATTCACTTTAAGTTTTAAACTCGCGATGGCATCGCCCGGTTCGGAAAAGTTAAGTGTTGCCGAGCCTTTTTCTAGGGTGAATATTTCATTGGCTTCAACGGAAATTTCCACTTTTTTGATATTGGCTTCACTCACAAACACATTCACCGGCAGATTCACTGACTCACCCGGGCCGAGCACGCGCGGGAGTGTGGCAAAGAGTGTGACCGGTTGGGTTACAGTGACGGTTTTTTCCAGACTGCCGTAGGCGGTGATCGCTTCGGTTTGTTTTTTATCGTTGGCCGTATCGCCGCTCACCAACATGACGCGCACGGCGCCCATGTAGGGCGGTAAAGTAATTTTATGTTCGCGGGTTTCACCGGCTTTTAATGCAAATGCGCCGAGGAATTTTACTACTGGAGGAAAACGGCGCTCGCGACGCTTGCGCTCCGCTTCGAGCGCAGCATCGGAACCACCAATCGCCAATACACGTTCCAGCGATGCGCCATAACCGCCGACAACCTGATCGAATAAATCCCAGGTGCGTACGCCCAGCGCTTCGCGTTTGTAAAAATAATTGTGCGCATCGGGTGCGTGGAAATTGGTGAGACCGAGTAGACCTTCATCGACTATCGCTAAGGTGTAAGTCATCGCGCGTTTATTTTGTTCGCTGACTTTAATGGTAAATTCAGATTCGGGGCGCACTTTTTCCGGCACGTCCAATTGTGGTTGCAAACGGGTCGCAGGATCTTCCACCAACAGTGGCACTATGCCGTATAAACGCATGGGCGCTTCAGCAACGCGCTCCTGATGTGGTAATAAAAGCACAACGTTTGCATAGACGTTAGGTGCCATTGCCTGGGTGACGGGAATTTCTATTTCGGTTTGGCCCGGTTGCAAATCCAGCCAGCGCGACTCCAATACCTGGCTGCCGTTTTCAATGCTGAGCAAGATGCGTCCTTCGCGCGCTTTGGGTAAACGCACTTTGGCAATATCACCGACGTTGTATTTTTCTTTGTCAGTGGAGAGCATCAATTGCGTAGCAGAATCGGCGCTGGCCGATGAATCATAACTCCAGCCTAAATACACCACCTCACCGGCGCAGTGGCCGCCTTCACCCGCATCGGTATCGCACACGCGAATAATATGGCGACCCCAATCGTATTTATTTTTTTCCAGCTTCCAATTGATGCGCCCATTGTCATCGCTCACTAGCGTTTCAGTGTGCACCGCGCGATGGGTGGAATTGGAAAAATATTCCGCGAGGTTTTCACTGTCTTCATCCCACCACCAGCGCCAGCCGATTTCATACACATTCACTTCAACTGTGCGCTCTGCTTCAGCTTTGCCTTCAGCATTGAGCGTTTGGATTAATACCGGATGATCTTCGTCGCGGCCAATCGCATCCATATAGCCGCTGCCTTTGGGAATATTAATGCCGACCCAATTATCAAATGGCAACAATTCATAAGGGCGCAAAATGGTGCTGAAGTTGCCGCTCTCTTCAAATACGCGAGTGGTAAACGAGGCGGTGAGTTTACCCGGTGGTGGCGATGACAGGCTCACGTTTACCGGAAAGCTGGCATTGCCTTTTTCATCCAGGTTGCCGTCAAATACTTTTTGTGCGCTGCCAGAAAAGGTGCGCACCGGGTCATCAAAATTAAATTGTTCAAAACCGGCAAATACCGATTTGCGCGTGCTTAATTTTAACTCTGAATCGGCTTTTAAATTTTTGGCGGTTGCGCCTTGCAACCACTGCGCAAACAATTCCACTTGCGTGGGCATATTGCCAATGCGCAGCGGCGTCTCTGCCGGTGTTAAATCTACTTTGATGCGGTTGGGCACCACCATTTCGATTTTTAAAATCTGGTCGAAATAGCGATTGCCCACATGCACCACTGCGCGATAATTTCCGGTCGGCGCCGTCTCATCGGTTTTTAAATTAAAGGTATAAAAATCATTGACCGGTTGCACGTTGGTTTGGCTGATCACTTTTTTGCCGCTCGGGTCAAATAAATCGATAGTGACTGGATGGTTCGCAGGCAGCTGTTGGGTTTTGTCTTCCAGGATAAAAGTGAGGAAAATATCGTCGCCCGGACGCCAGACATCGCGCTCGCCGTAGAGGAAGCCTTTTAAACCGCCTTTGATGTGTTCACCGCTCACATCAAATTGGTTGGTTGGCAATGCTTCGTTGGAGCGCACACGCAAGTAACCGATTTGCTTATCCTTTTTTGCTTCCAAATAAAAAGGCACGCCATCGGTATTCAACTGCAACATACCGTAATTATCGGTAGTGCCGCTGCCGATCGGCTGGCGCTGGTAGTTGTAAGCAGTGATGTTGGTGCCTTGCAAAGGTTTGGCAGAACTCAACTCGGTGCTGACCACATGCAACAGATTGTTATCGCCGCGTTTCGCCATCAAACCAATATTGGACACAATAAAATTGCGCGCTGACGCAATTTCATCGCCATAGTAATAGTAGGTATCGTCGCAGGGATTGTTGCGCTCGCTGTAATTGTAGTAACCGCTGGATTGATAATATTGCTGATACCAGGCCGGTTGTTCTTCGCGTTCATATTCATTCACTCCCTCTGAATCTTCCGGCATTTTGCCGACGGGCTCAGTCGGACGCGGCTGGTCGCAGGTATAAATAGAATTACTGCGGTCGATACGTATTTCCAGGCGGATTAAACCATCGGGATGTTGCGCCATTAATTCAGTGAGATCGAGATTAAAACGCTGCGCTCCGGTGCGCGGAATTTCCGGCAGGCGATAGGTTTTGCGCCACAAATAGCGGCCGGTGTCAGTCGCGGCGGTTGCGGCGGTGAGTTGGTAATCCTGTAAATACTGGCCAATATTATTGGCGAATACTTTGAACGCGATCACTTGTACTGAGTCGACGCCGGCTGCTTCAAAGGGCACGGAAATTTGGCTGGCCGGTGGCAGTATTGAGGTTTTGCCAACAAAGCGAACGATGGGTTTTACCAGCTCCAACACAATTTTTTGTTGATAGTCACTGCCGAGGCTTTCGCGCGTATTGCTGTTGACGCTGCCGCTGACGACCAACTCCAATTCGCCCGATTCCAACTTGTCGGGCGTGTAGCGCAGCACGCTGCCATCAATCACGGCATTGACGGGTTTGCCTGCAATAGTGATTAAACCACTCAGGTTCTGGGTGCTATCCAGTTCGTCAGAAAATTGAATTTCAATCGCGGTATTGGGCTGGCGAATCACTTGTACGCCGGTAATTTGAAAAGTTTTTTGCGCGGGGATTTCCAGATCGCGCGCGCCTTTATCAGTGGATCCAATAGCGCTGCCATCCCACTCCAGATGAATTTTACCGGTAGTGTCGCCGCGCATGATCCCCGTAATTAAAAAAGTGTTGGTCTTGGCATCCGGCTCTTGGGTCCAGATCACATCGGCGGCTTGCCCATCGACTTGGACGCGCAGAATTTTTTTAACTTTATCCAGTGCCGCTGTATCGGCAGTCGTGATAATGCCGCTGAGCCGCATGAGTTCATCATCGCCTTCGTCTGTGCTCAGGCTATTCACACGTAAATCAAAATCTTGTTTGATGGTGCGCACATCAAATTCAAAATCATCGAGCGATTGCTCAATGCCTTCCAATCCTTTGGGGCTGAGGCGGATGTGGATCGCGGTATCATTGGGCAAGCGTTCGGCCGGTTGGATGCGCAATTCCGTAGTGGAAATAAAACTGACATTCACTGGCGTTTTGCTATCCAGCGTCACCCATTTATTTTCAATGGCGGTATTCACCTGCGCTTCTGATACCACCGGGTGAGTGAAGCGAATGTACAGCGGTGCCTCGGCCGCGATCCAGCGTTTGGGATAATCCGCAAGATGCACTTCCCAGCCGGCATCAACTTTCGCTGCATCGCCGGAGGGTTTGGATTCCTTTGCCGATTTGTCGCAGGCACTGAGGAGTAACCCCAACAATGCCAGTGCACACCATGAATACCATTGAACACGCATAATATTTCCCTGTTTGATCGTTTTACTGGAGATGAAGCTTAAATGTTTATTCACGCCGGTGAAAATTCGATTGCAATTTTACCCACTGCACAACCTGGTGCCCGCCTCCGGGGTAAAGGACTTTCCACTTTTCCCGATAAATTGGAATGGAATTGAGGCCTGGGCAAAACCTTTGTTCCTGTAGACCACGAAATGCAAGTGCGGCCCGGATGAAAATCCCGATGAGCCGGATTTTGCCAACACCGCTCCTACATCGACTTTGTCACCGGCTTTGACCGCAGCCGTACCCAGCAATATATGCGCGTAGAGCGCAAAGGTGCCGTCCTCATGCAGGATGCTGACGTAGTTGCCTTTGTCGAGAAAAAAATCGTTCACCCCGCCCATGTGATAGTCATCTTTGACTCGTACCACTATACCTTTACGTGCGGCGACAATCGGTGTGCCGACCGAGAGCGCAATATCGACAGCGTATTGTGAGGATTCTTTAGTGTGGGAAAATTGGCCGTTAAAACCCTGGGTGATGCGCGGGCAAGCGCCTGCGTCTACCGGCCAGTGGTAAAGCTGTTGGTCGGGCGTGGCTTTGGGGTCGCCCAGATACCACCAGTAATCAAACTTGGCGATAGCATCTGTGGTTTTTAATAGGCCAAGTTTGGCGCGCGGGGCGAGAACAACTTTTTTGCGGCCGTTTTTAAATTGCGGTGACTTTATTACCAGTTCGAGCGGAGCAAAAAAGGGATTGGTCACCAGCAATTTATTCTGGCCATTGGTTGCCAGTATGTCGAATACTGGTTCAACTTTTTGCTTTTCCTGGCTTTTGTAATCAACCACGTCCGGCTCAATGTCTTTGGGCTTTTTATCGGTGTATTGCCACTTACCGTTTTTATCTTTGTATTTGTAAATTTCAGCCTGCGTGGTGGCCGTCCAGATGGCTAGCACCAGAAGCACAATATAAGTAGTGATTTGCATTGACTCTCCATTTTCAATTACATAAAAAAGCCATCCCGGTTGCACAGGATGGCTTGTTATTTATAGTACTCGCTTTATGAATGCGAGCTTTATTGTTTTACGCAGTCAACAAAGTAATCGCGCTTGCCATCCACTTCGCGTTTTACCAGACCGTGGACGTCAGTCTCGAAGCCGGGGAAGCGCTCGTTGAAATCGCGCGCGAATTTCAAATAATCGACGATGGTTTTGTTAAAGCGCTCGCCTGGAATTAACAGCGGAATTCCCGGTGGATAAGGCGTTAACAAAATCGAGGTGATGCGGCCTTCCAATTCGTTGATCGGCACGCGTTCGATTTCACGGTGCGCCATTTTTGCAAAGGCATCAGATGGTTTCATCGCCGGTTGCATATCGGACAGATACATTTCCGTCGTCAAGCGCGCAACATCGTAGGCTTTGTAGAAATCGTGGATTTGCTGGCAGAGATCGCGCAGACCCATGCGCTCGTAGCGCGGATTGGCTTGCGCAAACTCGGGCATGATTCGCCACATCGGCTGGTTCTTGTCGTAGTCATCTTTGAATTGCTGCAGCGCCGCTACCAGGGTATTCCAACGGCCTTTGGTGATGCCGATGGTGAACATAATAAAGAAGGAGTAGAGGCCGCACTTCTCGATGATTACGCCGTTCTCGGCCAGATATTTGGTTACGATCGATGCCGGGATACCGGTTTCGTCAAATTGGCCATTCACGCGCAAACCGGGGTTGACGATGGTCGCCTTGATCGGATCGAGCATGTTGAAGTTCGGCGCAAGTTTGCCGAAACCGTGCCAGTTATCGTCACTGCGCAGGATCCAGTCGTCGCGGGTACCAACGCCTTCTTCGGCGAATTCATCCGGCCCCCACACCTGGAACCACCAATCCTGGCCCCATTCTTCGTCCACTTTTTTCATGGCGCGGCGGAAATCGAGCGCTTCAAAAATCGATTCTTCCACCAGCGCGTGGCCACCAGGCGCTTCCATCATGGCTGCAGCAATATCGCACGAAGCAATAATTGAGTATTGCGGCGAGGTGGAGGTGTGCATCAAATAGGCTTCGTTGAACGCATCCTGGTCGAGTTTTACTTTTTCGGATTCGCGCACTAACACTTGCGATGCTTGCGATAAACCGGCGAGCAATTTGTGGGTAGATTGGGTAGAGAAAATCATCGACTCTTTCGCGCGCGGGCGATCTTTGCCAATCGCGTGCATGTCTTTGTAGAACTCGTGGAAAGTTGCGTGTGGCAACCAAGCTTCATCGAAATGCAGCGTATCGATCTTGCCGTCGAGCATATTTTTCAGCGTCTCTACGTTGTAGAGCACACCATCGTAGGTCGATTGGGTGATGGTGAGGA
>DATIDX010000188.1:0-2088 GCA_035456025.1 Cellvibrio sp. | reverse complement strand
AGTGGCGATACCGAAATCGACGCTGAAAAAATGGAGGCCGCACAATGAGCCAGGCCATTTTTGTTGAACAGCTGACTCCTGATGGCGAAGTGCTTCACCGCCAAAAAATCACCCACTTACCCATCCGTATTGGCCGCGCCTACGACAACGATATTATCCTCGACGACCCGCACACGGCCGCGCACCACGCGCAAATTGAACTCAGCCAATTGGATGAGCTGGTGATTTCCGACCTGGGCAGTTATAACGGCATCACCCACGCCAATACGCGCGAAAATTTCTTTGTGGTGCATGGCGATAAAGTCTATCGCCTCGGTCACACGCGTTTGCGCATCCGCACCGCGGATTATAAGGTCGCCGCCGAAGTGACCGACTATACCAACCATCGCTGGGAAGGATTGCTGCCAGCATTGACCGGCTTCGTGTTATTGCTGGTAACCGGACTGCTAAGCACCTGGCTTGCGGATCTGAACCAGGGCACCCTCAGTAAATACTTGCTCGAGCTTGTGAGCGTGCTCGGTTTTGCGCTGGGCTGGAGCGGTATCTGGGCCTTGTTCAGCCGGCTCTTTAGCGGCCACGCGCGCTTCGGACGGCATTTGTTTATCGCCAGCGCCGGCCTCGCTTTCCTGGAGTTGTGGGAGCATATCAGCGGCGTCATCGCCTACGCCTTTAGCTGGGAATTCCTGGTGACCTTCAGCACCTACCCGGTCATCGCCATATGCGCCCTGGTCCTCTACTTCCATATGCTCACCGCCGGCAACAAGCGCCCGGGCCGATTGAAGCTCTATCTGGCAGGCCTGGCGATACTGGGCTCAGCTATTACCATGACCAAAACCTATCAGGCCAGCAACCATTTATCGGACGAGCTTTACATGGGCAATATCTATCCGCCCGCGCTGCGCCTGAGCCGCGACCATAGCCTGGAAGAGTTTATGGATGATATGCAGTCGCTCAAAGAGACGGTCGATGAAGCTCGCAAGGAAAATCCGGATAAAGATGCAGATGATGAAGACGCTGGCGAGAAAAAACCGGCAAAACCCGGCCCTTCCGACTAAGGGAACCGAACCCTACGGCAGATGCATGTCCAGCTGCTGCAACATCGGCGCCTCACCCGCGCCGATTCGTTGGACAGCATCCGCCTGCCCGCCTAGAATGGCGCCCCTTTTCCAACCCTCCCTTACGCGCAGGTAATCCAATGGGCAACAAAACTGCTCTTTATGCACTCCATCAAACCATGGGCGGTAAACTCGTGGACTTTGGCGGCTGGGATATGCCCCTCCATTACGGTTCGCAAATTGAAGAACACCACAAGGTGCGACAAGCGGCGGGGATGTTTGATGTATCCCATATGACCGTGGTCGATGTCACCGGCACCGACGCCAAAACCTACCTGCAATACCTGCTCGCTAACGATGTCGCCAAGCTGGATTCGCTCTTCGGCAAGGCCCTATACAGCGGCATGCTCAACCATGAGGGTGGTGTAATTGACGACCTGATCGTCTATAACCTCGGCGATTGGTATCGCGTCGTGGTCAACTGCAGCACGCGCGAAAAAGACCTCGCCTGGATGAACCAAATCGCCGCAAACTTCTCTGTTGTTATTACCGAGCGACCCGAGCTGGCGATGATCGCCGTGCAAGGGCCAGAGGCAATCCGCATCGCTTCATCGCTTGTCAGTGCGGAACAGGCGGCGCTTATCGCCAGCCTGAAAGTGTTCCAGGGTTTACCGGCGGGCGACTGGTTTATCGGCCGCACTGGTTATACCGGGGAAGACGGCCTGGAGATTATGTTGCCGAATGATGCCGCGCCCGCATTTTGGCAGGCACTGGCTGATGCAGGTGTCGCTCCCTGCGGTTTGGGTGCACGCGATACCTTGCGCCTGGAAGCCGGCATGAACCTGTACGGCCATGAAATGGATGAAAGCACATCACCACTTGCCGCCAATATGGGTTGGACTATCGCTTGGCAACCGGCGGAGCGCAACTTTATTGGCCGCAACGTTTTGGAAGCACAAAAAGCCGCAGGCTCAACCCACAAACTGGTGGGATTAGTACTGCGCGAACGCGGTGTACTGCGCGCCGAACAAGT
>DATIDX010000187.1:0-3136 GCA_035456025.1 Cellvibrio sp. | reverse complement strand
ATAAAAAAATGACCTTGCCGGATTATAGACAAGGTCATCTTTAATAACAGCCTTCAGTTAAACCGAGGCAGAGAACTTAGTGGCTCAGCTCCAGCAACAATTTATTCAAGCGTTGCACATAAGCAGCAGGATCTTGTAACTGCGCACCTTCAGCAAGATTGGCTTGATCGAACAAGATATGCGCCAAATCGCCAAAGCGTTCATCGCTGCTTTCTTGTTCCAGCTTTTTCACCAGTGGATGTTCAGGATTCAGTTCAAAAATAGGTTTTGACTCAGGTACTTTTTGCCCTGCCGCTTCCAATATGCGACGCATCTGCGCGCCCATATCGTGATCGCCCACCACTACGCAAGCCGGTGAATCGGTCAAGCGATGGGTGATACGCACTTCCGCCACCTGATTTTCCAGCGCGGCTTTTGCACGTTCCAACAATGGCTTCAAAGCTTCAGCCACTTTTTCTTGCGCTTGCTTTTCTTCTTCGCTGTCGAGCTTGCCAAGATCCAATTCGCCCTTGCCCACGTCTTGCAATGACTTGCCATCAAACTCGGCCAAGTGGCTCATCAACCATTCGTCAACACGATCACTCAACAGCAGAACTTCAATGCCTTTTTTGCGGAAGACTTCAAGGTGCGGGCTGCTTTTTGCGGTATTGAAGTTTTCGGCGGCGATGTAATAAATTTTCTCCTGCCCTTCTTTCATACGCGCGACATAATCGTCGAGCGATTGGTTTTGCTCTGCGGTATCAGTATGGGTTGAAGCAAAGCGCAACAGCTTGGCAATTTTTTCGCGGTTGGCAAAATCTTCTGCCGGACCTTCCTTCATTACCTGGCCAAACTCTTTCCAGAAAGTAGTGTATTTTTCCGGTTCGCTTTTCGCCAATTTCGCCAACATGTCCAACACTCGCTTGGTCAGCGCAGAACGCATGGCATCGATATTAGGATCTTTTTGCAGGATTTCACGCGAGACGTTCAGACTCAAATCGTTAGAGTCCACTACGCCTTTGATAAAACGCAGATACAACGGCAGGAATTGTTCAGCATCATCCATGATAAAAGTGCGTTGAACATACAATTTCAATCCACGTGATGCATCGCGGTTGTATAAATCAAAGGGCGCGCGCGCCGGGATAAACAGCATGCTGGTGTAATCCAGATTACCTTCCACACGATTGTGGCTCCAGCTCAATGGATCAGTGAAATCATGGCTCACATGCTTATAGAACTCTTTGTATTCTTCATCGGTCACATCGGAACGTGAACGAGTCCAGAGTGCAGTTGCGGTATTGATGACTTCATCTTCCGGCTCGGCACTGGCCGCATCATCTCCCACGGGAGTTTGCTTTTGCATAACCACCGGAATAGCAATGTGGTCAGAATATTTTTTGATGATGGAGCGCAAACGCCAGTGATCGGCAAATTCCAATGCATCATCTTTCAAATGCAATTCAACCGTCATACCGCGGCCGGCTTTTTCTACAGATTCAACTGTAAACTCTGCATCGCCGGAACACTCCCAACGCACAGCTTCATCGGCAGCAGCACCGGCGCGACGGGTAGTGACAACCACTTTGTCGGCAACGATAAAGGCAGAATAAAAACCCACACCAAATTGGCCAATTAATTGCGCATCTTTTTTCTGGTCGCCAGACAACTTTTGCATAAATTGCGCAGTGCCGGATTTAGCGATAGTTCCCAGGTTTTCGATCACTTCATCGCGCGACATACCTATGCCGTTATCGCTGATGGTGAGCCTTTTTGCCTCTTTATCAAAACTGATGCGAATTTTTAATTCGGTATCGCCCTCGTATAAATCACCATTGGACACAGCTTCAAAGCGTAATTTATCGGCGGCATCCGACGCGTTGGATACCAATTCACGCAGGAAAATTTCCTTGTTTGAATACAACGAGTGGATCATCAAATGCAGCAATTGCTTAGCTTCTGTTTGAAAGCCACGGGTTTCTTTGCGGGCATCAACGGTCATTTTTCTAACTCCTGGGTACTAAGATGAGAACAATAACATCCACCTATGAGGCGGTGGGAATGTGCACTAGATGGGGTAGCTACCAGGAAATTCAAGGGCAGTGCGAAGGGGCAAATTCTGGGCAATAAAAAAGCCGCTTAGTCAGCGGCTTTTTTTACAGTATTGGTAGGACTAAGCAGACTCGAACTGCTGACCCCCACCATGTCAAGGTGGTGCTCTAACCAACTGAGCTATAGTCCTGAAGAGGGGCGCACTTTACCAAGGTGAATTCGCAAGGACAAGACCCAAAAACACTTTTTTGTGCCCTGATCTCGTAAACCCTTAGTAATTGCCTAAACCGCGCGCAAGATCGGCTTTTAAATCGCCAATATCTTCCAAACCAACGGCAACACGAATCAGGTTTTCAGTAATACCCGCATCCGCTTTTTGCTCTGGAGACAAACGACCGTGAGTCGTAGTTGCCGGATGAACAATAGTGGTTTTTGTATCACCCAGATTTGCAGTCAACGACATAATGCGTGTTGCGTCGATAACTTGCCAAGCCTCTTCCCTACCACCTTTTACACGGAAGGATAAAACGCCACCAAAAGCGGATTGCTGTTTTGCAGCCAGCTCATGACCGACATGGCTGGGCAAGCCTGCGTAGAACACTTTTTCCACCGCAGGATGGGTGTTAAGCCACTGCGCCAATTCCAATGCGTTACGCGAATGGGCCTCCATCCGTAAACGTAGAGTCTCAAGGCCTTTTAAAAATACCCAGGCATTAAACGGGCTCATGGTCGGGCCGGCGCTGCGAATAAATCCAAGCACTTCATCTACATATTTTTTGGGGCCAGCAACAACACCGCCGAGGCAGCGGCCCTGCCCATCTATATATTTGGTGGCTGAATGGATAATCAAATCAGCACCAAACTCCAGCGGTTTTTGTAACGCAGGTGTGCAGAAGCAATTATCAACCGCCAACAAGGCTCCCCGTGCATGAGTCAAATCGGCAAGGCGTTGGATATCGATCACATCGCACAACGGATTGGAAGGTGTTTCTACAAAAACCAATTTGGTAGTTGCAGTGAAACCCGCTTCCCATTCGGCGTAGTTAATCGGGTTAACAAATGTGGTTGTCACACCAAATTTTTGCAAAAATTTAGTGAAGAGTAC
>DATIDX010000186.1:0-8597 GCA_035456025.1 Cellvibrio sp. | reverse complement strand
GCTCGCTTCTTTGAATTTAATAGCAGTGGCCCGGGTGCTGCGATAAACATTAAACGTCGCCAGTTAAGTGCTGACGAAGCAAAAAATTACACGCGTGAAAAAGTTCTTGGCGATTGGAATTTTTAACGAGTCGTTAATAGTTGGTCACCATTTCCGTAGCACTGAGCGGCTTAAGGTTTTGGTCGTACCTACTTGCCAGCAATAGGTCGTGGCGCTCGTTTATCCGAAATTGATCGTAATGCGCCGCCTCATATATTTGCGCGCGAACTTCCTGAAAAATGCATTGGCGGCGAATTTTACCGCGTCTGATTATAACCCTAAAATGTTCAAGGTGTTTGTAGGGCTGGGCGTTCATTAATGCGATGGTTGTGCGCGAAATTACCGCAACCAAGAACGGCGTAATATTGATTTTGGTATAGTGGAGAGCGTTTTTTTTCCAGCGCTGACAGACTGCTCCATAAGGGGTCTAAATCGTTTACGATAATAATATTGATAAAATATTGATTACAAATTCTATCAATGTCATCCCAGTTAGTAATATTTTTTGATAAAAATATTGGGCTGATTTGTTTAACCAAAATATCGTACTGATCATGCGGAATGCCATAAGCCGTATTGAGGGAAATTACCATTTGCCGAGTGCCATATAGGCCGGATGGTCGGTCAATCCCGTTTTGGGGATTATGCTGAATGATTATATTTTTAGGGAGACCATCCCGAATGTAATTGTAAGCCTGGCGTGCAGCAAAAGTTCTACTGCCATGATTCGTATCAGGGCTGATTCCGTTGGGAAACCCAGCAACCGCATGGTCTACAAGCAGTGGCCATGTTCTTAGAAGGGTAACATCCATAATCGATGTGAAGGCACCGATGGTTGCCAGAATTACCAAAAACCTGCCTACTTTTTTCATTTCTGTTGGTGGATTAGATGTGAAGTAGCTCTTTAGATCACGCTTGGCAAGAAATTGTTCGATAATATCTGTGGCCCAGATAAGAAGGACAAATTGACCAAAAAGCCAGCATCGCCAGCCTAAATCATTATTGTTAATGATTGTAGAGCGAACAAAGGAGCCGATGACTAAGACTACGCAAAAAAGAATGACTTCTGAAGCATAAAAGGGGTTGTCTAATTCTCTGAATTTTCTGTGCCAGCGCAGCCAAAGCAACGCACACATAAAGAAAAACCCCAACTCAAATAGATAATTCGCTGGCAGTAGTAAAAAGTAAATAATATTTTTAGGTAATGATGCCAGCGAATCGATTGCGAGCGGCTGAAGTTGTCGTACTTCAACCGCAAAAGGGAGGCCGTTTGATGCTGCCCCTGAAGCTCCCAGGAATATTGCGATAAGGAATGGGCTTGCAGCGATCAGCGCAATGATGCCCGCCAGCAGCATTGCTGTAACTAGTTTCCACTCTTTTTCTTTTTGCAGAATGGTTACCATCCAGATAACCCAGAAGATTACAAATACAGCTGTCACCCAAGTTGATAAACCGACAGCAGAAGCAAATGCCATCCCAGCAATCATCATCGCTACGATTTGCCGTGTTAAATTTTTTCTTCGAACGGATTGTAATAGCATTATCCCGGTCAGACAGGCGATCATGCTGGCGACATGATGAGGAACCCAAAATATTGACCCAACCCATGCGGTAATTTGTTCGTTCCAGTGCTCAATATCTCCAAAGGGCCAGATGAAGCCTTGGGTAAGACGACTTGCAATCATGCTTATAGTTACTGGGATTGCATCCAAGCCGCTGATGGCGAGAAGGCCAATGCCTATTAGCGCCGATCTCCAGGCTTTTGTGCCGCCAATCGGGTTTCGCAGCCTGAGATATAAGGCAATGGTTGCCATCACCCCAAGCCCACACCAGGCGACGCTTGCAATCATTGCCATATTAGCATCGACCATATTTCCGCCAAGCTGGTCAATGATGCTGCAGAGGGCGTACCAAAAGTAGTATAAAAAAGTCAGGTGCTCCGAGTGGCCGGGAAAATAGCTAGGGTTGATCGGGGGTACACCCGTGTGAGTTATGGCAGTAATCACCGCGACGCGCGTGGCGAAATCATATGAAACAACACTATGGTATAGCTTGTTATTTAACTGGAAGTCGACTAACGAGAGGATTGTGAATATCACCCAGATGGTTGCGATGAAAATAGCCAAACTTGGGTATCGCCCAAGTTCTTTCAGATGATCCCAATTCGGTTTTCTTTTGACCCATTGACTGATCACAATTGCCCCGAAAAATATTGCAAAAACGAACAAAATTATCAGCGTAAAATTGGCTGATACCAGCTTGTAAAGCAGGTAGATAAGAATTGGGCTAATGGATAGCGAGACAACAATCGCAATTACAAATTGTGTTAGTGATCGGCGCTGTTTAAATTCGAATAAATCGAA
Source organism: Cellvibrio sp. (assembly GCA_035456025.1). Classification (GTDB taxonomy): domain Bacteria; phylum Pseudomonadota; class Gammaproteobacteria; order Pseudomonadales; family Cellvibrionaceae; genus Cellvibrio. The sequence continues at coordinate 6,195 of DATIDX010000186.1, read as the reverse complement.
TGTCCATGCAGTAACATAGCCCGGGAACACCATGACAATTGGAAAAAGAAGAAAAGCCAGACCGGCGCCAATAATATCGTGCAGTGTAAAATTTAAAATAGGCAAATTAGGCCTCCAAAGAGCAAGTTTTGCTCACCGTGGCGTGCTGGTGCCACCGCCAATAAGCGGTAATGCAGGTGACCATAAAAACCTCAGCCATGGACAACTTCGCTAAGCGACCGAGGCCTCCAAGCCACAGTATTAATAAGTCGATGAACTGACTCCATTGTTTTCGGTTGAAGTGAAGTTGGGTTAGCTCATGGGCAGCCGGAACTTGCTCCGGTGGCAACAGGCCCAGCGCAATTAATCCAATTAGTGGGGCCTGGGATGAAGGGTCAAAAATATGCATGGAGGTTCTTCTTGATGAACACCGTATTACCGCCATAGTAAAGAGCAGGTGCGGTTATTTCCATCATTTAATAATGGTGCCATTCAGGAGTGCAACTTTACATTTTGTATTTTCCTCGTGTTTTTTGGTTCCTAAGCCGGCGCGGCCCAACCAACCTACAGTGCGTGCAAATAAGCTAGACACTCATCCACTTCATTGGCGGGGCCGAGAATAACGGCGGCGCGTTCGTGTAGTTGTTACGGTTATCGGAAGGGTATAGAAAAATTCCGCGGCAGGTGAGTACACGATGCTCATCACCGACCATGGTTGCATTCCAGCGCATATCTTCGCTCCAGAAACGCGAGTTGCTCTTATTATTGGCAAATTCCTGCGTGTCTTTTACGATCTGGATATTATTAGCGGTTAATAAAAAAGTGCCTTGGGTTGCATCCAATGTAAAGCACTGTTTTTGTGTTTTGCCCTGGATTTTTTCATTCTGGGTAGAGCCAAGCACGCCGCGAGCGCACCCGTGGCTCACGCGGAATGCAATTTTTTGCTGGCATCGAGAACCGGTTCAATCACCTGGATTAAATCGGGCGCAACCTCATGCTGCGCAATACACTGAGTAAATTTTTCATGCAATTACCTGCAGTGGCCCGGGTGCTACGATAAACATTAAACGTCGCCAGTTAAGTGCTGACGAAGCAAAAAATTATACGCGTGAAAAAGTTCTTGGCGATTGGCTGCCGCAGTAGATCAGTTGCAAAAAAAGGCCTCGTCACCGAGGTGGCGAGGCCAAGACTTCCTGTCAATTCGGGGCTCGGGGTTGGCCAGGATGCCCCTCATTGATGTAGGAAATTATTCATTGCGCAGTGCATGGGCAGGTTTTGTTTTAGCGATCAGTAATGCATGGCCACTCACTGTCAGCCAGGTCAGACCCAAACACAATAACAAGTTGGTGGCACTGAATAGTGGTAACCACAACCATAAATCAAAGTGGCGATAAAAATTCTCCAGCCATCGCGCGGCGACGTAAAACGCCAGTGGCCAGGCAATTAGATTGGCGAGTATCACCAGGAGTGCAAAATCCCGGTTTAATAGCGTCACAATTTTAAATTGGCTGGCGCCATGGAGTTTGCGCAACGCAATTTCTTTGGTGCGCTTTTGTGCATTAATCGCTGCAGCGCCATAAATTCCCAGCAGGCCGATGACCAAGGCAACCGCAGCAAAACCGTACAGGAATTTCTCCAGGGTCCGCTCAATTTTAAATTGATCGGCGAGCGAGTTTTCGAGCAGCCAATGGTGCGGTTTGTTGCCAGTTATATCTGCCCATATCGTTTGTATTGCTTCGAGTTGTTGCTCGGTAGGTGCGTGCTCAAAGCGCACTGCGTAAGGAGTATTGGCGGATGGATCGAGATCAAAACTGATAAATAGGCAAGGCAAAGGCGCTTTGTGATGATTGCCCAGGTGCACATCCTCGGTCACGCCTACAACTTTTACATCAACGCCTTTGGGTTGGTCTGGTCTCCTAAACAGATCGATGTTATTGCCAATGGCGTCGTCTGCGGATTTAAAGCCGAGCGGCGCGAGCGCGGATCGGCAAAGCACGGCGGTCATCCTGCTGTGGTTGTCGGTGGTGGTGTCGGTCAATTTTGTTGGAAAGCTGTTGCCGGCCACCAGCGCAATTGCATAGGTAGCAAAATAGTCGCTGTCGGCAACCCAAGCGGAAGCGAGTTCAACTTTATACGGCTGGTTCCCGATCAGGCGATTGACCTCCATGGGACCCGAACCATCGCCGGGAATAACCCCTAGCATGCGCGACGAGCTGACTACTCCGGGGACTGCGTTAATTTGCTGTTTAAGTGAGTTCAGTTGTCCGGTGTTTAACGCGCGCGTATCGCGATGGATAAAAAAAGCAATGCGATCAGTTTGGTAGCCCGGTTGATAATTGGCGAGTTGATTGAGTTGTAATGCAATGGCGGCCAATGCAATCAACAAAAAACTGACACCGATAAATTGCACCACAAACAGCGCTTTACGCGTATAGAGTGATAGGCGATTTTCAGTAGAGCGATTGGCGCGCAAAATAAGTGCTGGCGTTATGCGGCTAAAATAAAATGTTGGATAGGCCGCAAGCACCAGCGAGACAGCGAGCAATAGCCCCGCGATTGCGGTGGTTAGTAGCGGATCGCTAAAACTATTGGTCGCTAGCGGCAAGTTGAGTAGGTTAACAACCGAGGGAATACTCAGTTCGACCATTATCAATGCGATAAATCCGGACAGTAAAACCAGCAAAAAACTTTCCAGCCAATACTGTAAAAATAAGCTGCATATATTCGCACCCTGGATGCGCCTCAGCGCGGTTTCCTTTTGCCGCGTTACATAGCCGGCAATAGCCAGATTGATATAGTTGCTCACAGCGATCCATAAAATTAGTAGACCGAGGGAATAGAGTATCAATACTCTTTGTCTGCTGCCGGTACTCTCGACACTATCTAAATGCTGGTCAACCAGCGGAAGCAACAATAAGTTAATGCGGTCATGCGGATTCAACTGTGGCAATTTTGCTGCGACATGTTCATTTAATAGCTCAAGGATTTGTTCGTTAGCTAATGGCTTTTTGGCTTTGATATAAGTCGGCCATGAATAGGAAATCCGTCTGTCGCTGGACTCTCCCTGCGGCTGCGCCCGATAGGGAGCAAATAATCCTGCACGTATTTGGCTGCGTGGTTCATCTACGTCCACTATCGCAATAATTTTATATTGTTGGGTAGATGGTGAACTTTGGCTATCACCTGGCTGCGGCGGATGATTAATGGTGATTATTTTGCCCAGTGGATTTTCCTGTCCGAATATTAACTTCGCTGTCGATTGGTTAATTAATAGTGTGTATGGATCATTGCTAAAGTTGCGCGTATCACCGGCGATCACCGTGGGATTAAAAATCGACAAAAAATCCGGCGTCACATGGTTGATTAACACTTCCTGCACCAGTGGGGCAGTGCCACCGGTTTTTTCCACCACTGCGGTAACATTGCTCGCTATTAGCGGTGTGATCCATAGACTATCAGCCATAGTTTCTTTTGCCAGATCTATCACCTCGATGGAAACTCGATCAAGTAGTTGCGTCTTTCCATTAACTACAGATTCAGTGCGCACCAAGTGAATCTGCTCTGCTTCCGGCCAAAAGCTATCCCAAGTCAACTCGCTGTAATTGACGATAACTACTATCAGGCTCGCAGCAAGCCCCAGTGCTAATCCAAAAATTTTAACGGCGCTGTTGAGTTTATCGTTTAGTAAATTGCGCATGGCGATAAGTAAATAATGCTTGACCATAATATTTCCCTTTAAATTTATTCCTCGCGGAGCGAGTCAGCAGGTTTACTCATGGCAACTGCCAGCGCTTGTCCGCTTACAGTAAGCCAGGTAATAGTGAATGCAATCACTCCCGCCAAAACGCAAAAAAACGGAGCCCACAACCACATATCAATTTTGTTGTAAAAATTTTCCAGCCAGCGCGATATGGCGTAAATGGTAATGGGCCAAGCTATAACATTGGCGATAATAACGAGTAGTGAAAATTCCCTGGTTAATAAAAGAATAATTTGCCAAGCACTTGCGCCATGTAATTTACGCAAGGCAATTTCGCGCGCACGTTTTTGTGCATTCAATCCGGCCAAACCATAAATACCAAGCAGGCTGATCAAAAGTGCAATTCCTGTAAAAGCGTAAATAAAATTCGCCAGTAGTTGCTGGTGCTTGTGATAGTTGGCGACCGTTTCCTTGAGCTGCCATGAGTAGGGAGTCCCACTGAATACTTCAGCCCAGATAGTAGATATTTGATCCAATAATGGCTGGATTTTATTGGTGTCATGGCGTATGCCCCAGCTCATCGCGTTGCCGAATTGCGTTTGCTGAAATAGGCAGGGTTTGGGACCACCATTCAAGTCACCTACGTGCAGGTAACCGGTAATTCCCGCAATGTTGAAGGGAATAGCGCGTCCCCCGCGAAACAAAAGTAATTGTTGGCCAACAGCCGCTTCAGCGGAGGCAAAACCGAATAAATGTAGTGCATTGTTACAGAGAATAATGTTACGAGATGGTGTGATAGCTGCGGGCGGCATTTTTCCACCATTAATTAAAAAGCTATCGCCGGTGGCAGGTAATTCGCCTGCGATCAATGGAATCTGGAGCAAGTTAAATACATTGTAATCCGGGACATGCAAGGTGCTGATGAAGCGAGAATTTTCCGGAGGCTGATCGGCGCGGCTGACTTTCTCGACCTGAGCATTCATGCCGAGGAGGTTTGGAGTCATACGTGCTACTGCTTTAATCTCCGGCACAGCCTCAAGGCGCGACTTAAATTGATTCAATTGTCCGATGTTGGCGCTCATAAGCTGTTGCCCATGGACAAATACAATTTGGTCAATATTGTAACCGGGGCGGAACTCGGTCAATTTTTGCATTTGCATTGCCACCAGCCCAACACTCACCAGCAGGCCGCTCGCGCATACCAATTGCAAGGTCAGTAAAAGTTTTCGCAGTCTGATATTTTTAATTGAGTCTTTTGATTGGTTGGCATGCAATATACGCGCGGGTTTTATGTTGCCAAAGTTGATGCAGGGGTACAGGGCAATTATCAAACTGGAAATTAGCAATAACAATAATACCGAACCGGTTAATCCATTCAGCTGTAGTAGTCCGACCTGCAATCGCAGCCCCAGTTGATCTGCGAGCTTTGGCATCAGTGGTTCGACTAACATCAGGGCGATAAAAAAGGCGCCCAGAAGGTAAACTAAACTCTCTGCCCAAAATAACAAAAATAATTTGAAATTAGTTGCCCCAGCCAGCCGCCGCAAAGCGATTTCACGCTGACGTTGAAGGTAACCTGAGAGCGTCAGGTTAATATGATTAACCAGCGAAATGGCAATAATTAGCAGGCCAAGCAGATAGAGCATCCAGATATTCCGGGTGTTGCCATAAGCATCAACGCCAGATAAATAGACGTCGGCGATACTAATCAATTTAAATTGTGCCAACGCCGCAGGGTTCAGGTTATTAACAATGTTTTGTTCCGCTATTGCCGCTAGTTTTTGATCGACAGCCAATGGCGCTACCCCTGCAGCTAGTTTTACGTAGGTTTTGACCTGCAAATTATTCCAGTCAGTGGCGTAGCGGTCGGCAACGTCCTGATAAGGAATAATTACCTGGAATACTTCATTACTGCGCAGGTTAGTATCCTCAATCACTGCCACTACCTTAAATAGATTGGCGGTATCCGTCTCGGAATTAGTAGCTTGTTTATTGGGGCCCTGGAGTTGGCTGGTTGCAATCGAAATAGTTTTTCCGATGGGATTGGCAGCACCAAAATATTTCTGCGCAACAGTTTTGCTGATGATGGCCGCGTTCGAATGGTTTTGGAAAACGTCTAAATCTCCAGCAAGTGTATTAAAGGAAAAAATATCGACAAGCGTATGATCAGCGCGGGTAACACTTTGTTGAAATGTATTTGTCGCGTTCGATGGGTTATCGGGAAGGTTGATCAGTAGTATTGACCGGGTTAGGCGCGCTACAGCAGAAATCTGTGCGATATTTTCTTCGATAGTCCTTTTTAGCTGATGCGGTGTAGAGCTGGAGTTGGTTTGATTGATGTTGTAAGACTCTACTAGATACAGCCTGTCGGCATCTGGCCAAAATGCATCCCAAGTAAGTTCACTGTAATTGACAATCATCACCACCAGGCTGGCAGCGAGCCCCAATGCCAACCCAATAATTTTTATTGCGCTCGTTAATTTGTGTTTTAAAAAATGGCGCAGTGTAACAACCAG
>DATIDX010000185.1:0-14122 GCA_035456025.1 Cellvibrio sp. | reverse complement strand
ATCAAAAAAAATTGCGACAGCGCATAATGGATTTTTTCACTGACAATTTTTGCATGCTGTGTGTCATCCAGTTGGTGCAGCAGTATCACAAATTCATCGCCGCCGATGCGCGCGACTGTATCGGATGTGCGCACACAGGCGAGCAGACGTTGCGCCACTTGCTGCAATAACTGATCGCCTAATGCGTGACCGTAACCGTCATTGACGGGTTTGAATTTGTCCAGGTCGAGCAGCATTACCGCCAGTACTCGCTGGTGACGTTTGCAGTAGCTCAGTGCCTGCTGCAAGCGATCGGCGAAGAGTGCGCGATTGGGCAGCCCGGTCAGGCTATCGTGCTGCGCCATGTAGCGAATTTTTTCTTCACTTTTTTTGCGTTCGGTAATGTCCCGGCTGACGCCGACTATGCCGATAAATTTACCTTCTGCATCGTAAATTCCTGACGTCCGGATTTCCGCACAGACTGTTGAGCCATCCTTGCAAATATGATCAAGCTCGGCCACGAAATCGGGAAAAGGCTGATTGGCTTTTATCGCGGCAAGGGTTTTACCGACAGCCGCGTTCACCTTTTCAACCGATTCGGGCGTAAGGGTTTGTTCAAGGGTTTGCTGCATGGCTTCGCTGGCGGTGTAGCCGCGCAATTTTTCCACTGAGGGGCTCACATAGGTAAAGCGCCCCTGAAGATCCATAGTCCAGATGACATCCTGCGCATTATCGGCGAGCAACCTATGGCGCTCTTCGCTCGCACGCAGTGCTTCCAGTGAGCGTTTCCGCTCTATCGCAATTTCGGCGAGGTAGGCGGATTCCTCGATCAGCCGGATATCGTCCGCCGTAGGTTCGGCGATTTGCCGATGGTAAATCGCGAAAGTGCCGATTACCTCGCCGTGACGGTTGATGATGGGCTCTGACCAGCAGGAGGCGAGTCCAGCTTTAGCGGCCAGTTCGGTCACGCCGATCCAGTTGGGGTCGCGTTGGATATCGCTGGTAATGACGCGCTCGCCAGTTACTACCGCAGCACCGCACGAGCCGATTTTCTGGTCGGCAGGCAAGCCATCTACCGCCTCGTTATAGAAGGTCGGCAAACTGGGGGCCGCAGCGACTTTGAGTCGATTGGTGCTGTGATCGACAAGGATGATGCTGCACATCATTTCCGGGCGCAGGTGTTCGACCCCCACAATAATCCCCAGCAACACTTCTTCCAGCGAGTCATCGGCAGCTATCTGGGCGAGCACATTATTGTGGCCGCGCTGCCATACGTCGGCGTGGCGCATCAGGCGTACCATGTTGCGCAACTTCAGGTTGACGCGGTTGATATGTATTGCGGCGGCGATAACCACAGCTACCCCAAACAGTGCCGCAACCGCGATATAAAAATTATTCACCTATATCCTCATTCCACAACGCGGGCTGGCGGGCGATAAAATCCCGCATCAGTTGTAGGCATTGGGCATCGTCGCGTAAATCCAGTTCCACCCCGCGACTGCGCACATAATCTTCTGGCCCTTTGAAGGTGCGGTTTTCACCGATAACGACTTTTGGGATGCCATAAAGCAGCACTGTGCCACTGCACATATCGCAAGGGGAAAGGGTGGAGTAGAGGGTTGCCCGGCGGTAGTCACTGGCTTTCAAGCGCCCGGCATTTTCCAGGCAATCCATCTCGGCATGGAGTACACAGCTGCCTTTTTGGACCCGCTGGTTGTGCCCGCGCCCGACAATTTCTCCATCGATCACTAGCACTGAGCCTATAGGGATGCCACCTTCGGCAAGGCCTTTTTTAGCTTCATCTATTGCTGCTTGCATAAAAGGATCTGTCGTCATCAAGGCTCTCCATGATCTTAAAACGGCTAAGCGCCATATCTATTCATATTGTGCTGGGTGTAAAGCGGCTTTGTGAGTGTAGTTGTGATTGGCTGGAAGTTGGCGATAAACCCGACGGGCTTGATAGTTATGCTGAGTTTTCTGCAATTTAAGTGCCGTAATGCGGTTGCCAACGCAGCGCCAAAACGTCGCTTGCCAAAAAGGGTAAACCTGCGGGCGCCATGGAGTCTGTGAACCCAGGCGCCTGGTTACATTCTGTGACAATTTCGCCTGAGGCTACTGACATAATTTGCCGGTAGTCAACCTTACTCTAGGGGCAGGTTGCGCTTCGGCGCCCGCTTATCCCTGCGGGCTGCGGTTTATAAAATCCTCACAAGGGAAGGAGTCAGATATGTTGTCACAAGGTCATTCCACGGTGTGTTCCGCGCACTATTCCCCGGCATTGCCGCATCAAAATGAGTTACTGGTGAGGGAGTTTTTGCAAGGGGCTCATAGTGGCCAGATCAAAAACCTCGATTTTTATGTCGCAGAGCAAGTGAAATGCTGGGGGTTTCCTGAGTTTAATCCCGCCAATCGCGATGAGTACCAAGGCTTTTTTAATTACATGACTGATGTATTTGCTGGGCAAAAATTCAGCATTACCCAGTTGCTAGCAGACGACACTCAGGTGCTGGTGCGTTTTTGCTTGAGCGGAGCACACCATGAAGAGTTTATGGGATTGCCGGCCAGTGGCGGTGACCTGGAGTTTATCGCCACGGCGTTGTTTCGGCTGGAGCAGCGCAAGATCCGCGAAGTCTGGATGTACAACAAGCAACTCCAACTGCAAACCCGCAAAGGCTACCGCTACCTTAACTGCCCGCCGCTGTCGCAAATGCGGGTTCGTAGCTAATGTCAGACTCGCTTGCTGGATTTTTATCAACTCATTTGCACTTTTGCGAATGAGTTTGCATTTCTGGCGGTTTTTCAAAAAATTGCCGACCGAACATTGATCTGCTTGTTACAGGGTTATCAGTCGGGTATTGATGTGTATCTAGCCATAAATAAAAATTGTAAAAAAAATCGAAGCGCTGTTTGTGTTTTGGCGCACCTTTAAACCGGCTTATTCCTTGGTTGTCCGAGCCAAAGCCTCAGGCTGTGAACGAAGTTCACAAATTAGAGGCGGTGAAACCGGACAATAGCCACCGCTAAACTCGAGTGCATAACAATAACGACAATAATGCCGCATTCGTTTTTACCGGGCGCGCGCGCCTGAAGCAGGGTCGCACTTAATAGCGTTAGGCGCGGGTTTGCTTCTGTGTTTTTGCAGTTTATTGGGACTTGGCAATAAACCAGGGCGGACTGAGGCCCGCGCGAAAACCGCAACAATAATAATGATCTGCATGAATGCAATAGCACTAGTTTCAGATGATCCAGCGCGGGGCTTTTTTGCCTTGTCAAATAAGATCGAATAAACAAACGCCGGAATGAAACCAGGCTGACGACAGGGATGCGAGACCAGCCAGCGTCTGCCACAGTAAAAGCCCAGTGATTGGGCTTTTACTGATTGCACCGCTCGATACCCCACTTTCCTTTCTTCATCCAGATACCTCAATCGATTGCATCCGAATACGGTAGCTTATGGGCGCCTGCTTTTGGTCCGGCGTGTTGCGCGCGGAAAAAGCTACACTGGGTTATTTCTGCGCAGGCGCTATTATTGGCGGTTATTCACAAGACGCTATTGCGTAGCGGGCGCATCTTGTAGAATTCGCCGTTAGCGCAAGTGAGTGGCTGCCTGGCCTTCCTGTCGGCGCTTTCCATCATCAGAGATAACCCCATGAAGCAAACCCTGGCTTTAATCGCGCTTGCCAGCCTCAGCATGAGCGCTTTCGCCGATGTCTTTGCGGTATTCCGCGAAGCGGATGGCAGCACCAAGTGGCAATACGTGGCCAACACGACCGCCAGCGTACTGATCCTCTCCCTGTTAATCGCATTGATTTTTCTGATTCGCGCGCACCTGCGTTCGATGCGCGCTAACCGTGCCCTGACGGAAATAAAAGCAACGCTGGAAGTCCGTGTGGCAAACCGCACGGCAGTATTGCAGGAGACTACTGAGCAATTGCTGGAGCGCGAGGCGTATATCGCGAGCATTGTAAATTCCATGCCGGTAATGTTGATTGGCCTGAACCAGCAACTGCAAATCACGCAATGGAACAAAAAAGCCGAGGAAATTACCGGTCGCCCATTAAAAGATGTAGTGGGGAAAAATTTGTGGGAAGCCTACGCCGCCATCACTCTCACCCAGGAGCAGGTCAAATCGGTATTGGCCTCGGGCGAGACATTGACTCTCAAACACGCGCAACGTGGGCAATACAGTTTTGATATCACACTTTACCCGCTCGATAACCACGATGACACCGGCCTTGTCATTTTGATTTCCGATGTCACCAAGCAAGTTAACGCCGAAAATAAATTGGCCGAGCGCGACAAGGTTTCAGCCATGGGCGAATTGGCATCGGCCATGGCCTACGATATTAGTCTGCCGATGCAAACGATTTTGTCGCGCGTCACCCGTGCGCGGCAAGAAATTGAAGCGTCAGAATTGGAACTTGGTGATGTAAAAGATTTCCTGTTGCAGGAAGTAGAGACGGTGCGCTTGAGTGCTCACCAGGCCACGGCGATTGCGCAAAATTTGTTGGACCTTGCCAGCAGTCATCGCGACACCAAACAGCTCGTCGATGTGCCGCCAATCATGGATCGCAGCATTGCACTCGCAACTGACCTCTTCACCGATGCGGATAGCCTTGCGTTCAAACACATTATTATCCGCCGCAATTACGCATCACCTTTGCCGCAAATTCCCTGTTTCCCCACTGAGCTTGAGCAAGTTTTTATCCGCTTGATGCGCAATGCGTTTTACGCGCTCAATTCCAAAACCTGGGATGACAGCAACAAACCCTGGATCAATATTGAAATTGGTGAGTTTTATGATTCGCTCTGGATCAAGATCGAACACAACGGAAAATGTTTAAGCCCTGATGAACAGTTGGATATTTTCCAGCCCTTCTTTGCCATCACCAATCATGAGTCAACCTGCCCGGTTGAGCAGCGCTTGTCCTACTCTTATTTCATTATCACTGAGCACCATCGCGGCCAAATGGCGGTGACTTCAGATGAAAAAAATGGCACCTGCTTTAATATTCAATTGGCCTTGAAGTAATACTCCATATTAATGTCGTTGCATGAAGCTGCTGCCATAATCTGTCAGCAGCTTTTTTTATGCTTATAATTTTGCGGAGATTGGGCGAATGAGCGAAGCGGATAGAAGTTCGTTGATGAAAGATGGCCTGGGGCCAAAAGCCATCCAGCGGATCGGCAAAAGTGTAGCGCTGGTTGTGCCGGGTTTTAATGCGAAAGCGTTTCAGAAGGATGCTGAGCGCGGCTTGGATGAGCTCGAATTAAAAGCGCGCGTGCATCATCTAATTGCGGTATTGCATCGCCATTATGATTTGCCGTTTAAAAAATTAACTAAGCATTTGCAGGAACTGCCTTATGTTTGGGATAGGGGCAGCGCCGCCGATAATAAAGCGGGCTTTGCCGCCTGGCCGTTGATTGATTACGTTGCCGCCCATGGTTTGCAATATCCTGAAGAAGCGTTGCAGACACTCGAAAAATTAACACCGCTGTTCAGCGCAGAGTTTGCAGTGCGCCCTTTTATCCAACAGCATCCCGATATTACTTATACAAAATTACTGAAATGGTGTGAGCACGATTCCGAACATGTCCGCCGGTTGGCGTCCGAGGGGTCGCGCCCGCGTTTGCCTTGGGGAATGCGGCTGCCGCAATTTATAAAAGATCCCCGGCCGCTCGCAGCCATTTTGGAAAAGTTGAAAGTGGATGAGAGCTTGTATGTGCGCCGCTCGGTGGCAAACAACCTAAACGACATCAGCAAAGACAACGCGGACTGGATGATTAATTTGTGCAGCAATTGGCTGGCAGACACGCACGAACATTCCGGCTGGATTGTTAAGCACGCGCTGCGCAGTTTGGTAAAAGCCGGCGATGCACGTGTATTTCCGTTGCTGGGCTACGCGGAAGCACCAGACATTGTTGCCAGCGAAATCAAAATCGATAAAAAGCGAGTTGCTATGGAAGAAGCACTGGATTTTTCATGCACAGTTACCGCCGGCAACCGGGCACAGAATCTGGTAGTGGATTACGTTATTTATTTTATGAAAGCAAATGGAAAATTGGCGCCCAAGGTTTTTAAATTAAAAAATATCCGGCTGGCGGCGAATGAGTCGGTCGCGCTTGCCAAACGCTATTCATTTAAATCCATTACTACCCGCCGCTATTATCCGGGCACACATCAAGTGGCGATTCAGGTAAATGGTAACGAGGTTGCGCGCAAGGATTTTATCCTTATAGCGCAGTGAGTGCCGCGTTGAGTTTATTTTCCAGTTCCAGTTTCAGTTGCAAATAATGGCCGAGCTGGATGCCGGTTTGCTGTGCCAGGGTGTCGTGGCACAAGGATAAATCCAGATCGGTGATGTAGCAGGGGTAGCGCTCGCCCTGCTGACGGCGCCGGACAATATAACTTGCCACCGCTTTAAATAAATCCTCGCCATAGGCCAGCGCCGAAAATTCCTGCTCGTTACAAAAAATGGTAAAACGCAATTGCTGTTCGCCATCCATTTCTGCAATCGCTTTGATATTAATAAAATGTAATTGGCTCAGATCGCTGTGCAGCTGCCGCAATTCTGCATGGCCTTGTTGCTGTTCGATATTGCCGCAGAGTTCGTAGATGGTGAGTTGTTGTGCTGGCCCAAAGCTGCTGCGATCGGCAACCAACATTTGCCGCTGCATTGCCGCATCGATGAAATTAACTAAGGGGCGCAACAACGTCTGCTGGTTGTGGTATTCGGTAAGAGTGGTAAAGAGTGAGCCTTTTTCATCGATGACCGCAATGCGCGCGTACTGCTGCTTAACTTGGAAAAAAACATATATCCCTGGCTGTTGCACTTTCTCACAGATGATGCGCAAGGCTCTATTGCGCAGGCCGTGGCGGTCAACCAATATGGGGCTGAATTCAGATTGCGGCTGCGCAAGTTTTTCCAATAATTTGCCATAATTTTTGAAGCGCTGGATTTGCAAATGGTGCTGGGCGAATTGTAAAAGCAAATATTCGTCGCCCACTTCCAATAGGTAGCGAGCGTTGGGCGAGCGTGCACCAGTGTAGTAGCAGTTGATCAGGTCGCGCCATAATTCGAGTAAGCGGTTGGCAATATTGCTTCCCTGGTTGCTGAAGCAGCGGATACTCAACAGCGGCAGGCTGAATTGCTTGCCGGGGCTAAACAAACGGAAATAATGCAACAGGCAATTCACCAGCGCATCGCTGCTGTAATGACGGCAAATCAATTCGCCCCAGGAGTTGATGTGGATAACATCGGCATTGATCATCAAGTTTTCGCGCAACCCGCTGTAACCCAAGGCATCGCTTTGACTGCTCAGCATTTGCATGCCTTTTTTTTGCAGGTCGGCTTGGGGTTCAACACCGGTGTTGACGATAATCAGCAAGCGCTCGATTACCGCTGGACGAGTAAATTGGTGATGCTCGATCGTTAGTGGCACCGGCAGCCATTGTTGCAGTGCCTGAATAAGTTGTTGTTTCTGGTTGCTGCTAAGTGAAAAGTCTTGCGCGATTATATCGACCTTGGTGTGGCTGGCTAATATTTCATTCGCATGGCACCAGAGCAATAACTCCAATAAGCTGCGCGAGCGTTTGATGGGTTCAACATCAATATTGCGCAACGCCAGATCATTTTGGCTGCCGCGCACGACTTGCCAGCTTTCCCCGTCCTCATCCTGTCTGCGGATAAAACATAAGTTGTCTTCACTTAAATCGCGCGATATACCCGGGTTAATCCATTCAATTTTTCCAGCTTTGCGCTCGAATGCGGCGTGCAGTTTGCGGCCGAGAATAATTAATTCATCGCTGCTGATTGCGATTTCATTGCGCTGGCATTTGCTCAGCTCGCTTAGTAGTCGGTAACTGTGGTTGAGTTCATTAACCAGAAGCGCGCGCTCGCTTATTACATGTGGCGCTTTCCAATAAGCGCGATTATCGAGCATCAGCAATTGGTGGGTAGACCACTGCCAGTTAGTTACCAGCTGCTCCAATAATTTGCGCTGCCAGGATTTATTGGCCTGTCGGCTGGTGCGCGATAAGGGTTGGTTCACCTTAAAATAGAAACAGCGACGGATGAGATCCAATCGCTGCAATTGGTTATGCTGTTGCAAATATTCTTCGATCCGACGGTAGACCATTACATAAGGGTCGAGTGCATTTGCATCCGGCGTTTGGGCATAAATGGCGCGCTTGAGACTGAGGGCTAAGGGTTGGTTGCTAATAATTATGCTCTCAGGGGATGTATCAATTAGTGTGCTGTTCCCGGATTCAGTTGGTTGGTGTTCCGGGCTGGCATAAACCTCCAGCAATAATAATTTCAAAATCGATTTATAGGGCGATTCAATAGCTTTGTAGAGTTGCCAAATTCCAGCGCCGATAAATTCATTGGCTGGTATTATCGGTAAGCCGCCAAAATCAATCACATCATCGCGTTTGAGAAAACGTTTTCCCAGTAACTTATCCCGGTATTCAGCATAATTATTTTCCTGCGATGCAGGGATAAACCACCAGAGCGGAATTTTTCCCGCGAGCCACACGGCTGTGCGATAAAACTCATCGAGTAATAAATAATGCTGCGCTGATCCGCTCGCTTCACTGCTCAATGATTGGACGCGTTGACTGGAAAACTCATCGCTGCGCATCAAAAAGAAATGCACTTCAAGACGGATTTGCTGCGCAGCCCAATGGCTTATCGCCTGGCATTTACGCTCCAGCTCGATAAAAAATTCCTGGTCTTCAGCAAGGCTGTGGCACACCCACACGTCCAGGTCGCTGGAATCACTCTGCGCGATAGTGCCCACGCTGCCCATAAGGAAGAGCGCATCAATTGCATATTTTTTTTCTGTCAAATCGCGTTGATAGTGGAAACTGCGCGCCAGGATTTTTGCGAAGCGCAATTCCTCTTCATTGGGGATATAGTTGTATACACCGGCCGGTGTGTTGTGGGAAATATAGCCGGGTAACATCGGGTGGTTGACATGAAACAACAGCGGCAATACTTGCAAGAATTGGTGTTGACGCTCTGGCAGTGCCGCACAAGTGCGCTGGTGGCGCAGTTGGTTTAGATCCAGGAAGCGCTGCTTGAGTTGGTTGAGTTGTTTGCGATCAACACCATCGTCAATGTTGTGTATGTCTATCGGGTGTGAATGCATAGGTGTTAATGCTGCGGATTATTATTAGCGACTTTTTTCTTGCGCAAAATATCGGCGAGTGTAGTGTAAAGTAATTCCGGATTGACCGGTTTGGATAAATAGCCGTTCATCCCCGCTGCCAGGCAGCGCTCGCGGTCACCGCGCATGGCTTGGGCTGTGACGGCAATAATAGGAATATTTTGTTGCAAACTGCTGACGCGCAATTGGCCCGCGCGAATTCGCCGCGTGGCCTCTATGCCATCCATTTCCGGCATTTCCAAATCCATGAGTATTGCATCGAAAGGTTCGCTGGTGCTCTCCAGTAGTTTGAGTGCCTCTATGCCATTGGCGGCAATGACAGTGGTGATTTTTTTCTTCTTGAGAATGCCGCGGATAACTTGCTGGTTGACGATATTATCTTCGGCAATTAATACATGGGCATTCTCCAGCAACTCCTGGGTTTCGCTGGGAGTGATAATTTCGGGGCTGATGTCCTGCAACAATTGCTCTCGGCCAATCGCCTGGCTAATGGCGTCGAACAAGCGCGACTCACTGACCGGTTTGCTCAGGAATTCATCCACTAAAATGGCGTTGGGATCAGCGCTGGAAATTTCGTCGCGATGATAGGAGGAAATTAAAAACACGCGCGGTTTTTGTTTGAGGCTGCGGTCTGATTTAATTAATCCGGTCAGCTGCAAGCCATTCATGGAGGGCATGCGATAGTCGAGCAGCACAAAGTGATAGGGCTGGCCGAGATTGTCGGCTTGGCGGATGCGCTCAATTGCGCTGATCGGATTGTCAATTTCATCAACTTGCAAATGGATGCTGCGTGCTGTGCTCGCGATAATGGTGCGCGCGATGGTGTTGTCATCCACGATTAAAGTGCGGATGCTATTTAAATCACGCGGATGGTTGATCAGTGTTTTTTCGCCGAGATGGCTGTGTTCAAACGCAGCGCTGAAGTTTACCTTGCAGCCCTGGTTGAGGCTGGATTCAATATCAAATTCCCCCTGCATCAAATGCACAAGGTGGCTGCAAATGCCGAGGCCATAGGTATTTTTTTCTGTCTCCGGTGTGTGCTTGTTAAATACCAAACGCTCCTTGATGTGCGCCAATTTTTCTTCAGTCATTCCTAGTCCGGTATCTTCCACCGTGAATTGCAACATGACTTGCCGCGCGTTTTGACTCTGACGCGCCACTCGTACTATGACCTGGTTGGTGTTGGAATATTGGAAGGCATTGCTGATGAGATGGCCGAGGATCTGGCTCAGGCGCGAGGCATCGCCGCGCAAAAAACGCGGCACATCCGGCTTGAGGTCATACACAATATCAACTGAGCGATGCAGCGCGCTGATTTCAAACAGACGCGATAATTTTTCAAATAATTGGTCGAGATCAAAATGCGCGTATTCGAGGATCACGCGGCCTGCTTCGATTTTGGAAAAATCGAGCAGCTGGTTGATGATTTGTAGCAGTGAATCGGCGGCTGAATTAATGCTGCTGAGGTAGCTCAGCTGCTGCTCATCAAGTTGGGTGTCGTGCATCAAATAGCCGATGCCGATAATCGCATTCATAGGCGTGCGGATTTCGTGGCTGATGCGCGCGAGGAATTCGCTTTTGGTTTTGCTCGCGAGATCGGCCTGGGCTTTGGCGCTCAGCAGTTCCTCGCGCGAGCTCATAAAATCGGAGATATCCGTGTTCACGCCCACGCAACGGCTGGCGCGGCCCTGTTGGTCGCGCTCAAAAAATTTGGCTTTGGAATGCACCCAGATAAGATTGCCATTGCGGTGCAGCATGCGAAATTGTAATTGCAATGAGTCGGCATGGTTGTCTATCGCGGTCTGGTATTCGCAGAGCATTGCGTCCACGTCATCGGGGTGGACGAAATAATCGCGCAAGGTATCCAGATTGCCCGGCAAGTCTTCATAGTCGTAACCGAGCATGCGCAGGTAGCTGCGGCTGAAATAAATTTTGTTGGTGAGCAAATTCCAATCCCACAGGCCATCGCTGGTCGCCTCCATCGCGTATTGGTAGCGGGTGTCGCGATCGCTCATCACACGCAGTTGTTCTTGCTGGTGCATAAACCGGAACAGCCAACCGAGCAGACTGCTCAGGGCTTTAGTATCTTGCGGGTGCCAGGTGCGCGGATTGTCGCGGTGTAAGGTCATGAAGCCGCGCAGTTGGCTTTGTTCACACAGCGGAATGATCAGGGTGTTGTAAATATTCAGTGCGCGCAGGCTCTGGGTGGCAGCTGCCATATCATGGTCAGTGGCCGTGAGTATGAGGGTATCTGCATCGCGCAACTGGCGTAGGTAGCTGGATTCGGGTTTAAGTAGAAAATGGAGCCAGTCGGGATCTTGTAGGCGCTGGCGGGTGCACTCGTCCAGATCCGGTGCTGCCCACTGATTCAACAGGCTGGCCGCCGCTGCATGCGCATCCCATCCCCAGAGGCCGATTTCGCGCAGATTGAGCAGTTTCCCCACATGGGTTAACACCTGCAGGGTACTTTTGACATCCTGCTGCTTCACCAAAAATTTGAGCGTTTCCATCACCCAGCTTTCATCGAAAGTGGGCCCTTCGCTATCGCCGACATTGCCGCGGATGCTCGGCGCCGGCGCATCCAGCGCGCCCTCGTTGTGATCGCCGACAGCAGATGCGCGCAACTGACGTATAGCACTTTGAGTTTGCAGGGCTTGTTTTAACGAGGCGAGCTCATCTTCCAGCAGCTGAATTCTAGCTGCCAGTTCTTCTTCAGATTCCCCTGAATGCAATGATTTTCTACTCATCCCTTTTCAGCACCTCGGCTTTTGCTGGGCAAAAAACAACCTGCCAGACTTAAAGGCTAGTTCATTTCAATGCAAATACCAGTGGTTTGATGGAGGAATCTAGCGATGAGTTCGGCGCCGCCACGCGGGTACAATTTTCGCTGCGGGCGAAGCGATTGGGCGAAACTAATACAACAAAAGCCGCGCAGTTGCGTGCGCGGCTTGGCGATCTTCAGCGTAACTTAACGACGGTTTAGCAGGCTGGCTTTCGCGCGTTCAACAGCCGCGCGCACCTGCGTAGGTGCAGTACCGCCAATGTGGTTGCGGGCGGCGACTGAGCCTTCGAGGGTCAGCACTTTAAATACGTCCTCTTCGATGACGCGGGAGAAGCTTTGCAGCTCGCCGAGGCTCATCTCTGAGAGATCTTTACCCGTCTGTACACCGTGGGCGACTGATTTGCCGACAATCTCATGCGCATCGCGGAAGGGTACGCCGCGACGGACAAGGTAATCGGCCAGATCGGTCGCAGTCGAGAATCCGCGTTTGGCGGCTTCGTACATTTTCTCTTTGCGCGGCTGGATCGCGGGCACCATGTCGGCGAAGGCGCGCAGGCAATCTTTTACGGTATCGATTGCATCAAACACCGGTTCTTTATCTTCCTGGTTGTCCTTGTTGTAAGCCAAGGGCTGGGATTTCATCAGCGTCAGCAGCGCGGTCAAATGGCCATACACACGGCCGGTTTTGCCGCGCACCAGTTCGGGTACGTCCGGGTTTTTCTTTTGCGGCATGATCGAGGAGCCGGTGCAGAAGCGATCGGGCAAATCGATAAAGCTGAATTGCGATGAAGTCCAAAGCACCAGCTCTTCGCTCGCGCGCGACAAGTGCATCATCAGGATGCTGGCGAAGGCGGCGAATTCGATGGCGAAATCGCGGTCGCTCACCGAGTCGAGCGAGTTTTCGGTCGGTGCATCAAAACCCAATAATTGCGCAGTGTAGGCGCGGTCGATTGGATAAGTCGTTCCTGCTAATGCAGCGGCGCCGAGTGGCGATTGGTTAACGCGCTTGCGGCAATCTTGCAGGCGGCCGAAATCGCGCTGCAGCATTTCAAACCAGGCCAGCAGGTGATGGCCAAAAGTCACTGGCTGTGCGGTTTGCAAATGGGTGAAACCGGGCATGATGGTATCGGCGTTGGCTTCGGCCACTTGCAGCAAACCTTGTTGCAGGCGGGTCAGCTCTTTGGCGATTGCATCGATTTCGTCGCGCAAATAGAGGCGGATGTCGGTGGCAACTTGATCGTTGCGCGAGCGTCCGGTATGAAGCTTTTTGCCGGTGATGCCGATGCGCTGGGTGAGCAGCGCTTCGATGTTCATGTGCACATCTTCAAGGCTGACCGACCAGGTAAATTTACCGGCGACGATTTCCGCGCGAATCTCTTCCAGACCGGTAATGATTTGGTCGCGCTCGGCCTCGGTCAGCACGCCGACTTTGGCGAGCATGGTGGCGTGGGCGATAGAGCCGTTGATGTCGTGGTGGTAGAGGCGGTAATCAAAACCGATGGAGGCGGTAAAACGCTCGACAAAGGCGTCGGTCGCTTCGCTGAAGCGGCCGCCCCAGGGTTTGATGGGCTGATCGTTTTGGCTCATGAGGATGTGTCCACAATCTTTAAATAATGAAGGAGTTGGCGGGCGCGATTAGGCTACCATTTACCTTGGCACCTAATGTAGCTAAGGCTCCGGGCGCCGGGGTCGCGCATTATAGCCCAATGCCCTTTTAAAAGACCTAACAATGCCGCCGTTAAAGACCTAATAATGGAAGTCGCTCCAACCGATGAAAGCGCCCGATAACGAAACCAAGCCCGGCCCCCATGCCGCCGCCAGTGCGAAACCCGCGCGCGCGCTTCCGGCGGAGCCGGGCACACCGTTTTTGCCGGATCTATGCAGCAGCCAATCGGTATTTTTGTTGGTATTGGTGGCGGAATTGTTGGCGGTATTACTCACCATCAGCGCTTCATCCGGCCTGCAGAATTTTAACTGGGAGAAGTTCGCGCTTATCTCGGTGCAGGTGCAGTGGATAGTAGTGTTCAGTGCGATTCTGCTGTGCCGTCTGCGTTTTTGGTTGGGTCAGCAGGATCACGTGCGCGCCGGTTGCGTGAGTTATGCGCTGGTATTGGCGACCACGTTCGTGCTCTGCGTCGGCGGGCAGTGGATTATCTACGGTGCGAGCGGGCTGGCTTTTGTCGACAAACA
>DATIDX010000184.1:0-8783 GCA_035456025.1 Cellvibrio sp. | reverse complement strand
TATAAACCTGAATTGCAAAACCAGTTACAAAATTGAGTTAAGCGGATTTAATCCGCAGCTCGATTCATTTGTAAAAGAAGGTTTATACATAAAAGATGCTAACATAGAGTCATAGAAACTATAACAATTTTAGTACGAGTTAAACCCTATGATCCTCGCCAATATCGATGACTACCGCACCCTCGCCCGCAAACGCTTGCCGCATTTCCTGTTTGAATATATTGATGGCGGCGCCTTCAGCGAAACCACCCTGCGCAATAACCAACTCGACCTGCAACAGATAGCACTGCGCCAGCGGGTGCTGCGCGATATCTCTAATGTGGCTACCGAAACCAGCTTGTTTGGTCAGAAATTTGCGCTGCCGCTGGGGTTATCGCCGGTGGGCATCGCCGGTTTAAACGCGCGGCGCGGCGAAGTACAAGCGGCACAGGCGGCGGAAGAAGCGAACATCCCTTTTTGCCTGTCGACCGTATCGGCCTGCTCGATAGATGAGGTGCGCGCCGGAGTCAAAAATCCGGTGTGGTTCCAGCTGTATATGATCCGCGACCGCGGCTTCCTGCGCGAAATGCTCGCCCGTGCCAAAGCCGCAGGCACCAATACATTGCTCTTTACTGTTGATATGCCAGTCCCCGCCACCCGCTACCGCGATATGCGCTCGGGTTTATCGGGTGGCAGCTTGTGGCAGCGCAAACTCACCCGCGTCGGGCAAGTCCTGACCAAACCTCACTGGGCGTGGGATGTGGGCCTGCTCGGTCGTCCGCATTGTTTGGGCAACATTGTGCCGGTGCTGGGTGAAAAGGCGGGCATCGATGATTTTTGGGCATGGCTGGGCGCGAACTTTGACCCTACTGTAACCTGGGCGGACATCGACCGCATCCGCGCCGAGTGGGATGGCCAATTTATTATCAAAGGCATACTCGACGCCGATGATGCCCGCCAGGCCAAAGCCATTGGCTGCGATGGCTTAATCGTCTCCAACCACGGCGGCCGCCAGTTGGATGGCGCACTTTCATCAATCAAAGCCCTGCCGCGCATCGCCGATGCCGTGGGCGATGAGCTCAGCCTGATCCTGGATTCCGGCGTGCGCTCCGGTTTGGATATCGTCCGCGCCATGGCGCTGGGCGCCAAAATGGTGATGATCGGCCGCCCTTGGGTGTACGCATTGGCGGCGCGACAAAAACGCGGAGTGAAAGAAATTATCGAACTCTTTGCCAAAGAAATGCGCGTGGCTATGGCCTTATCCGGCTGCACCAAAGTCGCCGATATCAATACCAGCATGCTGGCCACTACCGACAAGCTTCTGCGCGAAACGGTTTAAAAAATCCAACAAAAGCGCTGTGAAAAATGCCGGCGGAAGTGGTGCATACTGGCAACCTCTATTCGCCGGATGTGAACCTGATGCGCGACATAAAAAACATCGACCTGAATTTATTGAAAGCGCTGGATGCGTTGCTGGACGAACGCAGCGTAACGCGCGCGGCGGAGCGACTATCGCTTACACAACCGGCGATGAGCGGCATGCTGACGCGCTTGCGCGAAAGCTTTGATGATCCGCTGTTTGTGCGCTCGCAGCGCGGGGTCGTACCCACCCAACGCGCGCTGGAGTTAGCCGCGCCGGTCAAGCAAGTCTTGGCGGAAATCGCCGTGCTGCTCACGCCCGCCGAATTCGACCCACTCACTGCAAAAATGACTTTATCTATCGCAGCAACCGACTATGCGTTGCAAGCCGTAGCTGTCCCCTTTGTACTGGAATTAAAAAAGCGTGCGCCGAATATTCGCGTGGCGTTACTGCCAATTGAAAACGAAAGTTTGCACGCGCAACTGGAGCGCGGCGATCTCCAATTAGTGTTGTTAAGCCCCGCAAATAGCCCACCCGATTTGCATGCGCGCCGTTTATTCGACGAAGAATATGTGTGCGTGATGCGCGACGAACATCCCGCTGCAAAAACGCCCTTATCACTCGATGAATTTTGCCGCCTCGAACACGCACTTTTCTCCTACAACGGTGGTTGTTTTAGCGGCGCGACTGATGAAGCCCTGGCAAAAATCGGGCGCGAACGGCAGGTGATGCTCTCGGTAAAATCTTTTTTGGTGATGACCAATATCGTCCGCGCCAGCGATTTGATTTCCGTTGTTCCCAAACGTTTGGTTGAGCACCTCGATGGACTGGCAACACAAGAAACACCGCTTCCGGTTGAAGGTTTTGCACTGATGGCCGCATGGCATGAGCGAACCCACAAAGACCCGGCACAGCGCTGGATTCGCGACCTGCTGTTTGAATTATTTATTACCGATTAACCCGCCACTTTTTATCGCCCATCGCTCACCTATCACTCACTCATCATTGATCACCAACTCCAGATATAAAGTTTCATGATGACATTCATAAGAAAATAGAAATTTTTATATACCTGAAGAGCAGTTACTCTGCACTCCACGAATTTGATTTTACGAACGCGTGCAGTAAAACCTGCTTCCTCTGGAGACACACATGTCTGAACTATTTACCCCTTTTAAATTGAAGAGTATCGAATTACGCAACCGCATCGCTGTGCCACCCATGTGCCAGTACATGGCCACCGACGGCCTCAGCAACGACTGGCATCTTGCGCACTACAGCAGCATTGCGCGCGGCGGTGCGGGCTTGGTGATTGTCGAAGCAACAGCAGTATCCCCTGAAGGCCGCATTTCTCCCGGCTGCTTGGGCTTGTGGAGTGATGAGCATGCCGCTGGTCTTGCGCAAATCGCCAGCGCAATTAAAAAAGCCGGCGCCGTTCCCGGAATCCAGATTGCACACGCCGGCCGCAAAGCCAGCGCCAATCGTCCATGGGAAGGTGACGACCATATTCCCGCAAACGATCCACGCGGCTGGGACACCATTTCACCCTCGGCTATTGCCTTCGGCGGCGATTTGGATAAAACACCGCGCGAAATGAGTATCGACGATATTAAACGTGTGTGCGCCGATTTTGCCGCAGCTGCACAGCGCGCACGCGATGCTGGATTTGAATGGTTGGAATTGCATTTTGCGCACGGTTATTTAGCGCAAAGTTTTTTCTCTATCCACGCCAACAAACGCACCGACGAATACGGTGGCAGCCTTGAAAACCGCAGCCGCTTTTTATTGGAAACACTCGCGGCAGTACGCGATGTGTGGCCAGAAAATTTGCCCCTGACCGCACGCTTTGGTGTGATTGAATATGATGGCCGCGATGAAGAAACACTCGCCGAATCCATCGAGCTAACCAAACAATTGCGCAAGAATGGCCTGGATATGTTGAGCGTGAGCGTCGGCTTTTCCACACCCGATGCAAACATCCCTTGGGGACCAGCGTTTCTCGCACCCATCGCCGAAAAAATTCGCAACCAAGCAGACCTGCCGGTTTCATCTGCATGGGGTTTCAGTACTCCCGCATTAGCAGAGCAAGCCGTAGCAAATAAACAATTGGATCTGGTAATGATTGGCCGCCCACACCTCGCCAACCCGCATTGGCCATATCAAGCCGCGCGCGAATTGGGTGTTGAAAAACCAGCGTGGGTTTTGCCCGCATCTTACGCGCACTGGTTGGAACGCTACAGAACCTGATAATCAACAATATTTGATTGATCAGATGCACAAACAAAAATCCCGCAGGCTAACTACCTGCGGGATTTTTAATTTATAGCTAGCGCATTTGTCACAGTAGCTACGGGCTTAACATCACCTCGCCTGCGCGCTATAGTCGCACTCATCTTGGCTTGGGAGTGTTGCAGTGAAATATTGGACAGTTACCTTATCGTTACTTTTATCATTACTGGTCACGGCTTGCGCTCCCTCAACAACCGTTGAAAAAACTCCTGCGCCGTTTTCTATTTCCGATTCACTGTTTGATAAATCCCAAACCGATAATTTTGGCCTGCAAAAACCAAAATCGATTAACCATCATTCGGTGTTTAAAGCCAAAGCAGGCACTGCGCAATACAATCACGGGGCAGTGCTGTTTCCATTTAAGAATGAATTATTTATCCAATGGCAAAGTTCGCAGCAAGATGAAGATGCGCCTGAAACAAAAATTCTCTACAGCCGCAGCATTGATGGCAACACATGGAGCGAACCCCAAACGCTAGTCGTCGCGCGTAAAGATGTGCTTGTCACTAACGGCGGCTGGTGGAGTTATGGCAACACCTTGATCGCATTTATTAATGTCTGGCCCACCAACATGCAACCGAAAGGGGGATACGTTGAATACATCACCAGCGAAGACGGTATGCACTGGTCTCAACCCGCGCGCCTGCTTGATCATCAAGGCAAACCTGTCGATGGTGTTATCGAACAAGATTTAAAAATTTTGCCCAAGGGTAGAATCCTCACCGCGATTCATCACCAACCCGGTTTGATTGCCAAACCTTTTTACACCGATGATAAAAAAGGATTGAGCGGTTGGACGCCGGGCGCAATGAAAAATCTCCCGCATCAACCCGGCATTAGCCGCGAACTGGAACCCAGCTGGTTTTTAACCGCTGCCAAAAATCCGGTGATGGTATTTCGCGATCAGGCCAGCAGCTTTAGGGTGTTGGCATCAACCAGTAGCGACAATGGCAAAACCTGGTCGACTCCCATGGCCACCAATATGCCCGACTCACGCGCCAAACAAAGCGCCGGCAACTTGCCCGATGGCCGCGCGTTTTTAATTAACAATCCCAGCGGGACTAAAACCCGCACACCACTGACAATTACCTTAAGCCGCGCTGGCGAATTATTTGACCGCGCATTTTTATTGCGTAGCGAACAAGAATTGCCACCCATGTTGTACCAAGGGAAATACAAACGCATCGGCTACAGCTACCCTAAAAGTATTCTGTGGAATAATCAGGTATGGGTGAGCTACGCGGTAAATAAAGAAGATATTGAAGTAACTTCAATCCCCCTCGACGCCTTGTAATCCCTCTCCGTCACGACATCGACAAACCCGACCCCCGAAATACCTGCAGTCCACCCGCCTTACCGCGTGTGGGCTGTTTTGATTTCCAGCTCCTGCGCGCCGCCAATATCCCTCCCGTGCCTGACCGCTTGTCGCCTGCACTTATGAGGCTCTCCTGTAATTAAAAATAAATATTGGTATTTTTACCTAAAATTGGTATTTTTACCTAAATCAGGCTCAAGGTAACGCAAGAAGAGGTGAGATTCCCGTGAAGACCAAGCAAAAAATACTCAATGCGGCGCTGGATGTGCTCATGGATCACGGCTTTCCCGCATTAACCCAAACCCGGGTTGCCGAGGTCGCTGGCGTCAGCCAAGGCAATTTGACCTATCACTTCCCCACCCGGACGGATTTGCTAAAAGCAGTCGTTGAAGAAACCAAAGAGCGGATGACCGCTATAAGGGCAGCCGAGCTGGAGGCAGGTTCACTGTCGTGGTCGTCACTTGAAAGCTTCATGATGAGCCTGCCGTTATCCAAGACGATGCCGCACTTGATGCTGGCATTGACCGTTGCCAAAGATGAAGACCCGTCCCTAGCCGAGTGGTTTGCTCAAGCCGACCTGGATATGCGCCAGAATTTTCACCGCCTGCTGGCGAAATTCGGCTATCAAACCGATGAAGCTACTTTGCATTTTATGCGCGCCACCATGATAGGCGCTGCGCTCATGCATATGCAGCAAAACTCGGAGGCATCGGAGCAAGTGGCGCGCGGTGTTATGAAAACGGCATGTGATTATTTAAAGCAATGCGTCACGCCATTGCCATCTGCGTAATAGCAACGAGCGGCACAATGAATATTCATCGGTTTATTAATTTCATCTCAAGGATTTTTTCCATGTTTGCAGCGCGCGATAACAACTCCGGGGCCATCCGCCCGCGCAGTTTTTATATTCTGGGCAGATTGCTAATGGCTGTATCGTTATTGTCAGTGTCGTTAACATCGCTTGCGGATGACAAAGACAAAAGCGATCAACCAACGCAGGGTATTCAAGTCACGACTACTCAAGCAAAAACGGCAACTTGGGCGATATCAATTCCAGCGCAGGGCGAAATACTCCCTTGGGAAGTGGCGATTCTCAGCGCTAAAACCAATGGCGTTGGTGCAACGGAAGTGGCAGTGGTTGAGGGCGATACAGTGCGCAAAGGACAAGTCCTTGCGCGGTTTGATGATCGCCTCTTGCGCGCTGAAGTTGCGCAAGCGAAAGCAAACCTTGCGCTCGCCAGTGCCAATTTACAAAACGCCAACAGCAACCTTAAACGCATGCAGCAGCTCAAATTAAAACAAGTGTTGAGCGAACAGGAATACGATTCGGTAGCCACCCAGGCGGCAGCGGCAGAAGCGACGCGCGCACAAGCGGCAGCAGCACTGACCCTGGCGGAAATTAAATTAGCTGATGCCACAGTCACCGCGCCCGATGCGGGAAAAGTGTTGGAGCGCAACCTGGAATTAGGGCAAGTACCTCAAAGCGGCGCGATGCTGTTCAGGCTACTACACCAAAATAAAATCGAGTGGGTAGCGCAGATAGATGCTGCCGAGCTCAATCGTGTAAAACCAGGCATGAAGGCGCAGATTACACTGGCCGACCAAACGCTCTTGAGCGGAACTATCCGCAGTGTTTCCCCACAACTGAGCAGCGGTTCGCGCCTGGCGAAAGTGCGCATCCTATTAGATGGCACGCCCGAGTTGGCAGTGAACACTTATGTCGAGGGCATGATATTAATTGGCAGCGCCCCCGCGATTATCGCGCCCGCCAATTGCCTGGTAATTAAAGACGGAAAAACCTGGGTATTCCGCGTAAAAAATCCTAACACCAATAATGCAATCGCCGAACAGGTTCTGGTCAGTCTTGGTCGTCGCCAACAACAGGAGATCGAATTACTCTCGGGTATTAACGCGGGCGATATTTTGGTATTGGAAGGCGCAGGCTTTCTAAATAATGGCGATAAGATTGCCGTGAACAAAACCAGCGTTGCCAGCGCAGTAAGCGCAGGAGCTACGCCATGAATCTCGCCACCTGGTCACTGCGCAATCCCAGCGCCGCGATTTTAATTTTTATCTTATTGACCGTGGCGGGGCTTTGGGGTTTTCACAAGCTCAACGTGCAAGATTTTCCCGATCTGGATTTACCCATGGTCACTGTGTCGCTCAGCCAACCCGGTGCGGCGCCTGCACAGCTTGAAACAGAGGTTGCGCGCAAAGCAGAAGATGCCATCGCGAATTTGCAGTTGCTGCGCCACACTTACACCACGGTTTCCCACGGCAATGTGAACATGATGGTGGAGTTTGATTTCGCCAAAGATCTCACCGAAGCCGTGAGCGAAGTGAAAGCCGCGCTCGATGGAATCCGCAGCGATCTCCCGCCCGAATTACTGGAGCCACAGGTCGCCAAATTCGAAATGGGCGCGGATAACCCGACCGTGACCTATGCAGTATCCAGCCCAAATCTATCGGAAGAAGAACTGTCCTGGTATGTCGATAACACCCTCGCCAAAAAACTGAAATCGGTGCGTGGCGTCGGCCAATTTAATCGCTTGGGCGGCGTAACCCGCGAAATCCAGGTGCAAGTCGATCCGATTAAACTCAACGCATTGGGTGTAACCGCGACCGATATTTCGCTCACGCTCAAACAAATCCAACAGGAGAATTCAGGCGGCCGCAGCCAACTCGGCGGCAGCGAACAAGGCGTGCGCACCATCGCCACCTTAAAGACCGTGGCTGAACTGGAACAATTACCCATTTCACTCGGCCTCAATGCACAACAAGAAACTACATCAAGAACAATACGCCTGGGGCAAGTGGCGCGCGTTTTGGATACACATGCCGAGCGCATGCAATCCGCATTGCTGGATGGTAAACCGGCGATTGGTTTTCAAGTAATTCGCGCGAAAGGTTTTGATGAAACCAAACTCGCGGCAGATGTTGAGCTGATGATTAACGAACTGGTCGCACAGCATCCCGAAGTTTCTTTCCAACTTATCCGTTCATCGGTGCCGAAAATTCTGGATCAATATCACGGCTCAATGAATATGTTGTACGAGGGCGCGCTGCTCGCGATCCTGGTGATATTTTTCTTTCTACGCGATTGGCGCGCAACCTTGATCGGCGCGATTGCCCTGCCCTTATCGATTATCCCCACCTTTGCGATCATGTCCTGGGCCGATTTCTCCATCAACACCATTACTTTATTGGCGATGGCCGTGGTGGTGGGCGTGTTGGTGGATGATGCCATTGTGGAAGTAGAAAATATTGCGCGGCACCAGCACATGGGCAAATCCGTGAAGCAGGCGACTATTGATGCAGTGAATGAAATTGCCTTGGCAGTAGTCGCCACTACTGCAACTTTAGTAGTGGTGTTTTTACCCACGGCGCTGATGAGTGGCATACCTGGTTTAGTGTTTAAACAATTCGGTTGGACGCTGGTAATCGCGGTACTGATTTCGCTATTGGTTGCGCGTATCGTCACGCCCATGACGGCGATTTATTTGCTCAAAGCACCCACCGACAAACAAAAACGTGAGCATGAAAATAACGGCAAGTTAAACCAACTTTATTTAAAAATGGCGGGCTGGTGTTTGCAGCATCGCAAAACCACACTCGCGGCGGGCACGGTATTTTTTTTCGTGTCCATCGGTTTGGCCGGTTTGCTCCCCGCCGGTTTTATTCCAGCGGCCGATGAGGGTATGACTTTTGTGCGACTGGAAACTCCGCCAGGCAACAGCTTGCAGAGCACTGAATTGAAAACTGAAGAAGCGCGCAATGCTATTCGTGATATTCCCGGTATCGCGCAGATTTTTACCACTGTCGGTGCTATCGCCCAGCAAG
>DATIDX010000183.1:0-3584 GCA_035456025.1 Cellvibrio sp. | reverse complement strand
CTAATCGGCTGGCCAGTGGGAGCCCGGCGCTTATGCCGCTGGGCGCACGGCGCACATTCCGTTTTGGCAGCGTAGTGGCCATCTCGCTATTGCTGGCTTATGCGTTTGGCGCGCCTATGCCGTTTTTTACACCCCTGTTTGCAATCATTCTTACTTCAATACCTGGCCCACCCATTCCGGTAAAAGGCGCAATTGCATTGCTCTTGCTCGCATCCATAAGCCTTGGGTTCGGTATCGCGTTGATTCCATTGTTACAGAACTATCCCGCTGCGGCAGTTATGCTGATCGCTGTGGGACTTTTCGTCGGTACTTACTTAGCTGTCGCCAAGGGAAAAGTCTTGCCCAGCACTTTCCTTACGATGGGGCTAGCCATAGTCCCTGCAGCCGGGTTAGCAAACGAAACCTTGGCGTCGACTGTTATTTCAGCGATATTAGTGGGAATTATCCTGACTGTTATCAGCCAGTGGCTGGTGTATCCGTTGTTCCCTGAGGACCCAGCCGAAGTCAAACCCAAACCTCCACCTGCGATCGCTCCTGAACAGGCCCAGTGGCAAGCATTGCGCGCGACTCTGATCGTAATGCCGGCGGTTATGCTGGCCTTTACTAACCCCGCTTTCTACATCCCCGCCATTATGAAATCTGTGTTGATGGGGCAGCAGAGCACAGAAACCAACGCACGGGCGTTTGGGCGTGAATTATTGGAGTCCACTTTTCTGGCGGGTTTGTTTTCCATCCTTTTCTGGTTCGCCCTGAAAATGTGGCCGAATTTATGGATGTATTTCCTGTGGATGTTGCTGTTGAGCATTTACATTGGCAGTAAGTTATTCGGCGTTAGCAAGACGCGCTTCCCTCCTTCTTTCTGGATCAACGTATTGGTGACCCTGCTTATTCTGGTCGGGCCTGCGCTGGAAGATATTGCCAGCGGCAAGGATGTTTACAAGGCATTTGCGATGCGCTTTAGCCTGTTTGTAGTGATCACCCTCTATGCTTGGCTTGCTATTTTAGCGCTGGAATGGTTTCGTAAACGCCTCACTTGACATCTTGCGCTAATCCATCTATCGGCTAATTTTTATTCATAACTATTTGAGAGTTTGTAAGCCTATTCTCATTATGTTTTTGGAATATGAGCCCTCGTTTAATAAATAATTAATGAGATTTTGGCGCATATTTATTCATTTTTATATAATCCTTATGGTGTCAATCAATTTATTTTCATTGTTTTAGATATTAATTTTAAATTAAAAATATTATTTATATTCACTTTGGTTATTAAAAATCACTCATTTTTAGCTGTTATTTGAACCCTAATCTAATATGTTTTCATCTTGTAATATTTCATCAGTTAAAAAAAATTTTAATTTTTTAAAAATACAATTTCACCTTTTCAATTTTTTTTCGTCCTGCGATCATCCCCCCGCCCCCCCGCAAGCTTTCAGGTGTTTGCTAGATATTCCCGTTTGCTGAAAAACGATTTTTTTATTTCCTTTTTTTGCATTTTTTACAAAAACACTTAGCAGTAAACATTTCGTTTTTTTTAAATTTTGTAACAATTTTGCAACCTTAAAATCCATCTACCAGTTTCGCCCTGCAATACAACCTCTCCATATTTCCGATGTTATTCAGCTTGGCGACAAATCAGGTTTTTTAGCTATATTGTTTGCGCTGAATTGAAAATTCGACATGGAGATATGTAAATGCTGCAACCTAGAGGAAATGGGGTACTCGCTCGTCGAGTCCTGCTGGTCGACCAAGGCCTTGCTGGCCCGTCCAGTGCTGCCACCCGCAACGTGCGTGCGTTGGTCGCTGAATTAGAAGCGCGCTCAATCACCGTCGTTGAAGCTCTGTCCTACGAGGATGGGGTAGCCACTGCCGAGTCAGATGCCGGTATTCACTGCATACTGGTTAACTGGACTCACGCAAGTACTGATCCAGACGCCCTTGAATTAGCGACTCGTCTGTTGAGCCAAGTGCGCAAACGCAATACTAAAATTTCAATTTTCCTGCTTGCCAGTAAAAACCTCGCCGGTTCCGTCAGTGTTGAAGTTGCAACACATGCCGACGAATTTGTGTGGATTCTCGAAGATACGGCCGCATTTATCAGCGGGCGAGTGGTTGCATCGATTGACCGCTACATCCGTGAATTATTGCCACCCTATGCAGCTGCTTTGGCGCGCTATGACCGTGAACTGGAATATTCCTGGGCAGCGCCTGGACATCAGGGGGGAGTGGCATTTTTGAAGTCGCCGGTAGGGCGCATATTTTTTGATTTTTTTGGTGAAAATTTATTCCGTACGGATATGGGTATCGAGCGCGGCGCGCTGGGGTCACTGCTCGGCCACAGTGGTCCGGTGGGTGAAAGTGAGCGCTACGCCGCGCGCGTGTTTGGCGCTCATCGCTCGTACACAGTTACTAACGGGACCTCTGCCTCCAACCGCACGATTATGTCGGCCTGCGTGGGCGATAACGAGCTCGCACTTTGCGACCGTAACTGTCACAAATCCATCGAGCAGGGGCTGGTGAATACTGGCGGTATCCCGGTGTTCCTGATGCCTACCCGCAACCGTTACGGCATTATCGGCCCCATCCCACCGCAACAGCTGGAACCCAAAGCCATCGCCAAGAGTATCAGTGACAACCCTTTGGCCAAGGCGACCGGGCCTAAGCGCGCGGTCTACTCGGTGCTGACCAACTGTACCTACGACGGCATGTGTTACAACGCCGACGAAGCGCAAACGCGCCTCGCCAAAAGTGTTGACCGCATTCATTTCGATGAAGCCTGGTACGGCTACGCCCGTTTCAACCCGCTGTATCGCGACCGCTTTGCGATGCGCAATGACCCGTCTACCCATCCCAAAGACGGCCCGACGGTGTTCGCTACTCACTCAACTCACAAGTTGCTGGCAGCCCTGTCGCAAACCTCGTTTATCCATATCCGCGATGGTCGCGGTGCGATTGACCATGGTCGTTTTAACGAAGCTTATTGCACCCAGGCGAGCACCTCGCCGCTTTATGCACTTATCGCCTCCAACGATGTGGCGGCGGCGATCATGGATGGCCCTGCAGGTGAAGCATTGACGCAAGAAACCATCGATGAGGCAGTTGCTTGTCGCCTGGCTGTTGCGCGCGTACACCAGGAGTTCCTCGCCAAGAAAGATTGGTTCTTCGCTCCCTGGAATGCGCCGGATGTGATCAACCCCAAGACTGGTAAACGCGTACCTTTCCACAAGGCTCCCGTTGAGCAGCTCACTACCGATCCGAATTGCTGGGTGTTGCGTTCAGGCGAGAGCTGGCATGGATTCGGCGATATTCCCGAAGGCTGGTGCATGCTCGACCCGATCAAGTTCGGCATCGTGTGTCCGGGCATGCAGGACGACGGCCAACTCGCCGAGCACGGCATCCCGGCGGACATCGTCACGGCGTATATCGGACGTCACGGGATCGTGCCTTCGCGCACCACTGATCACATGGTCCTGTTCCTGTTCTCGGTGGGTATCACCAAGGGCAAGTGGGGCACGCTGCTCAACACGTTGCTCGACTTCAAGACCGACTACGACCGTAATGCACCGCTGGTCGAGGTCCTCCCC
>DATIDX010000182.1:0-2514 GCA_035456025.1 Cellvibrio sp. | reverse complement strand
CTCCCCAGCTTACCGGTAAGATTATCCGCATCCTTAACACTGTCGGCACGATCCCATTGATGTCCAGTCTCCATAAAGCGCACGTGGTAACGCTCGTTAGCCACTTCTCCCGCCTGCGCCTGTTGCAGCAATTCCTCGTCTGTATACTTAGGCTTATAGCCATTGTCGGCAATTTCTTGCTTCATGCTGCCGAGCCGCACTTCGGCATCATCTAAAGATTTAGGCGGTGCACCTTTTCGGGCATCCAATGTTGATGGTGTTTTCTTTGGCTGTTCCGATTTACCAGTGCTCTCCGGCGCCAAAGGCACAGGTCTATCCGCTGCAGTCGCAGGGAGTAGTTCTACCGCTTTAGTCGGTACTGCTTTTGGAGGTAAAGGAAGCTTGTAGGCGAGCAATTCACCACTGGCGAGTAGCTGCAGGGCCTCGTTGAGTGGATTTCTTTTTTGCGAACTATCAAAAAGATTTTCATTGGTCAGATAGCCCAGGAATGTTCGGGGGCTAATGCCAAGCTTATCCAATAGTTGTTGGGCATCTTCCGGGCTAGTGATAGCTTCGGGAACCAGCGAAGTTGCGCTATGAGGTTTGGGCCCTATGATAATGCGTAAACCAAAGCCGTATTTGCCCGGCACACAGGTTCCTGCATCCAGTGCAGGTAATTGGTAGATGGTTAAATCACCCCATACAAGCGCTTGTGCAACCGCGTTATATACCTCACCGGAATGACTGCTGCTCAGGTCGGGCAAACGTTGACGGGTGCCCGCCAGCACCTGTATCCATTGCGTGGGCGCAAATGGCAGTTTGGCCACAAAACGGAAGGTGGAATAGGCATCGTTGCAATTGTAACGCTGTGCTGACGACGAAAGCGGAGAACCGGAGCGTCCGACCAGCTCGTAGGCCTGGCCGGTAAAGTCCTTTATTATCAGATTGAGCACTATTGAATCCCTGTGTTCGATAGGTGGAAAGATGGAGGCGAATTGTAAGGATTCCGGCAAGTATGTCCATATCTTGGCGAGCCCAAAAACAGCTGCCAAGTCGAGTGACTTGTTTCCCCTGCAGGCGCGACCTATAGTGAAGTTTCCCCAGGTGTCCAGATGGCGCAGGGGTTCGCACACGAACTGCGTCGCCTCGGGTTGATGCGGTGGCGAAGATCCAGTTTACTGATCATTCATTTAATAGGAGCAGCACATGAAGACGCAAACCAGCAGTTTCACTGTTTTCGCCAAGGCCATCGCGCTTGCAACTGGCCTCTTGATGGTTACCGCCTCGGTCTATGCGACGGAGAACGCGCGGGAGCGCCGCGATGCGCGCGACACCAAGCAGGAAAGTCGCCAGGATGCCCACGCCAAGAAGGTTGATTGCCGGCAGGAGGATCAGAAAAGCAACGCCGAGTGCCGTCAGGACAAGCGCAATGCCAAGCAGGACGGACGCGAGGAGTCGCGCGATGTTCGCTCTGGCAACGATGCACCCAAGAATACGCCTTCGGAGTAAGTTGCTACTCGGGGCGCAGGCACCGACTGCATGCGCCGCTTGCGCGCTCTTAAGTCAGTTTCCTTCGATGCCGCCGCAATTTGCGGCGGCATTTTTTATTGCCGCAACACACTGCTGCGTCCTTTCTATCGCCCTGCCCCTGTCTATCGCCGCGCCCAAATGTCGCGCAGCTGCTGTGCCAACGTCATAGGATCAAAGGGTTTGGCGATCACCCCCACGGCGCCGAGGTTGAGATAGCCTTCCACTTCCTGCGGCTGCACCTTGGCCGTCATAAATATCACCGGCGTGCTGGCCAATTCGGGGAAATTGCGCAGGCTTTTGAGCGTTTCCGGGCCGTCCATGCCCGGCATCATCACATCGAGCAACACCAGATCCGGTTTGAACCGCACTGCATTTTCCAGCGCTTCGCTACCGCTGCTACAGGCTTTGAGGGTAAAACCGCCGATGGTTTCCAATACCATCATCGCGATCGCCTGGATGTCTGGATCATCTTCAACATACAAAATGCGTGTTAATTCCTGGGGCATTGGTTATCACCTATCAATAATGTGCTGCGCTGTGGTGTGGATGCGCAACGGATTCTGCGATGGGAAAGGTGGCAAAAAAGGTGGCGCCCTTACCGGGCTCCGATTCAAACCCTATAGTGCCGTGCATGCGTTCGACAAACGCCTTGCTGATCGATAGCCCGAGGCCGGTACCGCCGCGCTGGCGCGAATCCGATGAGTCCGCCTGCGCGAATTTCTGAAAGATGCGCGCGCGGAACTCCTCGCTAACACCCGGGCCATGGTCGATCACCGCCACTTCAACTTGCGCGCCGCGCCGGGTCACACAGACCTCAACTGTACCCGCCGCGGGCGAAAATTTAACAGCATTGGAAATAAGATTGGCCATCACCTGCTGCAAGCGCTGCGCATCGATATTCACTTGCACCTCTGCGGGCACACCTTTGAGTGCCAAGTGGATGCCAAAGGTATCGGCGTAGGCCCTATTGCTTTCGAGCGATGATTCAATAATCGGCAGCAGCGG
>DATIDX010000181.1:0-20654 GCA_035456025.1 Cellvibrio sp. | reverse complement strand
AAATCGCGCACTCCGCCACCTACTAGATAGGCGGCAAAACCGGCATCGTCCAATTGCTTAATGATCTTGATCGCAGCAGGGCTGATGTTCTTGCGGGAGATGCTGTGTTGGTCGCGCGGAATCAGGACAGCCCCGTCGCTCGTGCGTTGGGTGGATGCCTTGCCGGAATCCTTGGCGCCTGAAGTAAATAGGTTTAGCAAGCGTTTGAGCATGTTTTCTCGCTGGTAATGGCAGTCGTTGCACAAACCGGCGAGTTTAGCAGATGCACAGAGTTTTTTTACGACAATCCTGACGTCCGGCGTGGAGTTACCGATAGGTAAAGGAGGAGAAATACGGAGGTAAGGGTCGGTTGTATTGGGCAAATGCGATAAATGGCATAGCTTAGAAAGCAAAACGGGAAAGCTTTCGCTTTCCCGTAGGAGGGAGCACCGGAGTGCTTAAATCGGCATTCAATGGGTGCTTCCGTGCCCATATCCAATCTCGCGTGCTATCCCATCCCGTGCCTAGTCAGTATCCGCTTTACTTTTACTGTCTTATTGCTTTTATATTCTAGCGTTGTCTATCTAAATTATTGTTTTCGTTATTGTTATTCAATTTCTGTTGTTATTATTTCTTGTTGTTATGTGCTTATGTTTTCAGTTTCTTATTGTTTCTTGTTGTTATTAGTCAGTTTCAGTTTCTTATTATCTATTGTTGTTATTTTTAAGTTCATTACGCTTTTTATTATTTGTTGTTGTTATTAGATTTTCACATTTAATTCTTATTGTTTGTTGTTGTTATGGCGCTCTAAAAGCAGTACTTGTGCCAATTTAAGAAACTTCATTTAAAACAACATGTTAGGTTTTTTGGTGAGCTCCTTATTTCGTTTTGTTATTTCGAAGGGTTACATATTTGTCACATCTTTGTTACGTCAGACAAATGCGGTAACACCTTTTGCGCGGTAACACTCTCGTGTTTGGGGGTAACGGATTGGCATTAAATGCATCTTTGCTGGCGCATTTATCGAAAAAACTGTCACTAAAACGCAAAGTCCCCGGTGCTGGCAGGCAACCGGGGACTTTCAAATCAAATTTGTAGTAAAAAGGGTTATTTGGCGGTAGTGAGGGCGGCAGAGGATTTGGTGCGGGGAATGCCAAGACGTTGGCGACGCTCCCAAAGGCATTTGCGGCTTACTCCCAGTTTGCGCGCCAGCTCTGTTTCGCTCATGGTGTCCTGGTGTTCCAGTACGAAACGCTGGAAGTAGTCTTCCAATGACAAATCCTGCGGTGCGGTTGATACGCTGGAACTGCTGCGAGTAGCGAGGCGCGCCGGCTCAAACAGCGAGCTGCCGGTATTGTCGTCCAAATCATGGTAATCCATATCGATGGACAATAAATGGTCGCCAATTTCAGTGCTGTCCTCGCACAGGATAACCGCACGCTGCATGGCATTTTCCAACTCGCGCACGTTGCCTGGCCAGTTGTAACTCATGATGGCGTCTATTGCGGATGATGATAGCTTGAGTTGAGGTTTGTTGAATTGGGCGCAGTAACGCTGCAGGAGGGATTCAGCGATATTGATAATATCGCGCCCACGCTCGCGTAGCGGCGGCAGCTCCAGTTGCACGACGTTGATGCGGAAATACAGGTCTTCGCGGAACTTGCCTTCTTTGGATAGCTTGCGCAGGTCGCGGTGGGTCGCAGCGACCAAGCGCACATCAACCTTACGCGATTCAACTGATCCCAGCGGGCGCACTTCGCCTTCTTGTAGCACGCGCAGCAAGCGCGCCTGGGCTTCCAGCGGCAACTCACCGATTTCATCGAGGAACAAGGTACCGCCGTCAGCAGCGGCAACCAAGCCTTCGCGATTGGTGGCGGCGCCGGTAAAAGCGCCTTTTTCGTAACCGAACAGCTCGGATTCGATCAGGGTGTCGGGGATTGCCGCGCAGTTGACCGAGATCATCAGGTGATTGTTGCGGTTGCTCTCTTCATGCAAGGCGCGGGCAACCAGCTCTTTACCCGTGCCCGTTTCGCCGTGCACCAGCACTGTGGCGTTGGTGGGCGCAACCTTGTGGATGCGGTTATACAGATCCTGCATAACATCGCTGGCGCCGATCATGCCGGCGATAGCGGTGCTGGCGGTAATCGCGCCCGCAGCGGTCTTATTGGCGGCTTTGGCTTTACCAATCACCCGTTTGACGGCGTTGACCATCTCGTCGTGATCAAAAGGTTTGGCGATATAGTCGACCGCGCCCATGCGCATGGAGTCGACTGCCGAGCGCAGGCTCGCATAGCTGGTCATTATCAGTACCGGCGTTTCGCCTGCCAGTTTGATCAGGTCGGTGCCCGGTGCGCCGGGCAGGCGCAGATCGCTGATGATGAGGTCAAAATCTTTGAGCTGGAACTTGGAGGTCGCCTCTTTTACTGACGGGGCCTCGCTGACCTCGTACTGGTTGCGCTCAAGCAGTTTGCGCAGGGCGTTGCGGATGATGGTCTCGTCTTCAACAATCAGAATCTTGCTCATAGCTATCCGGGTTTTGCGTTAAGTGTTACTGGTCAATAACTTGCAGGGCGCACATGCAAGTCGCTGGTTGGTTCACTTTCCAGGTCAGGCGTCCATTAAGGAATCAAGATGGCGCGGCAGGGTGATAACAAAGCGTGCGCCACGATTATGAACTGTATCGGCAGGGCTAATAATATCCATGTGGCCGCTATGGTCTTCGATAATGCTGTACACCATGGCCAAGCCCAAACCTGTACCTTCACCGGGTTCTTTGGTGGTGAAGAAAGGTTCGAGAATCCGCTCAATCAGCTCGGGAGGGATACCATGCCCCTCATCGGTAACAGAAACTGTTACCGAATCCTCATCTTCGTTACTTTCAAGCATAACACGCCCTTGCTCTGGGCTGGCATCCCGCGCGTTAGATAAAAGATTTATAAAAACCTGGATTATGCGTTGTGCATCGCCTGCAACTATTGCGGTTTTTGGGATGTCATTGCAGAAAAGTACTTGGGTCTTCTCTTTTTGTAAGGACAGCAAGTGGATGGCTTCATTGGCGCAGTCACGGATTGAGACTGCTTCAAACTCAGTTTTGCTGGCGTGACCCGCGTGGGAGAAGCTGACCAGCGACTGCACAATGCGGCCTACCCGGTCGGTCTGGCTGAGAATCTGCTCGGCGGTTTCCAGCACTTCGGCCGGATCATTGGAATCGTACTTGAGGTTTTGTGCGAGGCAGGCGATTCCGGTAATGGGGTTGCCGATTTCATGGGCGACGCCCGCCGCCAGGCGACCAACCGAGGCCAGCCGCTCCGAATGCACTAGCTCCTGCTCCAGTAGCTGGGTTTCGGTAACATCTTCGAGCAGCATTACCTGGTCGTAGACGCCGGCGGTGATCGGCCCTTCAATATTGGCTTTGTGCAGGCTGATCCAGTGCGGACGGCCATTCAGTTCAATTTCGCGGCGGTAGAAATGCGGCTCTTTGCTCTGGCTG
This sequence comes from Cellvibrio sp., assembly GCA_035456025.1. Classification (GTDB taxonomy): domain Bacteria; phylum Pseudomonadota; class Gammaproteobacteria; order Pseudomonadales; family Cellvibrionaceae; genus Cellvibrio. The sequence continues at coordinate 17,185 of DATIDX010000181.1, read as the reverse complement.
AAGTCAATCAGCAGGCTGCACCAAGGTTCGGGAATGTCTTCCAGATAGGAACCGGTGACGTCTTCGGTTGGCGTACGGGTCAGCTCGGCCATGGCGCGGTTCCACATAAGTACTTCCATATCGCGCCCCAGTGAGCAGACGGCCATCGGCAGTTCTTCCAGGGTTTTGCGATGATACAGGCGCAAGGTATTAAGCTCGGCCGCCATACCCGTGAGATGGTCGCGGTATTCGGAAAGGCGGCTTTCGATCAGGTTGATATCGACTGTCGTTTGGGCTTCCTCGGTCGAGTGCGGGATGCATTTATCCATGATCTCACTGGCGACGTGGATACCCATCAGGCTCGACAGGTTACCTTCGATCTGGTCGCGTAGGCGGCGCAGGGCGTAGGGGCGGCGCTCGTCGATATTCAGGTTCAATTCTTTCAGGGCGATATCCACTTCGCGGCTGGCGGTAACCTTGCCCAGAGGTTTGGCGAGGCGATGTTTGAATTCCGAGGCTGAGTGGACATCCAGCGCCTGGCGTACCGGGTGGCTGATTTCATCGGCGGCGCAGAGGTCGGCACTGTACTGCTCGTCTTCCGTCTGGCGCGTCAGCAGCGAGATCAGCACGAAGCAGAAGGTGTTGAGGCCGAGGGAGATAAGCGTGACCTCGCTCCAGTATTCAATGCCAACGGGAATTGTCTCATTAATCAGTGGCAGCTTTATTTCTTCGACCCCGGTAAGGATTGGCAGCAGCAGACCCAGTGCCCAGATACTGGTGCCAACAATCAGCCCTGCAATAATCCCGCGCCGGTTGCCCTTGCTCCAGAAGACGATGGCGAAAGTGCCGGGTAGGAATTGCAGGGTTTCGATAAAGGCTGTCATCGCTAAATGCGCGAGGCTGAAGCGGTTGTCCAGAATCCAGTAGAGCAGATAGCCGCCGAAGAAAATGGCGGCGATCAGAATCCGGCGCAACCAGATAATTTGGCTGTACAGATCAGTCCGGGTGCGCAGTTTCAGGCTGGGTAGCAGCCAATGGTTCATCACCATGGTGGAGAGCGCGAGCGAGATCACCACCATGGCGCCGGTCGCCGCCGACAGGCCGCCAATAAACGCCAGCAGAGTAAGGCCTGGCGAGTTGAACAGGATCGGGATGCCCAATGTGTAGTATTGGGGTGGCAGGGGCACGCTCAGTTCGGTACCCGCCCAGAGGATGGGGAAAATCGGCAGCGCCATTAGCAACAGAAACAACGGGAATGCCCAGGTCACTGTGTGCGAGTTGCGCATCAGCGGGTTTTCCGCCAAGCCCAAGTGGAAGATGTGCGGCATGGTGACGGCGGTGGCGACGAATACCAGCAGCAGTGTATGGGCCGAATCCGTGTGGATAGGGTTGTGCAACAGCGCCAGGTTTTCCGGATGGTCGAGCAGCCACTGATCGAGCCCTTCCAAACCGTCAAATACACCAAACACCGCTACCAAACCCACGGCGCAGAGGGCACAGACTTTCAGCAGCGACTCGAACGCCATGGCCGTGATCAGGCCTTTATGCTGTTCGCGGTTGGCGCCAAAGGAGATGGTAAAGAATGCCAATATGGCGCAATAACAAAGCGCCATTATGTCTTTGAAGGTAAGGCCGGTACCGGCCAGCGGCAGTGACGGATTACCGCTAACAGTCAGGATATGCATGGTGTCGGCGATGGCCTGGATTTGCAGTGCCATCAACGGCAGGATTCCACACAGCATGCACAGCGTAGTGAGCGCGCCCACGCTGTGGCTGTGGTAGCGAAATACCAGTAAGTCGGCGAGCGAGTGCACCTGGTGGCGCCGTGCGAGCTCGGCCAGGGGCGCCAGGGCCACCGGGGCAAATAGAAAGAGCGCGCCAGTACCCAAATAATAGGCAAGTGCTCCGTAACCGTACTGAAACGCCAGGTCGATCACTCCGTAAAACGCCCAGGCGCTGGCAAAGATACCGAGCGACAAAATATAGGTGATCGGGTGCGATGTGACTGCCTCGGGAATCCAGCCGCGCTCGGTGATGTAAGCGATGCCAAACAGCAGCAATAAATAGCTGATGCCGATGAGTGCTACCTGGCTGAGATCAAAAGTCATGTGATTAGTGTTCTTATCAGTCTTATAGGAAGATCAATTGATCAGTGGGTCAGTCAAATTCGTGATATTTCTTGCGGCGGATCTGCATGACAAACGCGATGACAATCACCACCACCCACACAATATAGGGGCGATACCAGGCACCTTCAGGGTTGATGATCCAATTAAACAGGCTGGGTGAAAATATATAGGCCACCAGCAGCAGCAAGATAACCAGGCGTTGATTGTTCATAGATAAATCCTTGCGCGAGGCTAGGCAGTTAATGGCGCTTATTCTTGTTTGTCCGCGAGCTCGTCCTGATACAAGTGGGCGAGGCCGGTAATGGCACTGCGCTGCCAGTGATGCAAACCCCAGTCCAATAATTCGCGGGTGGAACTATCCGCCAGGTCGGCGGGCGGATTTTGCCCTAAAAACTCTAGCCCACGCCACAGGTTCTTGCTGGCCAGTTTGCCATCTATCGCTTTGGCGTGGTTTTGCTTGCTGAGTTTCTGGCCGTTGGCCTGCATTGCCAGCGGTACATGACCGAAGTGAGGCAAGGATGCGCCTAATAGCCCGTAGAAAAATAGCTGCCGGCCAGTGACCTCCAGCAAATCGCTGCCGCGAATGATATGGGTAATGCCTTGGGCGATATCGTCGACAACCACTGCTAATTGATAGGCATAGTAACCATCGCGGCGTTTGAGGATCTGGTCGCCTGCTTGGGTGCGGAGGTTTTGGGTTTGCAATCCCTGGATCAGATCGTTGAATTGGATTTGCTCGGCGATGCAGTGTCCCGGCAGGTCATAAAGCTTCAAGCGCAGGGAGTAAGCTTCGCCTGCGACTGGGTGGCGAGTGCGGCAGCGGCCATCGTAAATACCTCCCATACTCGCTAATTCCTGGCGCGAACAGGTGCAAGGATAGGCCAGTTCGGCCGCTATCAGTGCATCGAGACACGCTTGATAAGCTTGGTGACGCCGGCTCTGGTAGATAACTTCCCCGTCCCAATGCAAGCCGTGGTCTGCGAGGCTGCGCAGGATTTCGCCGGCCGCACCTGGCTGTTCGCGCGGGGGGTCGAGATCTTCCATGCGTACCAACCACTGGCCACCGCTGGCTTTGGCATCGAGGTAACTGGCGAGCGCGCTTACCAGTGAGCCGAAATGGAGCGGGCCACTCGGTGATGGAGCAAAACGGCCAATATAGACTGAGGATTCAGTGCTGTTGATGCGGGTGGGAGTAAGCGACAGAGGAGGGGCTGACATGGCGATTGAGGCGAGCGGAGCCCGCCTCGATCAAACCGGCATTAACCGCCGATTTGTTTTTCTTTGATTTCGGCGAGGGTTTTGCAATCGACGCAGAGAGTTGCAGTCGGGCGCGCTTCAAGGCGACGGATTCCGATTTCAACGCCGCAGGCATCGCAATAGCCGTAGTCATTGTTCTCGATCAGTTCAAGGGTGCTGTCGATTTTCTTGATCAGTTTGCGCTCGCGGTCGCGGGTACGCAGTTCGAGGCTGAATTCTTCTTCCTGGCTGGCGCGGTCGGCCGGGTCCGGAAAGTTGGCCGCCTCATCTTTCATGTGGGTAACGGTGCGGTCTACTTCTTCCATTAGCTCTGAACGCCAGTTGAGCAGCAATTGTCTGAAATGCAGCTTCTGGTTATCGTTCATATACTCTTCGCCTTTTTTCTCCACGTAAGGAGTGAAAGGGCGCAGTGCAAAGGTTTCAGTAGAGGGTGATTTTTTCGCCATAGTAGCGCCTCGCAAGACTTCCTGGATCGGCAATTAATCTGCACCGCTAGGTGGGCAGAATTAGAAGGGGGAGCAAGCTATCAGATTACAAATGCGAGTGCTAGCGTTTTTTCGCGCGCTTGTCTGCTGACGGGTTCTAACCCCATGTACTACACCTAAACGCCTATTTAGAACAAAAACTATAGCCCTAAATTGGCGCGCTTGTGCTTCAATTTAGCATCCGTCGCTCCTCTTTATATGTGCGTTTACCGACTATGCATCAGCTTTATCCCGCCCTTTTGCTCAAACGCTACAAACGTTTTTTGGCTGATATACGCCTGCCAGATGGCCGCGAGCTGACTGTCCATTGTCCCAACACCGGCTCGATGAAAAATTGTGTGCTGCCAGAAACCCCCTGTTGGTATTCGGTCAGTGAAAACAGCGCGCGTAAATATCCGCACACACTGGAAGTGGTGACCACGCCCGGCGGTCATCTAGCTGGTATCAACACAGCGCGCACCAACCGGTTGGTCGAACAGGCGCTGCGCGCAAATATCATTGTCGAGTTATCTTGTTATCAAAAGTTGCAGCGCGAAGTGGTCTACGGCAGTGAAAAATCGCGCATTGATTTTTTATTAAGCGGTGGCAGTACTGATGCGCGCCCGTGTTACCTGGAAGTTAAAAATGTCACTTTGATGGAAGAGGAAGGTGAAGGCTTTTTTCCTGATGCCGTCAGTGAGCGCGGCACCAAACATTTGCGTGAGTTGATGGCAATGGTCGCGCAGGGGCACAGGGCAGTTTTATTGTTTTGCGTGCAGCACACGGGTATTAATTCCGTGCGCGCCGCTGCGCATATAGATCCGCTTTACACGGCAAGCTTGCAGATTGCGCGTGCGGCCGGGGTGGAGGTTGTCGCATATGCAGCTGCGATCGCCCCCACATTTAGCCGCATTGAATTGGGGCGACCGCTGCCGGTATTAGCGTAGATTTTGTCTGTTGCTGACGCGCGGGATGAATGGCAAAAAATTCAATCCCGCGGTAAAAAAGTTTACTTCGCTACGGCCTGGGGTGGGAAAGGTGTGAGCAGTTTGGCAAAACTCTCGCGCAATTTTTGTTCGGCTTTCAATGAAAAATTAATCAGCGGTATGCCCTCGGCATTGCCGCGCCAGATCAGGGTGTTGGTTGCCTGCTGCACAATATCAATCACAATAACGCCTTCCTGTTTGCCTTGTCCTACGGTCTGGCCAGTGCTCATGCCTACACCACCATGGCTGCCAACCGGCATTCCGATCCCAATACCGATGCTAGTGTTACCTCCGGCACTGAGTCGCGAAAATACCTGCATATCGATCAGCATATCGGCGTTCTGTTCTGTAGGAACAAAGCCCTGTGCACGCAATTGCTCGTCGGCGAGATTTTGCAGGAAGGATTTATCAATCCCGCCCACGTCCACCGTCACTGCACGCCAGCTGTAAGTTTTCAAGCCGCTAAAGTCGGTGCCGGATTTATAGTCGTCGGCGTAGCGGGGGCTGGAGCAGGCGCTCAACAGCAATAGCAATCCTGACATCAACAAAGTGGAAAATGATTGGCGCATGGCCTGGTCCTCTTGAAGTGAAAATTGGGTCGTGTGCGAGTATAGCCCAGCGGCTCATTTGGTATGGGCACAGAGTTTGCAAACACTCGACAATTACCGCAGACTTGCGCCCGCCAATGTTGCCAGACCAAGGAGTTTTTGTGGATTTACTGCTGATTTTTAAAGCCATCATCATGGGGATTGTTGAGGGCGTTACCGAGTTTTTACCTATCTCCAGTACTGGGCATTTGATTGTTGTTGGCGACCTGATCAATTTTCATAACGATGGGCGCGTATTTGAAATTGCTATCCAATTGGGTGCAATCCTCGCCGTGGTGGTTGAATACCGGCAAAAATTTACCCGGGTTGCGCTGGGTATGTTTAGCGATCCCCAATCGCAGCGGTTTATCACCAATCTGTTAATCGCTTTTTTGCCGGCCGCGATTGTCGGCGTGTTGTTTATCTCCTTGATCAAAACGCATTTGTTTAACGCTCTGAGCGTGGCGACCATGTTGATTCTCGGCGGCCTGGTGATTTTGTGGGCGGAGCGACGCACCCACGAGATACGCGTGCATGATGTAGATCAAATGACCTGGAAGGATGCATTAAAAGTGGGGCTGTTTCAGGTGCTATCGATGGTGCCGGGCACTTCGCGCTCAGGGGCGACCATTATCGGCGGTTTATTTATCGGGCTGGATCGTAAAGTTGCGGCGGAGTTTTCATTTTTCCTCGCGGTCCCGACCATGTTTGCAGCGACTTTTTACGATATTTACAAGCATCGCGACATGCTCGATATGGGGGACTTCCCCATGTTTGCGGCGGGCTTTGTTACCGCATTTATCAGCGCCTGGATCGCGGTGCGCACTTTGGTGCGTTATGTGGCCAATCACAGTTATGAAATCTTCGCTTGGTACCGGATTGCCTTTGGCCTGTTTATCTTGATTACTGCCTACACTGGCTGGGTAAGCTGGTCGATATAAACTCGATTAGTCGATAAAAATGCCCGCTGCCGGTTGATCCGGTAGCGGAGCTATCAATTAATAAACTTCACTACGCTGGTATCTTTTTCGCGGCGTTTGCCCGCTTTGTGCAAGTCTTCCAAATACTCGCGCCAGAGTTTTTCCTGGTTTTTCCCCAACTCGTAAAAATAATCCCAAGTGTAAATCCCGCTGTCGTGGCCATCGTCAAAAATGATTTTGAGCGCGTAGTTGCCAGCGCGCTCGATCTTACTGATGCCCACGTCCTTTTTGCCAAACTGCAGCACTGCCTGCCCCGGGTCGTGGCCTTTGACTTCAGCGCTGGGTGAGTGCACGCGCAAAAATTCGGCGGGCAATAAAAATTGCTCACCGCCAAAATGCAGCTCAAGTTGCTGCGATTGTTTGTGCAGTTGAATTTTGCTGGGATATCTAGTCATTTGATTAGAACGAATAACCTGCGCCTATGGTGACAGTGGAGAAGCGATTATCATCAGTCGTTGTTCTATAGTTAGTTTCAAGACTGAATTGATCCGTTATTCTCACACCCAATCCTAGTCCTGTAAAAAATGAGTTTGTTGAATCTTTTTTACTATACGTTTCCTCATAAAAGCAGCAGCGCCGACTTTGTGCGTGGACTTTTAACTCCATTTCCGTGTAGGCATATCCTCCGGAAATCTTTGCATAGTATTTATCGCCTATTTTGTAGTTTGCACCAAGATATAAAACATCAAGTTTATCCAAAGTGACACTTGCACTGGTAAGGGACGTTTGCAGACTGTTATTGACGCTCTCATCGGATGAGAATCCGCCTGAATAAAGAACTTCGGCGCTAAACTTGTTTGAAAAGTTATAACCAAAACCTAAATTGAAGACGTCTGATTCCTGCTCTTCCAAATACAAATCCGGTTGTGTTTCTGCTTTGCCCCATTCTCCGAAAATGTAGGTTGATGCATGTGTGGTGGGCGCGAGTGCGCAACAGGCAATTGTTAGTCCGATGCTCATAATGAGTTTCGTTTTCATATTTTTCCTTAATATAGTTAATTGGATTATTTAAAATTTTTTACAAAATAAAACGGCTCAGGTCTTCGTTCTTCGCCAATTCACCCAGATGGGATTCAACATAGGCTGCGTTGATCTCCACCTGCGCCTTGCCGTCGCCGGCTTCAAAGGAGACATCTTCCAGCAGGCGTTCGAGGATGGTGTGCAGGCGGCGCGCGCCGATATTTTCTGTGCGCTCATTTACCTCAAATGCGGTTTCGGCGATGCGGCGGATGCCATCTTTGGTGAAGGTAACATCAACACCTTCCGTTTTAAGCAAGGCTTCTTGCTGTTCGGTAAGTGACGCGGTTGGTTCAGTGAGGATGCGTTCAAAATCATCCGGCGTTAACGCACTTAACTCGACGCGGATCGGCAGGCGGCCTTGCAATTCCGGAATCAAGTCCGAGGGTTTGCTCAGGTGGAAGGCGCCAGAGGTGATAAATAAAATATGATCGGTTTTGATAGTGCCGTGTTTAGTGGACACAGTGCAGCCTTCAATTAACGGCAATAAGTCGCGCTGCACACCTTCGCGCGATACGTCGGCGCCGCTGACGTTACCTTTGCGTGCAACTTTGTCGATCTCGTCGATAAACACAATGCCATTTTGTTCGGCGGCTTCAATGGCTTGCGCTTTGATGTCGTCATCGCTCACGAGTTTCGCCGCTTCTTCATCCTGCAATTGCTTGAAGGCTTTCTTCACCGTCAATTTAGCTTTTTTGGTTTTGTCGCGCCCGAGTGATGAAAACATACTTTGCAGTTGATTGGTCATGTCCTCCATGCCTGGTGGTGCCATGATCTCTACACCGACGCTCGCGGCTGCGATGTCAATTTCAATTTCTTTATCGTCCAGCTCGCCTTCACGCAATTTTTTGCGGAAGACTTGGCGGGTGCTGGATTCGTGTTTACTTTCTTCGGCCGACAAATTGCGTGCCGGTGGCAGCAGTGCGTCGAGGATGCGCTCTTCGGCGGCTTCGGCAGCGCGGTGCTGAACGGATTTGGTGGCTTGCTCGCGATGCATTTTGATGGCGACATCGACTAGGTCGCGGATAATGGATTCTACATCGCGGCCGACGTAACCAACTTCGGTGAATTTAGTTGCTTCTACTTTGATAAACGGCGCATTGGCGAGTTTGGCCAGGCGGCGTGCGATTTCGGTTTTGCCGACGCCGGTTGGGCCAATCATCAAAATATTTTTTGGGGTAATTTCGTTGCGCATATCGACGGGCACGTGCATGCGTCGCCAGCGGTTGCGCAGCGCAATGGCCACCGCGCGTTTGGCGTCGGCCTGGCCGACAATATGTTTATCTAATTCGTGCACGATTTCGCGTGGAGTCATGGAGGACATAAAAAACTCGTTAGGGAATAAATTAATAATCGAGCACTTCAATGGTGTGCGTTTGATTGGTGAAGACGCAGATATCGCCTGCGATTTTCAGGCCTTTTTCGACAATGCTGCGCGCGTCCATCTGGGTGTTTTCGAGAAGTGCGCGGGCGGCGGCTTGCGCGTAATTTCCACCCGAACCTATCGCGATCAAATCGTCTTCCGGTTGGATCACGTCGCCATTGCCGGTGATGATCAGAGAGGCGTCTTTGTCGGCAACGGCTAGCAGGGCTTCGAGTCGGCGCAGGCTGCGATCCGTTCGCCAGTCTTTGGCGAGCTCAACGGCGGCGCGGGTGAGTTGGCCATTGTGGGCTTCGAGTTTTGCTTCAAAACGCTCGAACAGGGTGAAGGCATCAGCGGTGCCGCCGGCAAATCCGGCAATAACCTGGTTTTTATATAAGCGGCGCACTTTGCGCGCATTGCCTTTCATCACCGTGTTGCCGAGGGAGACTTGACCGTCGCCGCCGATAACCACTTGCCCGTCGCGGCGAACAGAGAGAATTGTAGTCACTGGACTTCCTATTAATTACCTTGTGGAAGTCAGGAAAGTGGGGGCAGGCGCGCCTTTTTCAAGGCGCTTCCAGTTTGGGGTTGTAGTTGGCAGTGTTGCAGCTAACACGCCTGTTACTTGGTTTTGGCGCGCTTGAGTACCAGGGCGTTGTATTGGTTGTTGACCAATTGCGAGCGGGCAGTAGTTAATGCGGCCTGGGTGCCGAAGGGGCCTACAACGACGCGATGCCAGATCTCGCCCTTGCGGATTTCCACTTTTTCGATGTGCGCATCCAGGTTAATCAGGATCAATTGTGCGCGCAGCTTGTCGGCATCATCGGCGTTGGGGAATGATCCCACCTGTAAGATGTATTCGGTGCCCTGCTCCTGTGCCGGTTTATCCTCATTAATGGTTTCGCTCGCCGGGACTATAGTTTCGCTTTCTTGTAATAATTTGTAGAAATCAAAACGCGGTTTGGGTGTTTTGTTTTCCGTCGCTTTGGGCTTTGGCTCTTCCTTTGGCGGCGCCTCTACGGTGACGGGATGTTTGATGAAGTAGACGCTCGCGGCGAACGCGCCTAACACCAAGCCGGCGATAAACCAGAGCCATGCGGGCGTTGCGCCCTTGGCGGATGAATTGCGGCTTGCCGGTGCACGGCCTTTTTTGGCGAAATCTCTACTCATGGAATCTGTAAATCTGGTGTGAATTTGAGGGCGCGATTGTAATGGCATTGCGCGGGTGAGTCACTACGCCCGCTTTTTGCGCCGGCGTCTGTTAGTTGTGTCACTTAACTCAGCTCATTTCCTGCGGATCTACATCGATCGACCAACGCACGCGCTTGGCCAGCGGCGCCGATTCCAATTGCAGCGCGAGCTGGCTGAGTAGTTGTTGCAGCGGGCGGCGTTGGGCGCTGTTGATTTGCAACTGGTAGCGGAACCGATCGCCACGTTTTTCCATCATCGCCGGCAGGGGGCCAAGGTAACTAAAAGAAGGTTGCGGCGCCTGCAGCTGTTCGGCCATTTGTCGTGCCTGCTTCAAAAAATCCACCGCTGCCAGCGCCTGTTTACTTTCCGCGCGCAGCAGCGCCAGGTGGCGATAAGGCGGCAATTGGGTGATCTGGCGCTCGTGCAAAATCAAGTCGGCCAGTGGGTGATAGCCCTGCTGTACCAATGTCTGCACCAGCGGGTGATCGGTGTGATGACTCTGCAAAATCACCCGCCCGCTTTTTTCTTCGCGCCCGGCCCGCCCGGCTACCTGTAGCAACAGCTGCCCCATGCGCTCGGCGCCGCGGAAATCGGTGCTGAATAAACCGGCATCGGCATCAATAATCACAACCAAGGTGACGTCGGCAAAGTGATGGCCTTTGGCGAGCATTTGGGTGCCGACCAGAATGCAAGGTTCGCCTGCGTGGACTTCGGCTAGCAACTTTTGCATGCCATTTTTGTTGCGCGTGGAATCCCGGTCCACACGGATTACCTTGTGCGCCGGAAACAGTTCTTGCAATACCAGTTCGCTGCGCTCAGTGCCTTGGCCAATGGGCTGGATTTTGGCGCTGTTGCAGTTGGGGCAGCGCTTGGGAATACCGCGCTGGTGGTCGCAGTGGTGGCAGTGCAAATGGCGCGGGGTCTGGTGCACGGTCATGCGTGCATCGCAGTGATTACAGTTGGCCAGCCAGCCGCAGTCGTGACATTCGAGTGTGGGCGCATAGCCGCGCCGGTTGAGGAATACCAATACCTGGTTGCCCTTGCCGAGGGTATCGCCAATCGCGTCGATGCTGGCCTGTGCAAAGCCTTCATGCAGGATTTCACCGCGGATATCGAGCAATTGTATTTCCGGCGGCTTGGCGTTGCCGGCACGCGCTTTCAAACGCAAATACTGATAGCGGCCCTGCAATGCATTGTGCAGGGTTTCCAGTGAGGGCGTGGCTGAGCCGAGGATCAGTGGAACCCCGAGGCGATGAGCGCGGACGGCGGCGAGATCGCGTGCGGAATAGCGGAAACCGTCCTGCTGCTTGAAGGAGCCGTCATGCTCTTCATCAATTATCAAAATGCCCGGCTCTTTTAGGGGCGTGAACACAGCCGAGCGGGTACCAATAATAATCCGCGCAATACCCTCGCGCGCTTGCAGCCAGGCATCCAGCCGCTCGCGGTCACTCAGCCCAGAATGCAAGGCGACAATCGGCAGCGCAAAACGGCTTTGGAATCGCTGCAGGGTCTGCGGGGTAAGGCCTATCTCTGGCACCAGCACCAGCGCCTGTTTCCCCTGTTTAAGGATTTGTTCGATGGCTTGCAGGTAGATCTCGGTTTTACCGCTGCCAGTGGCGCCGTCGAGTAAATAGGTTGCAAAGCTGTGATAGTTGATCTGCGTAAAGGCTGCCTGTTGTTCATCGCTCAAGGTAAGCGGCTGTTGGCGCAATAACTGTGCTGGCGCGGTGACTGCTTGGGGGGTGATCTCCGCAATTGTGACCAGCCCTTTATCGATCAAGGTTTTGGCGATGTTGCGGGGAATATCGAGTAGATCCAGCTCGCTGCGGCTGAGTTGATGGCGAGTTTGCAGGGCGGCGAGCAGGGCGGCTTGTTTGGGGGAGCGCTTGAGGGCGCCCTCAGGCAAGCCTTTGCCTTCAGTAGTCAGCCGGAACACGGGTTCGCCGCGCAATTTGGCGGGTTCCCCCTGGCGCAATAATACAGGCAGCGCCGTTTGCAAGGCATCGCCGGGCGCGCACTGGTAGTAATCGGCGGCCCAGAGGCACAGGTCGAGCAGTTCGCGATCAAGAGCTGGGCGCTGTTCGACAATTGCCAGTGCCGCCCGTAGTTTCCCCGTATCCTGCGCACTGTCGGCCTTCACCCGGATCAGCACCCCGATCAACTCTTGGCGTCCAAAGGGCACGCGCACTAGTATCCCGGGTTGGAGCTCGTTCGCCTCCACGCCAGCGGGAGGTAAATAGTCAAAGCAGCGACGCAGGGGTACTGGCAGGGCAATTTCGAGCAGGGGCGGTTGGGTTAACAAGGTTTGGTTCATGGGTCGGCGATCATCAAACGAGGCGGGCAGCATAGCGCAATCGATTCTGTGTTCGCACAATATTGCGTTCTGACTGCCGATTTTTTGCGCGATCCGGTGCTTTTCGGTTGCGCAACTAGGGTTTTCTGGTAGTATCGCCGCTCCCTGAAAACAGCCGTTTTTACAACCTATGCGCGGTGCCCGGCAAACGACCAGGTGGCGGCGCAGCTCACACAAGGCAATCATCATGAAAGCAGACATTCATCCAAATTACGTTGACGTAGCAGTAACCTGCAGCTGCGGCAACAACTTCACCACCCGTTCAACCCTGGGCAAAGCCCTGCACGTTGACGTGTGTGGCGCATGCCACCCGTTCTACACTGGCAAGCAAAAAGTCGTTGATACCGGTGGCCGTATCGATCGCTTCACCAAGCGTTTCGGCAGCCGTATCGGTGGCGCCAAGAAAGACTAATTTCTTGTTTAGCAGCCTGCTAGCATTGCTAGTAAAAACGCCGGGAATGAAAATTCCCGGCGTTTTTTTATGCCTGTCACTTCCCTTTGTAGCCATGGCCGAATGCGGTTTTCCCGGCGGCGAGACAGTGGCTGTGGTGCGGGTATCGGATGGCGACACGCTCAAATTGGAAGATGGTCGCTCGGTGCGGGTGCTCGGCATAAACGCACCGGAGATCGCGCACGGCAACAAGCCCGGGCAGCCGCTCGGCCGGGAATCGCGGGTTGCCGCCCAGGCTTTTATCGACGCAAGCAAAGGTAGAGTGCGCTTGGGATTCGAGCGGGAAACCAGAGATCGCTACGGCCGTTTGCTTGCCCACATTTATGACACTAAAGGGCGCAGCTTGGCAGCGGCGCAACTGCGTGCGGGCATGGCATTGCAGATCGCCGTGCCACCCAACACCGCCCAAGCGCGTTGCCTCGTGGATATTGAGCGGGCTGCGCGCAAGCAGTCGCCCGGACTTTGGCGCCATACCTACTGGCAACCATTGCCGACCAAATCGATGCGCGGCGATGAAACCGGCTTTCGCCAAGTGCGCGGGCGTGTTACCAAGATCAGTGTGAAGTCATCAGTCTGGCTGGAATTTGAGGGTAAGTTGGTTGCGCGCGTCGCAAAAAAAGATGAGCAGGCGTTTGGTTATGAAAAATCCGACTGGCTGGCGTTAAAAGGGCGGGAGCTGGAATTGCGCGGCTGGATTAGTCCGCAAAGATCGAAGGCTAAACCGGGGGCAAATACCCAACCTTTCAAACCATTGGTGATGCAGCTGCGATCACCTTCATCCATGAATATGATCGCACGCTAAGCGGCGGTTTAGAAAAGTTCTTCCGGCAGGGTGGCCTGCTCGGTTGTCTCGTTGCCGGCAGCGGAGGTGCGGCCGGTATCTTCGCCTAAAAATACTTCGAAGATCGCATCGGGATCGCCGGGCATTGCCGGTTTACCTGTGTCGGCATTGATGCGGACCGTTACTATTCCTTCAGGTTGGCGCGATAGCTGATCAGGCACGCCCTCTAGCGCGGTGCGCATAAAATCGATCCATATAGGCAGGGCGGCAGAGTTGCCGAACTCCTTGCGGCCGAGCAGCGTGTTTGCATCGAAGCCCGCCCAGACGCTGGTGACAATATTGGGGTTGTAACCGGAAAACCAGCTGTCGCGTGGGCCATTGGTGGTGCCGGTTTTTCCTGCGATATCGCTGCGCCCGAGTTGTTTGGCCAAACGGCCGGTGCCTTTGTCGATCACATCGCGTAGCAGCGAATCCATTAAGTAGGCGATACGCGCATCAATTATACGTGGTGCTTGTGGGATGTTTTCCGCGCCGGAAGTTGCAGGCAAGAGGCTGCCATCCTCGGCGTATCTGGGTTGGCTGTCATCGCATTCTTTACATACTCGTTTCGGGTGGGCTTCATAAATAACCTTGCCGGTGCCATCTTCAATACGAGTAACGAGATAGGGGTCAACTTTGAAGCCGCCGTTGGCAAAACTGGCATAAGCCGTGGCCATTTGCATGGGGGTGAGCGCATGGGAGCCGAGTGCAAGGGTCAGGTCGCGCGGGAACTCTTTAGGGTTAAATCCGAAGCGGGCGAGGCTATCGAGTGCGGTTTGCATGCCAATACTGCGCAGCAGGCGGATGGATACCAGATTGCGCGAGCGGTAAAACGCTTGGCGCATGCGCATAGGGCCAACAAACTTCCCGTCATCGTTTTCCGGACGCCATGCCACGCCAGTACTGGTGTTTTCGATCACTATAGGCGCGTCATTGATAATCGATGCAGGAGTAAACCCGTTTTCCAGTGCAGCGGTATAGATAAGTGGTTTAAAGCTGGAGCCGGGCTGGCGCGCGCCTTGGATTGCGCGGTTGTAATGGCTTTGTTTGAAGTCGAGCCCGCCCACGAGTGAGCGAATCGCACCATCTTGCGGGTCGAGTGATACCAGGGCGGCCTGGATAGCCGGTACTTGGCTAAAGCGCCATTGGTCATCGTTATCTTTCGTGAGCCGCACGACATCGCCTTGCTTGAGGAAATCGGTTGCCGCTTTATACGCCGCGCCTCGGCTATCTTCAGTGATGTAGGGGCGGACACCGGATAAGCCCTGTTCCCAGCCCAGGTCAACGAAATCGCCGTTACTCAGAATCACGCGCAATGACTGCGCTTGCACATCCACCACAGCTGCCGGCTCGTGACCGCCGAGGCTGGGGATATCTTGAAGTTGATCCTGCCAGTCGATGAGGTCGGTGTCGGCCGACGGTTTCAGGTGCAGTTCGGGTCCACGATAGCCGTGGCGTTGGTCATAGTTTGTCAAACCTTTAAGCACTGCAGCCTGTGCAGTGGCTTGCATGGCGCTATCGACACTGGTGTAAACCTTATAACCCTCTACGTAAGCTTTGTCGCCAAATCTGTCCAGTACTTCCTGGCGCGCCATTTCGGAAATGTAGGGGGCTTCTACGTCCAGGGTGGTGCCGTGGTAACTGGCAGTATTGGGTTCGTTGATGGCGGCTTCGTAGGTTGCCTGATCGATATGCCTGAGTTCATACATGCGGCCGATAATCCAGTTGCGGCGGATCATGGCGCGCTTGAGGTTGGCAAGCGGATTATATGCAGAGGGTGCCTTTAACACGCCGACGATCATGGCATATTGGGCGACACTCAGCTGATGGATATCCTTGCCATAATAAATCTGTGCGGCGGCCTGTAAGCCGTAGGCACGGTTGCCGAAGAACATTTTGTTATTGAATAACTCAAGGATTTCTTCTTTGGTAAATTTACGTTCAATTTCAAGGGATAAGAGGATTTCGTTAAACTTGCGTGAGAAGATTTGTTTGCGAGTGAGAAAGAAATCACGCGCCAATTGCTGAGTAATAGTACTTCCGCCGGATTGGATGGCGCCGGACTTAAGAATTTGTGATGCGGCGCGCAACATGCCTTTTAAGGAAACTCCATGATGCTCGAAGAACTCTGCATCTTCAGCGGAGAGTAGTGCTTTTATATAGAGAGGCGGGATCTGGTTATAGGTGAGCGGAGTGCGACGCTGTTCGCCAAATTCACCAATCAGTTTGCCGTCGCTTGAATAAACCCGTAAAGGGGTCTGTAATCTAACTTCCCTCAATGAATCAACCGATGGCAATTTAGGGGCCAGGTAAAGATAGAGCCCAGCAAATGTCACCAAAGTAACGCTGAAGCCAGCCAGTAACAACCAAAAAATAATGCCGAAGAAGGATTTTTTACTGAACATTTTTTCTATGTGAATTAATGAGTTAGCGCGGACGCCTTAGGTGGCGGGCATTATACGGGCTTTTTGCCTGTTTACATATTCATCGGTTTGTTGCAGGCTTAAGTTAAAGTGCTATAACATAAACAACGTCTAAGTTACGGATATAGATAGAAAAATGGGCATTTTAAGTTTCCTTGATAAGAAGTCAAAGCCGGTGATCGGGTTGGATATTAGTTCCACCTCAGTCAAATTGCTTGAGCTCACGCGTGTGGGTGATCGCTACCGGGTCGAATCCTATACCGTAAAAGCACTGCCACCTAACGCGGTGGTGGAAAAAAATATCGCTGACCCCGCCGCGGTGGCGGAGGTAATCAGGTCTATGGTGAAACAATCCAAAACCAAGCTTAAACATGCCGCTGTGGCTGTAGCTGGTTCGGCAGTGATTACCAAGATGATTGATATGCCAATGGATTTGAATGACGATGCCATGGAGAGTCAGATTGCGGCAGAAGCTGATCAATATATCCCCTTCCCTCTTGAAGAGGTTGCGCTCGATTTCGAAGTGCAGGGCATTTCACCGCGCAATCCTGATCAAGTGGAAGTATTACTAGCTGCATGCCGCCGTGAAAATGTCGAAGTTCGCCAACAAGTCCTCGCAGATTCTGACTTGATCGCTGAAAAAGTCGACATTGAAGCCTATTGTATGGAGCGTGCGTTCGAGTTGATCGCCGAGCAATTGGAGGATCAGGAAGGTCAAGTGGTCGCGATTATTGATATAGGTGCGACCATGACCACTCTGAGTGTATTGGTTGACGGCAAAACAGTTTATACCCGTGAACAGTTATTTGGTGGTCGTCAGTTGACTGAAGAAATTCAGCGTCGCTATGGATTGTCGCGCGAAGAGGCGGGCCTTGCCAAGAAGCAGGGTGGGCTGCCAGACGATTACGAAATGGAAGTGCTGACCCCGTTTAAAGATGCGGTAGTGCAACAGGTAACCCGCTCCCTGCAATTCTTTTTTTCTGCCAGTCAATACAACGATGTGGATTACATTATCCTTGCCGGAGGAGTTGCTTCGCTGGAGGGGTTGGTCGGTTTGATCGAAGAAAAATTGGGCACGCAAACGGTGGTCGCCAATCCATTTGCGCGTATGGCGGTCTCATCCAGAGTCAATGCTGTTTCGCTAGCTAATGATGCTCCGGCGCTAATGATTGTTACCGGTTTGGC
>DATIDX010000180.1:0-9635 GCA_035456025.1 Cellvibrio sp. | reverse complement strand
AGGCCAAGGCCAATTTGCGGCTAGCACCAATGAGCGGGCGCGCCACCAGGCGGTTGGCAACGCATAAACTATTTTCCGCCGCAGAGCGCGGCAGGATACTTACCCCCAGGCCGGCCGCAACCATAAAGCGCAGGGTTTCAAGACTATTACCTTCCGCGCGCGAACCCGGCTGGCCATTGGCCAGCGTCCACGCCGGGTTGAGCGCCAATACTTGTTCACGCAGGCAATGCCCCTCGCCCAACAATACTAAATCGGCGCGGGCGATATCTGTCACCGAGACTTGCGCGCGGCGCGCGAGCGGATGAGCCTGCGGCATGAGCACCACCAGTGGCTCCTCGAACAACTCCTGGGTCACCACATCCGGCTCGCTGAACGGCAGGGACACGAGGATTACATCGAGACGGCCATCGCGCAGTTTTTTACGCAGGATGGAGGTGTAGTCCTCCTGCACGTAAAGCGGCAAGTCGGGTGCCTGTTTCTTTAAATGCGGGATCAGCTGGGGCAGCAAATACGGCCCCATAGTGAATATCGCCCCTAGCGCGAGCGGGCTATTGAGCTGGTCTTTGCCGGCCTCCGCCAGGATTTTGATGGAGGCCGTGGTCGCCAACGATAACTTCGCCTGGGCGATGATTTTTTCGCCCAGCACCGTCGGCACCACTTTGGTTTTGGTGCGCTCGAATAACTCCACGCCCAACTCCTCCTCCAACTTGCGCACCGCAATACTTAAGGTCGGCTGGCTCACATGGCAGCGTTCGGCCGTGCGCCCGAAATGCTGCTCCTCCGAAAGTATGACTATGTAGCGCAACTCGGTCAGGGTCATGGAAAACTCGGTGGCTGCATGAAAAGCACAATGGTGAAAGGTGCGCCCAGTGTGCCCGTTTGCGCAGCCAGAGGTAAAGCCGAACTCCGCCCGAAACATCTATAGGCAAAATCTATAGGGTTCGAATTGTCAGGCATCTCAACGGAAACTTAAATAGCACAACCCTTTTCCGCATACGCGACAAGTCGGCCAAAACAACTATCAATAAATAAAAAAATCGGATGTAGCCCCATGCCAATTGCCCAACTCTCGGTTGTGTTTTTCCTGCAAATGTTCGTAATCCTCGCTGTCTGCCGCCTGGTCGGCTGGATCGGACAAAAATATTTTCAACAGCCCCAGGTAGTCGGGGAGATGATTGCCGGGGTTATCCTGGGCCCATCGCTATTCGGTCTACTGTTGCCCGAACTTCAGAAAACCCTGTTCCCAACCGAAATGAAAGGTGTGCTTTATGTGGGGGCGCAGTTGGGTGTGGGCATGTATATGTTCCTGGTTGGCCTGGGCTTCCGTGGCGACCATTTCAAATCCAACTTCAAAAGTGCTGCGGCGGTGTCCATCTCCGGCATGGCGGCGCCCTTCCTGGTCGCTATAGCGATTACGCCATGGTTGATGACCGTACCCGGCCTCTTCTCGGAAAAGGCCACCACCTTTAGCGCCACTTTATTTATGGGCGCCTGCATAGCTATTACCGCATTCCCGATGCTGGCCCGCATTATTCATGAGCGCGGCCTGAGCCAAACCAAACTGGGCACCCTTTCTTTGTCTGCCGGCGCGATTGATGACGCTGGCGCTTGGTGTGTATTGGCGATTGTTCTGGCGACCTTTGGGGCTGGTCCAGAGGTGGCGGTTAAAACTATCGTCGGTGGCATGGCCTTCGCCGCCTTCATGATCCTCGTTGCGCCTAAAATCCTCGCGCCCCTTGCACGCGCCGCGGAAAAACAACAAACGCTTAGCCCTACCGTTTTTGCCTTGGTGCTGATGGCGTTTATGTTGTCGGCATTCACTGCCGATGCGATTGGCCTGCACGCGGTGTTTGGTGGCTTCCTGTTGGGTGCGGTTATGCCGCGCGGCAAATTGACCCAGGAAATCAAACGCCAGTTAGAACCCTTTGTGGTCATAGTACTGATCCCGATTTTCTTCACCTACTCAGGCCTCAACACCCAGCTGACCATGGTTAACAACGTTGAGTTGCTGGCAATAGCGGCAGTAATCCTGGTTGGCTCAATCGTCGCTAAAGGCGTTGCCTGCTGGGGTGCAGCCCGCTTGTGCGGCGCTGATAATCGCACCGCGATGGGAATTGGTGCGCTGATGAACGCGCGCGGCTTGATGGAGCTGATCATCATCAACATTGGCTTGCAAGCCGGTGTTATCGGCCCCGCCCTGTTCTCCATGATGGTGTTGATGGCGGTTGTAACCACGCTGATGGCCTCACCACTGTTTGAAATCGTATACGGCAAGCGCGCCCGCGAGACCGGCGAATTGGCAGCAGTAGGCGCGGAAGAAGCCGACCCAGATCCCGCCAAACCGCAAGTAGCCTGATCCCACCTTAACCTCCTTTGTTGACCATAAGCCCTTGGCCCGAGCACGCTCGGGCTTTTTTGTGGCGGAAATTAGCTGTACAACTGTCGATTATTTTACCAATTGTGTCTTTAGGCGACGCAACATTAATCGCCTGTTCTCAACAAAATCAACCACTTGCCAAATACGGCACCAAAATTGCCTTTTGTGGCTCCGCACACTCATTTTTAACAGGGACTCACTCATGCGCACACTCACTTCATTATTTACTAGCGTCGCTTGCGGCTTGGCAATAGCCGCAACCGCTAGCGCTACTCCCGTTACCATCGACCTGGCACCCAATGTTCCAGGCCCTGCTGGTAGCGGCTACGCAAACTCCTTCAGCTACACCTCCACCGAAGCCTCAGTGACAGTTACCGGCTGGTCCAATAAGTCGAACGGCAACAAAGCTATTGCCCAGGATCAGGTTGGCAAGTGGGAAAACTCCGGTCTGGGTGTTGAAAACCAGAACAGTCCGCAGCATTCAGTTGACAACTCCAACGGCGACTACGACTCACTCTTGTTCTCGTTCACCAAAGTTGTCGATGTAAGCGGTCTCGGGATCGGCTGGTACAGCGGCGATGCGGATGTATCAGTGTTGGCTTATACCGGCGCTGCACCATTCTCGGGCGGACTAACTGGATTCGGTAGCAACTGGACAACCCTGCTGAATAATGGCTGGAGCGTAGTTGGCAACTACAACCGCAACGGCAACGGCTCATTTGCAGTCAATAGCGCTGACTACAAAGCGCAGTACTGGTTGGTAGGTGCATACAACCGCGCGTTTGGCGGCACACTGTCCCAGAACAATGACTATTTCAAACTTAAGACAATCACCTTCGAATCAGTAAAAGTGCCTGAATCAAGCACACTTTTCCTGGTAGTGATTGGCCTGCTGGGATTGGTAGGAGCGCGTCGTCGCGCCGCCTAGTTCTCACAACAAATAGCTCGACCGAAAAAGGGTGCCTTCAGCGCCCTTTTTTATTGCCTATAAATTTGTATCGCTTATGATGGCGCCGGTTAAAAAAAACATAAAAACAGCCAGGGACAACAATAACAATCCATTAGCGAGACCCAGTATGTATAAACGAATCGCTTTATCCCTTGCACTGACCTGCACATTTTTCCTGGCTCTGCATGCCCAAGCGCAGCAGTTCAATGTGTTGCTGTTCACCAAAACCAGTGGCTTTCACCATGAATCGGTTAATGAAGGTGTTACCGCGATGCGGGCACTGGCCACGCGCCATCATTTCAATATCGACTGGCACGAAGATGCGAGTATTTTCAACGATGAGAAATTAAAAAAATACCAAGCCGTGGTGTTCCTGTTAACCACCGGCGACATTCTCAGTGATGAGCAGCAGGCAGCGATGGAGCGATTTATCCGCTCCGGTAAAGGCTTCGTCGGCATCCACAGCGCCTCGGATACTGAATACGATTGGGATTGGTATACCCAAATGGTAGGCCGCACCTTCCATATTCACCCCGCAATCCAAACTGCAGAACTCACCGTGACCAATCGCAAATTTCCTGGTGTTGAGCGCATGCCAGATCGTTTTTTATGGACCGATGAGTGGTACGAGTTCGGCGCAGAGCGCACTAAAGGTTTGAATTACATCCTTGCTGTCGACGAGCTAACTTTTGACCCCAAGGTCGAATGGGGCAGCAAAAAAGGTGAAGGCATGGGCAAGTTCCACCCCATCGCCTGGTATCACGATTATGATGGCGGCCGCGCCTTTTACACCGCCCTCGGACACATGCCCGCAACCTACAGCGATGTATTATTCCTCGAACACATTTACGGCGGACTTTATTGGGCGGCAACGGGCAAAGGCCTGCGCAAAAAATAATTCCTGACTATCACTAACCATAACAACAGACATCATGAACAATTCCTTAAAAAAAATCTTACAGACCTACGCACGATTTATTTATCCCGCCGTCATTTTGGTGGTATCGCTCAGTATTTATTTTCCGTATTACGGCACCCCGCAAGCGATGTTTTGGGATGAAAACTACCACGTTCCCAACGCCCAAAAATATATCGATGGAGTGATGTATATGGAGCCACATCCACCGCTGGGTAAATTGCTCATGGCGGTGGGCGAAGTATGGTTTGGCGATAATGAAAACATCGACAAGGCCAAGATAGTGGAAACCGATTATCTAACCGGTGACGCCGCGCCGCCCAATTTGACCTACGTGGGTTATCGCTGGCCGTCAGTTGTCATGATGGCGCTCTCGGTCCTATTTTTTTACGGCATTATTAATTGCATCACCCAGCGCGCATGGCTCGCCGCCGCATTTACCAGTATGGTGATTTTTGACAACGCCTTGGTTATCCATGCCCGCGCAGTGCATCTCGACGGCATCCAATTATTTTTTATCCTCGCCGAACTCTATTTCTTTACCCGCATAGTTACCAGCGGCAAACCCATTCGCCTCAAGGACTATGCACTGCTGGGCACTTTCATCGGTTTGGCAACCAGCGTAAAAGCCACCTCGGCGATTGAATTATTGTTATTGGTAATGTTGTTTGGTGTTGACCAATGGAACAACATTAAGCAATGGAATTGGCAAGCGCTGATCAAACGCATTGCAGTCACTGTCCCCTGCGGTGTACTGCCAGCAGCAGCGGTGTTTTTCGCCGTGTTTTATATCCACATCGGTTTGGGCACCAAAATTGTTGCCGACAAAACCTACAAAGCCTCACCCGAATACTTGAACCAAATCCGCATGGGCGACACCTGGTCATTCAAAACTTTCACCCTGGGCATGCGCGACAACTGGAAATACATGAGCGAATATGCCGACGGTGTTCCACGCTTGGATGAATGTAAACCGGATGAAAATGGCAGCTACGCATTGGGCTGGCCGCTGAGCAAAAAAACCATTAGCTATCGCTGGGATAAAAATACCGTCGACGGTAAAACGGTTACCCAATATAAATATCTGATTGGCAACCCGATCGTGTGGTTTTCAGTGGTGGGCGGCATCATCCTCTCAATTGGTTTGATTATCGGACGCTACATTTACAACAACCCGGTTAAAGATGAAAAACTCTTTTATTGGATCTGCGCCTTCACCGGACTCTACGTCAGTTATATGGTGGCGATTCTGCAAATTGAGCGGGTGATGTATCTCTACCACTATTTCATCCCCCTGGTGTTCGGCGCGATAAACCTGGCATTAATTTATACCTATATCTATCGCGATGAAGTTATCGCCAACAACAAACACACCATCATCAACACTGCCTTGTTTGCCACGCTGGTGATCGCGGTATTCGCGTTCTTTTCACCCTTCACCTACGGCTTTGGTTTAACCGAAGACCAATTTGAATTGCGCAACTGGTTCAGCTTCTGGAAATTGCAGGTAGTGAGATAACATGAACATTCAGAAATTTTTAACTAAAAATAGTCTATTCTCTGCGCTTATTGCACTGACCGTGGTAATGATTCTGGTGCGCATTACCCCGGTCACCGTCGATCCTGTCGTGAAATTGGTGATCAGCAAAAATCGCACAGGCATTACCAATATCCATCAGCAACGCGATATTGAATTCACCCGCGAAGTAATGGTTGACCGGCTTAACCTGCTCGACAAAAGCCGTTTCAGCCATCCAACGCTAGGCAATGTCGCCACCTATAGTGACGATTTCTTTGTCGATGTGGACCACAAAATCACCATTAAAAAGTCCGATAATTATCGCTTTCTAATTGGCAGCGATGACGGTTTCTCGTTGACTATTGATGGCAAGCCCATCTGTGAGCATCTGGGCGATCGCCCTTACACTGTGCAGCCCTGCTTAATTTTCCTCAACGAAGGTGAGCATCAAGTTCATGTCTCTTACTTCCAGGGCTTTGGCAACTCAGGCTTTACAGTAGAATATGCGCGCGGCGATGAAAAGCAACGCTGGTTTGGTGAAGATTCCGACAGCGTAAAGTTTTAACTACCCACTCTTTGCAAACAAAAAAACGCCTGCGATTTTGCAGGCGTTTCTATTTCTGTGCTGTTCTTAAGTATTAAGGCAATTCCTCCGCTTGACGGCGAATAGCCTCGCTCGATGGTCGCAATTGCGCCCGCCCCCTGCGCATCCTTCGCTCCCCCAATAGCAATACTAGTGGTGCAGCAATCAATATCGACGAGCTGGTTCCGATCACAATTCCAAATAACATTGGCAACGAAAAACTCGCCACGGCACTACCGCCGGCAATCGCCATGGGCAGGAGCGCAAGGAAGGTTGTGACTGATGTAAACACCGTGCGAGTAAGTGTTGAGGTGATGCTTTCGTCAAGTAGTTGTACCAGTGGTTTATCCGGTGTGAGGCGCAAGTTCTCACGGATTCGATCAAACACCACAACCTTGTCATTCACCGAATAACCAATCAATGCCAGCAAGGCTGCAACTGCTGTGAGATTAAATTCCACACCGGCCAATACAAAAAAGCCAATGGTTTTGGTTAAATCCAGCGCGAGCGTCAGCGTCGCCGCCAATGCAAAATGCGATTCAAAACGCATCCATAAATAGCCCAACATGCCCAGCCCCGCGAGGATAATCGCCAGAATCGTGGCATCGCCAAAATCGCCACTCACACGCGGGCCGACCATTTCTACACGTGGAAACTTTGCAGCAGGCGCGATTGCAAGAACGGCGGCTTTAACTGATTGCACAATTTCACCGCTCGCCACTTCTGCCGCGGATTGCAGTGGCAGGCGCACAAGGTAATGCCCCGCTGC
This sequence comes from Cellvibrio sp., assembly GCA_035456025.1. Lineage (GTDB taxonomy): Bacteria > Pseudomonadota > Gammaproteobacteria > Pseudomonadales > Cellvibrionaceae > Cellvibrio. The sequence continues at coordinate 2,522 of DATIDX010000180.1, read as the reverse complement.
GCCAAACTCCTGGATTGCAACCTGCGCCTTATCATCCTGTGCCAGCGCTGTCCGCAAGTGGACTATGTCAGTACCCGGAGCCTGCACCTCAATGACAGTACCGCCACTAAAATCAACGCCGTAATCCAGCCCGGGATTAAATAACAAAAATAATGATGCGGCCGACAAAATTGCCGATGCGATCAAACCGAAAAAGCGTGCGCGCAAAAATGGAATGGTATTTTCGCTAATGCTATCCAGCCATTTAATGCCTGAAATAACCAGCGGTTGTCGGCCGAGCTTTCCAACCCGCCACTCCATCACTAAACGTGTAAATGAAATTGCAGTAAACATGGAAATTAACAACCCCACCGCCATGGTCACCGCAAAGCCGCGCACTGGCCCACTGCCAAATAAAAACAATAAACTGATCGCGATCAACGAGGTGACATTGGAATCGAGGATGGTGCTGTAAGCGCGCTGGAAGCCCGCGCGCAATGCCGCCATTGCCGATTGACCGCGCCGGGTTTCTTCGCGAATGCGTTCATTAATTAAAATATTCGCATCCACTGCCATACCAATACTTAAAATAAAACCGGCAATTCCCGGTAGCGTGAGCGTTGCACCCAATAAACCCAGTACACCAAAACTCAAACCAATATTGATCGCCAAACCCAAGCATGCAATCAATCCCCAGCGGCCGTAAATACCCACCATAAAAACCAGCACCAAGAGCGCGCCGAGAATCCCGGTGCTAATGCCCATGGCTATAGCGTCGCTGCCCAAATCCGGCCCCACTGTTCGCTCCTCAATGACGCTCAAGGGCGCAGGTAAAGCACCCGCACGCAACAATACCGCCAGCTCATTTGCATCTGCACTGGTAAATGCGCCGCTGATCTCGCCACTGCCGCCCTGAATAGCGCCGCGAATTACCGGCGCCGTTATCACACGCTCATCCAATACAATGGCGAGCGCCCGCCCGATGTTATGTTTGGTCATATCACCAAAGCGCCGCGCGCCTTCGTCATCCAAACGAAAATTAACCACTGGCTCACCGCTCTCCTGATTAAAACCCAGGCGCGCATCGCTAATATGTTTTCCCTCCAGCGCAACGGATTTCTCCAGTTGATAGACTTCACTATCGCGCTCGCCGTGCACTGAAATTTGTTCACGCATCGCTGATTTTTCATCGGCCACCCAATGAAAAGTCATGCGCGCCGTAGTGCCCAGTAGCTCCCGGATATGCTGCGGATCATCCACTCCCGGCAGCTGCACTAGAATACTGTCGCTACCCTGCCGTGTAATCATCGGCTCTACCATGCCCGTTTCATCCAGGCGGCGACGTACAACCTCCAAACTTTGCTCGACGGCATCGCGTACAAGCTGGTCATGCATCGCCGGATTTTTATTGCGCACCAAGTCACTGGTATCCACTTCCAGCAACAGATGAGAACCGCCGCGCAAATCCAGCCCCAAGGTAATTTGGTGTTGCGTATACCAGGCCGGCAATTTTTCCAGAACGGCATTGGGTAACACGCTCGGCAATGCGCAGAGCAACCCCAAAAGAATAATCAGGCCGTATGCAACAGCCCGTGTAAAAAGTGTTTTCATCGCCAATACTCCACTATGCCTTCAACTTTCAACACAGAAAGGAAAGCAAAATAATTAAATAAAATGATTTAACGGGAGTGATTAAACGAGCGGAGGCGCGCGCGGCGCATTGAGCGCCTGCAGGTGATGTTGCGAGAAGGCCCGCAAATAAATATAAGTATCTCCCTGGCGCCGAAAAAATATCGGCAGAGAATAACGTATATCTGTAGCGTGGAAATTCCAAAATGGATCAGAAAGTTTTAACGCTGATGATTGATCAGCATGACGCGCATAAAAGCGCTTGATCGAGGGAGCATAGTCGCCGCTCGCGTGCAGACCTATGTCTTGCGCTGCCACCAATCCGTTGGATTCGAGATCAACAACACCAATGTCGCCAGTGGAACCTGCACTCCATATCGCCAGTATCCACAAAATACCGACAGCCAGAATCCCGCTGCGCAAAGGTGCGAAGCTGGATGGCGGACTGACAGATTCCTGAAGCAACATGTGTTTACCGGATGCAATGATCCACAGGAGATGGGGCGAGATTTTAATTATTCAAGCAGCGCAGCGTATTTGTGTTTGATGCAGAATGCCAACAACGAAAAGATTATTTATTTTTCGCTTCAATCCATTGCCCCATATACTGCGTGCTTTTATGGGAGTGATGACGGAGCATTTGGCCGATAAAATTTTGATTGCGCTCGCCCGCGATGTTGGCCGCCAATTGCAATAGGCGATTCGTTAGCGCAAGTGCACAATCCTTGCGATAAAAAAAATCGCGCAACACAGTAAAGCCTTGCTGCTGTTTTTTTTGCCACAGGGTCTTGTCCTGATAATGCGCCACCGCCTCGGCAACAAAAGCATCCGCATCATTCGCTACAGCGCCGCCCCAGGGCAATCCGCCACTCATCGATTCTGCTCCGATAGCAGTCGTAATACTGGGTGTGCCG
>DATIDX010000179.1:0-7267 GCA_035456025.1 Cellvibrio sp. | reverse complement strand
GCCGGGATTGACTTAACCGCCTGTCGGCAACTTAAAGACGGGTAAATTAGCCATCAAATTTAAACAAATATGATAAGTTGCGCGACCTTACAAAAGGAAACCGAGCTATGACATTCGACTGGCAGATAGCGCCGCTAAACCGCGAGCTGATCCCCGAGATCCAGCAGCGCATCGATCAAAAAACCAAACCTTTGGGCGCACTCGGCCAGCTTGAGCAACTTGCTATGCAAATCGCACTGGTGCAGCAGCGCAAACGACTCAGCATCGAACGGCCATTAATGCTGGTTTTTGCTGCCGACCACGGCATTGCGGAAGAAGGTGTGAGCATCGCCCCCAGCAGCGTAACCCAACAAATGGTGCGCAATTTTCTCGCGGGCGGCGCTGCGATCAATTGTTTCTGCCGCACCAATCACATACCGCTTAAAGTGATTGATGCCGGCATTAAAGACGAAATCAAACCTGCGCCTTCCGCATTATTCGTCCAGCGCATCGCAGCGGGCACGCGCAACTTTGCCCACGAGCCGGCGATGACGCTGGCGCAAGCCGAGCGCGCGCTCACCCTGGGCAAAGACTTTGCCGAGGGCGAAATCGCCGCCGGTTCCAATCTCTTGGCCTTTGGTGAAATGGGGATTGGCAACAGCAGTTCCGCTGCCGCCATTCTCGCTGCTATCAGCGGTGCGCCGGTCGCGATGTGCGTCGGTTCGGGTACAGGTATCAATAGTGCCCAGCTCGCTAAAAAAATGGCGTTAGTCGGACAAGCGGTCGCACGTATTTCTGATAAATCCCCGCTCAATATTTTGTGCGAAGTCGGCGGTTTTGAAATTGCGCAAATCTGTGGTGCCATACTTGCCACAGCGCAAGCGGGTCGCTTAATTGTAATCGATGGATTTATTGTTTCCGCTGCTGCGCTGCTGGCAGTACAAATCAATCCCCACGCGCGCGATTACATGATTTTTGCGCACCAATCCGAAGAGGCAGGACATCAATTACTGCTGCAATTATTGGATGCAAAACCACTGCTCAATTTAGGCCTGCGCTTGGGCGAAGGCACGGGCGCAGCACTCGCCATGCCGATCATCCAGGCAGCGGTGAGTTTTTATAATCAGATGGCTACATTTGAAAGCGCAGGCGTGCGTGTAGGTACGGGCGTTTGAAGCAGGAATTAAATTTATTTTTTCTCGCACTGGGATTTTTTAGCCGCATTCCCATGCCCGCGTGGATTGAGTACTCGCCCGAAAACCTCAATCGCGCGAGCCGCTACTTCACGCTGGTGGGTTGGTTGCTGGGGGGATTGGTCGCACTGGTTTTTCTCGGCGCCGATTATTTTTTTTCCGCTTCAGTGAGCCTGTGGCTGGCGATGGGATTTAGTTTGCTATTGACCGGCGCCTTTCACGAAGACGGGCTCGCCGATACCGCCGACGGTTTTGGCGGTGCCTTTGCACGCGAGAAAAAACTCAACATTATGAAAGACAGCCGCATCGGCACTTACGGTGCAGCTGCGCTGGTTATGGCGCTGCTGGGCAAATATGTGTTGCTGATCGAGAGCACGCAAATCGCGCTGAGCTTGTTAATCGCCTACGCCTTGTCGCGCACGGTCGCTGCGAGCCTGGTATTTGATATGCGCTATGTCGCCGATGCAGATGGTAGCAAAAGCAAACCGCTCGCCAATAACCAATCCAAAACCGATTTGCTCCTCTTATTGATCACCAGCCTGCCGGTATTTGCATTACTGCATTGGCAGCGCGCGCTATTAATCGTCGCCGCACTGGTGATTATTCGCTACGCCGCTAAATGGTATTTCCAAAAACACATCGGCGGTTATACCGGCGATTGTTTGGGTGCAGCGCAGCAGATCAGCGAATTGGGAATTTATCTGGTGCTGCTAATCCATATTAGCCAACTGTAAACGCTTGGTGACAGAATCATGATTAGCTTGGTACTCGGTGGTGCGCGCTCCGGCAAATCGCGTTTTGCACAACAACTCGCGCAAGACAGCAATTTGCCGGTGGTTTATATCGCCACCGCAACAGCTATAGATGCTGAGATGGCGACGCGCATTGAACACCACCAACACAATCGCCCCGCGCAGTGGCGCACGCGCGAATGCCCGCTGAATTTGGCAGAAGCATTACAGGAAGAGACGCGACAATCGCAAACCATTTTGGTGGATTGCTTAACACTCTGGCTGAACAACCAATTATTTAACAATCCCGCGCAAGATTTTTCCGCATTGTTTAATCAACTCACAGATAACTTACACGCTAACAATGCGAACCTGATTTTTGTCGCCAATGAAGTCGGCCTTGGAATAATTCCCTTGGGCGAAGTGAGCCGCAAGTTTGTCGATGAAGCGGGCCGACTCAATCAACAACTCGCGCAAAGCGCCGACAAAGTATTTTTTATCGCGGCCGGTTTACCCCTGGTATTAAAATGAACACCAAAATTATTTCCCTTGTCAGGCACGGTAAAGTTGATGGACCAGCGGCACTTTACGGACGCACGGATATCGCACTCAGCACCCAAGGCTATCGCGATTTGCGGCGCACCTTGAATAGCCTTCACGCGCATACACCGGTTGCTCAACTCATCAGCTCCCCACGCTTGCGCTGTTTGCAGGTCGCGCAGGAATTTGCTGCGCTGCATCAAACCTCATTACAGATTGAGGAAAATTTACGGGAAATGGATTTTGGAATTTGGGATGGCATCGCGTTTGATGCGCTGGGCGATGAATGGAAAAATATCGAAGCTTTCTGGGAGTCGCCCCACTCCATGCACGCACCGGAAGGGGAAGCATTAACGGATTTCGCCGCGCGGGTGACAGCCAGCTGGGATTTACTAACCAGCAATACCACAGCGGGGCACACAATTATTGTCTGCCACGGCGGTGTTATTCGTATCATCATCGCCCATCTGTTGCAGATCGATTGGCGCACCCCCGCGTTGTTCAAACAATTGCAGATTGATTATGCAAGCCATACCCGTATCGAAATAAGTTCCTATGAAAATGCATTACCGCTTATTAAATGGATAGCAGCTCCAGCCTAGCCAGCGCATCTCCCCCATAAACAATAACTATGTATCCAAACTAAACCTGCAGTGCAGGCTGTGCTAGGTTATCTGCGTGCAATATTCGGCTGATTCACCTTGAGTTATTAGAGAGACAACAAAATGACCAAAATGAAACAAAGCTTTTCCTACCTGACCATTACTGGCGGTTTGATTGCGTTCATGTACTGGATCATCGTCATGGGAACGAAGCTCAATGAAAATGCCGTTGCACCTGCTGGCAATGCCCCGGTCGCCGACAGCAGCCAATGGAGCAATTTCATCAACGGACTGTTGCACAATCTCCATCACCCGCTCGCTGTTTTGCTTGCACAAATCGCCACCATTATTTTTGTCGCGCGGGTATTCGGCTGGATCTGTACCAAAATAAAACAACCGGTGGTGATTGGTGAAATGATCGCAGGCATTATGCTTGGGCCATCGTTTGTTGGAATGCACTTCCCGGAATTTTCCGCCAATTTATTTCCCAAAGAATCGCTCGGCAATTTACAGTTCGTCAGCCAGATTGGTTTGATCTTGTTTATGTATATTGTGGGTATGGAAATCAGTTTGAAGACGCTGAAGGATAAAGCCTACGACGCGGTGGTGATCAGCCACGCCAGTATTTTTATTCCCTTCACTTTGGGTGTTGGCCTGTCGTATTTCCTCTACACAGAATTCGCACCGGCCAATGTGCCCTTTTCAGTGTTTGCGTTGTTCAGCGGTGTTGCCATGAGTATTACCGCATTTCCGGTGCTTGCGCGCATCGTGCAGGAACGCGGCATCAACAAAACCAAACTCGGCACTATCGCACTCACCTGTGCTGCAGCAGATGATGTGAGTGCATGGTGCATACTCGCCGCATTAATTGCGTTCGTAAAAGCCGGTACCTTTATCAACGGCCTGTTTACTATTGTGATGGCCATTGGTTATGTGTTTTTAATGATCCGCGTAGTGCGCCCCTTTTTGCAGCGCATCAGCGAAACCCACTCCACAGTCGAAAGTGTAACGCGGCCAGTCATCGCAATTTTCTTTTTAGTGTTGATCCTGTCGGCCTATGTAGCAGAAATTATTGGCATCCACGCCTTGTTCGGCGCCTTTATGGCCGGTGCGATAATGCCGGACAACGAAAACTTCAGAAAAATCTTTATCGATAAAGTGCAAGACGTTGCTCTGGTATTATTGCTACCGCTGTTCTTCGTCTTCACCGGCCTGCGCACACAGATTGGTTTATTAAACGACCCTTACCTCTGGCAAATCACCGCACTGATTATTTTTGTTGCTGTACTCGGTAAATTTGCCGGCAGCGCACTGGCTGCAAAATTTGTCGGCCAAAGCTGGAAAGACAGCCTATCCATAGGCGCGCTGATGAATACACGCGGATTGATGGAATTAGTAGTATTGAATATCGGCTACGATCTGGGCGTACTCTCAGCAGAAATTTTCGCCATGATGGTGATAATGGCCGTGCTAACTACCTGCATGACTGGCCCAACGTTGGATTTGATTAATAAGTTGTTTAAGAATAAAACGCAGGAAAATGTTGCTTCGGTTAAATCCAAATATTCTTGAACATCAAAACATCCGACTAACATCCCCCAAATCGCTGCTGCCCCCAAGCGATTTCACTTGGGAGCCAGGGAAGGCTCTACTTTAGCGCTACTTTCACTCTTAGATAAATCTACTGCAAGCACGAATGCCGCACATACCGCCACAAAATTCCGTTAAAATTCACTATTTACACCTTCTGAATTACATCAGCAAGTATTTATAGCAGCGGACATTTTGTGGAACCTCTAAACAACGAACAACTCCAAACCTTACCTGATCACAACCAAAGCCTGGTTATGCGAACTTTGCATGAGTGGAAACAGCTCACTATTTTGGGGGCGCCCATTCTAATTGCGCAGTTGGCGCAAATGGCCAATGGTGTGGTGGATACGGTGATGGCGGGGCATGCCAGTGCGAAAGATTTGGCCGGGGTGGGTATTGGTACCAGCTTGTGGGTGCCGATATTGTTATTTTTCAACGGTACATTAAATGCACTGCAGCCGATTATTTCCGGGCATCGCGGTGCGGGGGATTTGCGCAAGATCATGCCGGCCACCTGGCAGGGGCTTTATATTGCGGCAGCCGCTTCGGTGATTATGATTTTATTATTAATCAACCTCGGCCCCATATTGCGCCTGTTACAGTTGGATGATGAAACCACCGCGATTGCCCAAGGTTACCTGAGTGCATTTTCCTGGGGAGTCCCTGCGCTGTTGTTGCTGAATGCGTTGCGCGGATTGACCGATGGCTTGGGACACACACGCGTGATCATGGTGTTTTTCCTGCTCAGCGCGGTGCTGAATTTACCGCTTAATTATTTGTTTATTTTTGGTTTTACTATTGCGGGTTGGACGCTTGACCCTATGGGCGGAATCGGTTGCGGTTGGGCCACGAGTATTTCCAATTGGGTCGCGGCGTTGGCATTGCTGGTGTATTTAAATCGCAGCCAGCACTACAAAACATTTCATCTGCTGAGCGACTGGGCAAAACCGGTGCGGAAGGAAATTGTTGCGATTCTTAAAATCGGTTTGCCGATTGGTTTTACCATGTTTATTGAAGTCAGCATGTTTTGCATGATTGCACTCTTCCTGGCACCGCTGGGTGCAACAACGGTTGCGGGCCACCAAATCGTGCTCAACGTGATTTCATTATTATTTATGATGCCCCTGAGCCTGGGCATGGCGCTAACCTTGCGGGTAAGTTTTTTAGTCGGTGCACAAGATCATGATGAAGCGCGCCTGCTCTCGCGCAGTTCACTATTGCTCGCGCTGGGGATTAGCTGCATTAATGCACCGATTTTATTTTTTGGCGGTGAATGGTTGGCGAGACTTTATACTACCGATCTCGATGTACAGCGCGTTGCTGCGCAATTATTTATGCTCGGCGCTTTTTTCCAAATCGCCGATGTAATCCAGGTCACTATGATTAACGTACAGCGCGGCTATAAAGACACCAAAGTTCCCATGCTGATTATGCTGATATCCTTCTGGGGAATTTGTTTGCCATTGGGCTATGTACTGACATTTGAAGACTGGATAAGCGCACCTATGGGAGCGCCCGGTTTCTGGAGCGCATTAATCGTTGGCCTGGGTTGTGCGGCTTGTTTGCTGACGCTGCGCGTATTCAGGTTTCAACCATCAGGCGTTAAAGCCCATTGAAATAGGATTTTTTGTAAGGTGGCGAGAACTGCCGCCTCAATACCGGAGTGATTATGAAAAACCTGCGGAGTTTATTCCCTGTGATCTGCGGCATGAGTTTGGTTGCTTGTGCCCAGGTTGCCGAACCCAATCGAGCTGATACATCGGGCGGCACACAACAAACCCCAAATTTAACTTCAACACCTGCAAACACAGCCACAATAAACAACCCAGTCCAAACTGCGCCCATGCTGACGCAGCAGGACTTTTCCGTTTGCCTGGATACATTTACTGCTAAAGCCAACGCGGCCGGCATTTCGCAAAAGACGATTAACAATAGCCTCGCCAAAGCAAAACTGAACACCCAAGTGTTACAGCTGGATCGCAAACAGCCGGAATTTACCACCAGCTTCGCCGATTATTTTAATCGCCGCGTCACTGAGCAACGTGTAGCACAGGGGCGCGCATTGCTCGTCAAACATCGCGATTTACTCGCGGCGGTCGAACGAGAATACGGCGTGCCAGCGCCCTACCTGCTCGCGTTTTGGGGATTGGAAACTAACTTCGGCAATTATTTTGGCAATATCCCGGTAATCGATTCACTCGCCACACTCGCCTGCGATACCCGCCGCAGCAATTTTTTCACTATCGAATTAATCAACGCGCTGCGCATTCTCGATGAAGGTGCAATTGCACCTGAGAAAATGGTGGGCTCCTGGGCGGGTGCTATGGGGCATGTCCAATTTATGCCCTCTGCATTTTTACAAAATGCAACCGATTTTGATGGTGACCACAAACGCGATTTATGGAACAGCACACCCGATGCCATGGCATCGGCGGCAAAATTTTTAAAAAATCTCGGCTGGCAAACTGAAGGCCGCTGGGGGCGCGAAGTTAAATTACCCAAGGATTTTCCATTTCTCGAGGCAGGTTTAAAAAATACCAAACCCATTGCCGTATGGAGCAAACTCGGAGTAACACGCGCGGATAACTCACCGCTACCGCAAGCAGAGGTATCCGCCTCGCTGTTGGTA
>DATIDX010000178.1:0-20244 GCA_035456025.1 Cellvibrio sp. | reverse complement strand
TGTTAAATTTCACAACTGATATGGATAGAGCAGTTCAGCATGGAGAATTGCAATTTATTGCTGTAGGCACCCCTTCTGGCGAGGATGGTTCAGCTGATTTGCAATATGTAGTTGCGGTTGCAAAAACAATTGGTCAGCGCCTAAGCGGCTATAAGGTTATTGTCAATAAGTCGACAGTGCCTATTGGGACTGCTGAATTGGTCGTTAATGCTGTTGCCGGAGAGTTGCAGCAGCGTGATCTTAATATTCCGTTCGATGTGGTGTCTAATCCTGAGTTTCTTAAAGAGGGGGCCGCAGTAAACGATTTTATGAAGCCTGACCGCATTGTCGTAGGGACTGATAGCGAACGGGCTGAAAAATTGCTGCGGGAGTTGTATGCACCATTTAATCGAAATCATGATCGTATGATTTTCATGGATGTGCGCTCCGCTGAGTTAACCAAGTATGCAGCTAATGCAATGTTGGCGACCAAGATTAGTTTCATTAATGAGATGGCTAATCTTGCGGAACTGCTGGGAGCTGATATAGAAAAAGTTCGCAACGGTATAGGTGCTGACCCGCGGATTGGCTACCACTTTATTTATCCGGGTTGTGGGTATGGTGGCTCCTGCTTCCCAAAAGATGTGAAAGCTCTAATTAACATCGCGCACAATGTTGACTATACCGCAGGTCTAATGGAGGCGGTCGACAAAGTCAATCAGGCTCAGAAGGGTAAGTTGTTCGATTATATTAAGCGTCACTTTGGTAATGATCTAGAAGGAAAGGTGTTTGCTCTTTGGGGTTTGTCCTTTAAGCCCAATACCGATGATATGAGAGAGGCTCCAAGTCGCGTATTGATGGAGGCGCTTTGGGCGGCCGGTGCTAAGGTTCAGGCCTTTGACCCGGTTGCGATGGAAGAAACACAACATATCTATGGTTTGAGAGATGACCTTAAGTTAGTGGGAACAAAAGAGGCTGCGGTGGAGGGGGCAGATGCTTTGGTTATATGTACCGAGTGGAAAAACTTCCGTGCGCCTAATTTTGATTTGTTAAAAGGATCTCTGCGGAGCCAGGTTATTTTTGATGGGCGGAATCTATATGAACCTGAAAGGATGTCAGTTGCAGGCTTCCAATATTACGCTGTTGGGCGTGGTTTGAGTGTTTTGAAATCGTAATTACTGCTATCTACGGGATTTGGTTTGTCTGCAAATTAAATCCCGCTGCCTTTCCCTAAGTGTCTGCTTTGGCAGCATTTCTGCTTCATGGTTCGCTAACTTATTGAAAAATATAGATCATTCTGCTAAAGTTGCGCACCTGCTAATTTCAACCGCCGAAAGGCAAGACAATTAACAGTGGTGAGTGCCGTCAAACCCAGCCTGAGGGGGCTTTCACATCATTTTAACTGACCCGTGTGACTGGCCATGCGGAGTAGGTAGGGTGTGCTTCAAGCATCTGTACCTCTAATCTATAGGTAATACCATGAGTATGAGCGAAAGTTTTGCTGAGTTATTTGAAGAGAGTTTAAAGACCGTAGATATGGTGCCAGGCACCATCGTTACTGGTGTAGTAATCGATATCGATAAAGATTGGGTTACCGTACATGCAGGCTTGAAGTCTGAAGGTGTTATCCCCGCAGAACAATTCCGTAACGAGCTGGGCGAGTTGAATCTCCAGATCGGCGATGAAGTACAAGTGGCTTTGGAAAGCGTAGAAGATGGTTTCGGTGAAACTAAGTTGTCACGTGAGAAGGCCAAACGCGCTGAAGCGTGGAAAATTCTTGAAGCAGCGCATGTTGCTGAAGAGGTTATCAAAGGCGTTATTAACGGTAAGGTTAAAGGTGGTTTCACCGTTGACGTTGCTGGTATCCGTGCCTTCCTTCCTGGCTCATTGGTTGATGTTCGCCCTGTGCGCGAAACTACCCACCTTGAAGGCAAAGAGCTGGAATTCAAAGTTATCAAGCTCGATCAAAAGCGCAACAATGTAGTGGTTTCTCGCCGTGCGGTGTTGGAACAAGCTAATTCTGTTGAGCGTGACGAACTGCTTGCTACGCTGCAAGAAGGCCAAGCTGTTAAAGGTATCGTTAAAAACCTTACCGACTACGGCGCATTTGTTGACTTGGGTGGTGTTGATGGTTTGTTGCACATCACCGACATGGCGTGGAAGCGCATCAAGCACCCAGGTGAGATCGTAAACGTTGGTGACGAAATCGACGTTAAGGTATTGAAGTTCGATCGTGAGCGTAACCGTGTATCTCTTGGCTTGAAACAATTGGGCGAAGATCCGTGGATACAAATCACCAAGCGTTACCCAGAAGGCGCTCGTGTGAAAGCAAAAGTAACCAATTTGACTGATTACGGTTGCTTCGCAGAGCTGGAAGAGGGTGTTGAAGGTTTGATCCACGTTTCAGAAATGGATTGGACTAACAAGAACATTCATCCTTCAAAAGTTGTTCAATTGGGCGACGAAATCGAAGTTATGGTATTGGATATTGACGAAGAACGTCGTCGTATCTCTCTCGGCCTGAAACAATGCCAAGAGAATCCATGGGATGCATTTGCTCGCACTTGCGCCAAAGGCGACAAGATCAGCGGCAAAATCAAGTCAATCACTGACTTCGGTATCTTCATCGGTTTGGATGGCGGTATTGATGGCCTGGTACATCTGTCCGACATCTCTTGGCATGAAGCTGGTGAAGAAGCTGTTCGTAAGTACAAGAAAGGCGATGAGCTGGAAACCGTGGTCCTGGCTATCGACCCAGAGCGTGAGCGCATTTCTTTGGGGATTAAACAACTTGAAACCGACCCATTCTCAGAATACGTTTCTGTAAATGACAAGGGTGCTGTTGTTAAGGGTATTGTTAAAGAAGTTGAAGCTAAAGCTGCTGTAATCACGTTGGCGAATGATGTTGAAGCTGTACTTAAGGCGTCAGAGTTGAGTCGTGAAAAAGTAGAAGATGCACGTAACTTGTTGAAAGTAGGTGATGAAGTTGAGGCTAAGATCATTGCGGTTGATCGTAAGAATCGCAGCATTAACTTGTCAGTGAAATCTAAAGATGTAGAAGAAGAGAAAGTTGCATTGAAAGAGCTTTCAAGCAAGCAATCCGATCAAGCCTCCCCAACTACCTTGGGTGATTTGATCAAGGCTCAAATGCAAAGCAAGGAGTAATCTTTGCTGAGGATTGGTAACTGGCTTTGCGCTAGTTACCAATTTCTTCTAAAATTTGTAGTGGTTTCCGTTTGATTTTATTTTTTGGGTTATCTGCCTGTGTTGCTTGATAGTTTTTTAATAACAGAGATCAGGTTATGACAAAGTCAGAATTGATTGAGTATATTACTGAAAAGCAGAATCAGCTCACCATCAAAGATGTTGAGATGTCAGTTAAGTTACTTCTAGACTACATGTCTGATATTTTGGCATCAGGCGAGCGAATTGAAATTCGTGGTTTTGGAAGCTTTTCATTGCATTATCGTGCGCCCCGCACTGGTAGAAATCCTAAAACTGGTGATGCCGTCGTTCTTGAGGGTAAATATGTCCCGCACTTCAAGCCTGGTAAGGAAATGCGAGATCGCGTCAATGAGAGTATTTTGAAGTAGTAATTTTCCAGAGTTGTTGTATCCCTTCTTAGTATCCTGCTGCTTCCGCTATTGGCGGTTTTTAAACGCCTAGAGTACCTTGTCTACATAATGTTCCATTTCTCCAGCTCTATACTTTTTTGCAAGTATAAATAGTGGCGTGTAAGAAATAAGCAGTGCCGCCATCAAATGTAGTTTTCCGTTGGCTGTAAGAAAGGCCAATGGAAAAAGCCAGATTATATTAATAAGGACAACACCAAATGTTGTAATGCTGTGAGATTTAAATCTGATTGCAGCTTTTTGATAAGTATGGCTTCGATGTGCTTGGTGAAATGGCTGTTTGGTTATCATTCTATAAAGTAATGTATATGTGGCATCTGTTATAAAAACGCCAAGCATTATTAGCCAAGCAGCAAGAAGATTATTGTCCTTTCCCATATTTTCAAGAGTTATTAGTCCAATGCTTAACCCTAGAAAAAGACTACCTGCATCACCCATAAAAAGTTTTGCTTTGGGGAAATTCCAATAGAGAAACCCGAATGAACTGGCCGCTATAATTGCCATTAGATGGAGTGAATCTGATTGCTTGTCTTGAAGCCAGTAAATCAATCCCATACACAAACAAGCGCTTATCGCTTCAAGTGCTGCCAGACCGTTAATCCCGTCCATAAAGTTGTATAAATTACTCATCCATACCAAAAACAATACCATTAGGGCTGCAAGTAGGCCTTGCATAATGACTGGAAGATCTCTGTCTATTCCTATTAAGAAAATACCTATTGCAGCAAGCAAAGTTTGCACGAAAAGGCGCGTGCCAATATTCAGGTTAAACAAGTCATCAGCAATTCCAAGAATTGTAATCAATCCAGCGGGCAGCATAAGCCAAAGCAGCGGTGCGGAACTCAAATATCCCAGCTGCCATGCAACGAAGATCGTCAAAATGGAGCTTGTCGCTAATGCGATTCCGCCTCCGCGTGGTGTAGGTATGGTATGCGAACTGCGATCATTGGGTTTATCTATCAAGCGGTTGCCAAAATGGGTGATAAATACTCTGCATATCAGTAAGGTCGTTAGTAGAGGAAATAAACAAAAAATGAAAAATTTAATCACTGCAGGGTCCTTCATTTAAGGTGCGATAAGATTGTAGCCTAATCCGCTATTTAAAATTGCAGGTTTTAATGTGGTGCAGAAAACTTCATGATGGTCGAATATGGTGCGCATGTTGGTCTATCAAACATAAGATTGATTCATATCCATATGAAAAAAAAGATAAAATTTTTTCTGGTTTGATATTTGCCTGGCCGTTTGCATTCCTGTTTTCGCAGGATAAGTAACTTTTTGTGCGCTAATAAAGTGCGGATGATGGCGGGCATGGTAACTTCTTTTGAAGTTAAGGATGTGCTTGTGCTACTCGTTGTTCCAAGATGGAGCGATGAAATGGTGAAAGTGATCATCTGCTTAACTACAAAACTATTGTCATGGGGTTTTTATGAAGGCGAGATATCTCAAACTTTTGGCGATGGTGCCAGCAGTTTGCAGTCATAATGTTGTGGCTCAAGAGCCCGCAATTAGTGGTGCCAATACCGCATGGATTCTGACATCCACTGCGTTAGTTTTATTTATGACGCTGCCTGGGTTAGCGCTTTTTTATGGTGGGTTGGTTCGCGTTAAAAATATCCTATCGGTGCTTATGCAATGCTTTGCAATAGCCTGCTTGGTATCCATTTTATGGCTGATTGCTGGCTACAGCTTGGCATTTGGAGCGGGTAATGGATGGATTGGCGATTTGAGCATGGTGTTTATGGGGGGCATTACAGAGGAAGCTTTGGTAGGTGATATTCCCCTTAGTCTGCATGCAATGTATCAAATGACATTTGCGATCATCACTCCTGCGTTGATTGTGGGTGCTTTTGCCGAAAGGATGAAGTTTTCTTCGATGCTTGTCTTTTCCGCACTCTGGATGTTCGCTGTTTATATTCCCGTGTGCCATTGGGTATGGGCGAGTTCAGGCTGGTTATTTGCGAAAGGCTTGCTGGACTTTGCCGGTGGTACAGTTGTGCATATTACGGCGGGTGTTGCTGCACTTGTTGCGGCAGTTGTTATCGGAAAGCGTAATGGTTTTCCAACTACCGCAATGCCCCCACACAATATGACGATGACTGTGACTGGAGCTGGAATGCTTTGGGTAGGTTGGTTTGGTTTTAATGCGGGGAGCGCATTGGCCGCCAACGGTAATGCTGCTATGGCTATGTTGGTGACACATATATCTGCTGCTGCTGGGGCGTTGGCGTGGATGACAATAGAGTGGATGCGTTTTAGAAAGCCGAGTGTATTGGGTATTGTTACCGGTATGGTTGCAGGGCTGGGCACAATCACCCCTGCGTCTGGATATGTTGGACCCGGTGGTGCTCTGATTATTGGTTTATTGGCAGGTGTTGTGTGTTTTGTTATGACGCATTTGGTAAAACGTGTGTGGAAGATAGACGACTCACTTGATGTTTTTCCGGTGCACGGCATTGGCGGCGTGTTGGGGACAATCCTGGCGGGAATTTTTGCTTCGACTGAGCTCGGGGTATTCAGTGGCCAAGGTTTTGCCAGCGGAATAAGTTCGATGGGAGAGCAGTTGGGAGTTCAGTTATTGGGTGTGATAGTAACTTTTATTTATACCGCAGCAGTAACCTACATTCTTTTGAAAATTACTGGGGTCTTTACATCAGGCTTGCGTGTCAGCAAAGAGGAAGAAACGATTGGTTTGGATCTTAGCTTGCATGAAGAGGATGGTTACAAGTTGTAGACTTTCTCTGTTATAAAAAAGGGGGAGCAGTAGCTCCCCCTATGGATTTAGTTTTTCAAATTTCCCGGCGATCCGCTAGCGAAACGCGATAAGTGCAGCTGTAACGGCAACATTTAATGACTCCACGCCGTTATTCATCGGTATATACACCTGTTCGTTACAAAGCTGGGTGACTTCTGGCGAAACACCTTCAGATTCATTTCCCAAAACATAAATACAAGGTGATGTCGGGAAGAACTTTTTCAATTCGGTGCTTGCATGTGATGAAAGGGCACAAATGACCGCGCCATTTTTCTTAAAATCACTTAGGGCTTCAGTTAGATTTTTGCATCGCAATAAGGGTGCGCGAAATATAGTCCCGGCGCTAGCTTTAATAACGAGAGGATCAATTTGCGCATTTCCTTTTTGCGGTAACAAAATTCCATCGATATTTCCTGCGCATGCTGAGCGAATGATCATTCCCAGATTTTGCGGATTCTGAACTCCATCTAGTGCGAGCAAGGTGTAGTTTTTGCTGTTATTTTCAGAGATGAATTGATCATAAGTCTTGTATCCGCGCAATTGTAAATCGGCTGCGATGCCCTGATCTTGAGCGGCATTTTTAGAAATGCGTGATAGCGCTTGCCGATCATGATAAATAATCTCGGCGCCTTTAGTTTTTGCCAAAGAAATTATATCTGTAAGTATCTCAGCTGGTTTATTGCTGCTCGCCAAATGTAATCGATAAATAAATGTAGCCGGATCTTGCAGTGCTTCCAAGACGGTTTTGCGTCCGTATACTGTCATTAACGAATCGAAAAAGCGCTTTTTTTCGAGATAGGCGGGGCTATCATCGCGGGTTTTGTTCATATCGTTTTTACTTTGTAAGAAATTTGGTGTCCGAGTAGATGAGGATGTTAAATGCAAAGTTTTTTATAGGCTCGCACCGCACTGTCGAGGCCTATTGCAATCGCATCAACTATCAGTGCGTGTCCGATTGACACTTCAAGCAAGGCGGGAACTTGACGAAACTGCGCAAGGTTGTCGAGGTTTAAATCATGTCCGGCATTGAGACCGATTCCAATTTTTTGGGCATGAATCGCCGCATCCACATAGGTTTGAAAAAGCGCATCGAGATTTTTACTGTTGATTTTGTGTGCTTCGGCGTAGGGGCCGGTATAGAGCTCGATCCGGTCAGCTCCAATATCTTTTGCCAAGCTGATCTGCTCTTTGTCGGGATCCATAAATAAACTTACGCGCACTCCTTGATGTTGCAATTCCCGAATTAGTGGGCGCAATTTGGCGCCATCAACTTTTAAATTAAATCCATGGTCGGATGTTAACTGAGCATTCGTGTCTGGTACCAACGTGCATTGGTGAGGGCGTACATCTTGTACAAGTTTGATGAAGCCAGGAAAGTTTCCTATAGGTTCGGCGTAGGGGTTTCCTTCGATATTGAACTCTATTCCCGGGCGGCTTTTTACTAATTCATTTAGCTCATAAACATCATGAGGGCGAATATGCCGTTGGTCAGGGCGAGGATGCACGGTTAATCCATCGGCACCTGCTGCAAGGCAAATCTCACCGTGCTTAACAACATCGGGATAGTTGCCGGGCCGGGAGTTTCGAATCAGGGCAATTTTATTTAAGTTAACGCTGAGTGCAGTACTGTGGCTGGTGTTCATTGAGCGGGTACCAATGCATCTTTAAAGCGAGAGGGGCTTGGAGTGTTTTGGGGTTCGAGCAGCGTGTGTAATTCGGTTGCATTTATGCGTGAGGCGCTTAATATACGAATTACGTAGTTGGGCGACTCGGGAAGCGCTTTCAATCGTCCACGCGGTGATTGGGCGATCCTCTCAAGCACCTCGATTCCAGCAATGACTCTGCCAAAAACGGTGTAGCCTGGTTTTTTTTGTGTGGCATTGAATTCGGGATTGCTTTTTAGGTTCACGTAAAACTGCGCGGTAGCGCTGTTCGGGTTCGGCTCCCTTGCCATTGCGATGCTTTTGTATTCATTTTTAAGTCCGTTAGTGGATTCATTAATCACAGGTTTCTGTGTCGGTTTTTCCACAAAATTTGAGCTTATACCGCCGCCCTGGACTAGAAATCCAGGAATTATTCGATGGAAAATTGTGTCGTCATAAAATCGTGTGTCGACATACATTAAAAAGTTTTTTACTGTCTCGGGTGCTGTTTCAGGATAAGTTTCGACGACAAAAACTCCGAAATCAGTTTTAAAGGCAACCAACTGGTTGTCAGAGGCCTGCAAGTCAGTCACTGCAAAAAAACAAAAAACAAATGTTATGCGAAGTAATCGGTTCAGCATGATTTTAAAACCTTAGCGCCACTCGGATCTGCGTTTACGACGCCCGAAAGCCTGGAGTGCGAATGAAAGCAGTACTCCGCCGAAAACCAAGCCGCCGCCATATACCCAATGGTTAAATCTGTCGGTGTTTTTGAGTTTTTCGTTCTCGGCCTTGATAACATCGGCATGAGTTTGCAAAAGCTGATTCTCTTTTAGCATGCGCTGGTGTTCTTCTTCCAGATTAAGTGCAGTGGTGGCAGCTTGACGCATATCTTCGGTATCAGCGAGTAGTTGCTGATGTTCCTGTTGAATTTTTTCAAGCTGTGACTTTAGTTGGGTATTCTCTGTTTGCAATGTTAATAAATCGCGCGACGAATTGGAGAAGGCAGCTAATTGCAATGCTGCGGTAGGTTTATCGGTAAGGTTTTGGCTACGCACCCATCCTTCGGTGCCATCGGGCGTCACTACCAATGACCAGGGATTGTTGTCGCTGCCAATTTCTTCACGAATGAAGTTGAGTTTGGTGCCGCTCGCTACACCTTGTTGCAGAATGTTGGCTTGAGGGGCCTTGTCGCTACGTACAGGGATGTAGATAACATCAGATACATATTTGTCTGCGGCGATACCCGGAGCGCTTAACAACGGAAAAGTAAATAGCGATAAAGTACAGCCGAGGAGGGAAATTTTTTTCACGGTTGCTCCAATCCTTACAATGAAAAGAAAAAACTTAAGGCAAAACTTTTTTAAATGGCTTGACGGCAACCTTGGCGTAAACACCCGCTACTACATAGGGGTCAGTGTCGGCCCATGCCTGAGCGTCTGCTAGTGAGGCAAATTCCGCGATTACCAGACTACCGGTAAATCCGGCATCACCAGGATCATTGTTATCAATCGCAGGGTGAGGGCCTGCTACAAAAAGGCGACCTTCATCAGTTAATTGTTGCAATCGTGCAAGATGCGCTGGGCGCGCTGATTTGCGTTTTTCAAGACTATTGGAAATATCTTCGCTGAGAATGGCGTAAAGCATAGAATCTTCTCTTTAAATAAATCAGTTGCGAGGCGTAGAAATCAATTTTTGCGAGTTAATCATCGCTGCCGTCGTTGATAACTTCCTCTAAGGTCAAATGCGTTAGCAGGCGAATACTGCGAAATACGTAAAACAAAGTGCCCATCATGATAAGCATCATAGGGAGGGCAATAATTGGATAGCTGAGGGCGGTCATTTTACCCAATTCCGCATTGAATTCTGTGGTCCCAGGTTGACTAACTAAAATTATTTTCGCCAGCACATAATTTAATACCGAGGATAAAAAGAAAGACGCTGCAATCATTAGCGATGCATTGGTCAACGTGCGCTCAAACAGTTTTTGAGTTCCATGTTGTTCAAGTGCTGCGCTCACTTTATGGATTTTCAATACCTTGTCGTTATAAATAAATGTCCTGACCAACGGATAGCGGGTTTTGATTGAAATCAGCGTCACGATTCCCAGAATGCCCGGAATAGCAGCCTCTTTAATTGCAAAATATTCGGGGGCCAGATGCAAGAGGCTAAGGCCGCCCGTGAGTAATACACTAACGATGCCGAGTGCAGAAAAAACATTAATTTTTTTGTTTATAACAAAATCACGCAATCCATAAGTAATTGGGAAGGCGAGTGCCACGACTAAACCCCAGGTTGGCCCCAAATATTCGTCACTGCTGAACTTGGTCAATATCAGCGTGGGAATCACGATATTCATCAACAGATTGGCAAAAAAGCTTTCTTTTTTCGGTTTGGGCAGCGAATTTTTGGGATCGACAGCTGGTTTATCAGCTAACATGCCCAGATTCTTTTCAGTGTTATTGTCGGTCATGACCAATCCTGGTTATGTATTTATTTTGTGAGGGTTGTGTGATTTTTGATCTGCATTGCCACACCCATTTTTCTGATGGGACGCTTAGCCCTGAGAGCCTAGTCGCACGCGCAAAAGAGCATGGCGTTTCTGTGCTGGCAATTACGGATCACGATACCATAGCTGGTGTGAGGATTGCACAAAAAGCCGCGTTGGAGGCTGGCATCACCTTGATCAATGGCATTGAATTTTCGAGTCAATGGGGCAAGGGTGGTGTTCATATAGTGGGTTTGGGTGTGGATCTTAATTCGGCAGCATTATTGGCGGCGGTGAAGTTTCAGGATCAGGCGCGCAATACTCGCGCGCTTGCGATTGCAGATCGTTTGTCTAAGGTTGGATTTCCTGACGCCTTGACCGGTGCTCAATCAATAGCTGGCAATGCTACTGTCGGGCGCCCACATTTTGCCCAATATCTAATGTCGATTGGCGCGGTAAAAAATATAAATGCAGCCTTTAAAAAATATCTCGGGGCTGGGAAACCAGCAGATGTTAAATACCAGTGGCCGCCAATGGATCAAGTGATTACTTGGATTCACTCCGCAGGGGGTGTGGCCGTACTTGCACACCCGGCAAAATATGAATTAACGCGCGCAAAAATGTGCGCCCTTATCGACTCATTTTGCGCTGCTGGTGGTGATGCACTGGAAGTAATCAGCGGGTTACAACAAGCAAGTTTGACGGAAGATTTGTTGCGCATTGCAAATGCTCGCTCACTATATGCTTCGTGCGGGTCGGATTTTCATTTCCCTGGACAATCCTGGCAGGAGCTCGGTAGTTTCGGCACTCTTCCCGCTCACGCAAAACCTGTGTGGCATTTATTGGGCTATAACCCATAAAAATCTGACAATATTCTCTGCCCACCAATCAAGTTGATGTTGATTGTAGGTGCACTAAGGAACTCTACTATGGCTCAGTTTTTTCAGATCCATCCGGAAAACCCGCAGCATCGCTTAATTGTTCAAGCTGCCGAGATTATTCGGAAAGGAGGGTTGGTGGTTTATCCGACCGACTCGGCCTATGCGCTCGGTTGCCACATAGGCGACAAGGATGCGCTGGAGCGTATCCGAAGTCTGCGTAAGCTGGATAAAAACCACAACTTTACCCTTATGTGCCGCGACTTGTCAGAGCTGGCAACCTATGCGCGAGTCGACAATCAGGCTTTTCGCCTGATCAAAAACCATACGCCGGGCGCCTATACATTTATCCTGGAGGCAACTGCCGATGTACCGCGTCGCCTGCTGCACCCAAAGCGCAAAACGATTGGTTTGCGCGTGCCTGATAATGCCATTGCGTTAGCACTGCTCGAAGAGCTGGGCGAACCCCTGATGACCAGCAGTTTATTGTTACCGGGCGAGGAGTTTCCGCTGACTGACCCCTACGATATCCGCGACACCCTTGAGCATTTCGTAGAATTGGTTATTGATGGTGGTTACTGCGGGCTTGATCCCACCACAGTAATAGACTTGACGGAAAGCACTCCTCAGCTGGTGCGCCAAGGGAAAGGGGATTTCTCGCTGTTCGAGTCTAACTAATTGATCTATAAAGGAGTTGGCAGAGCAATATAGGCGCTGTCCGGCGTGTTGTGAAATGGATATAATGCCGCCCTTATCATTGGGTGCCCAGCGCCCTGGATTTTGATGACTAACCAGTGAGTCTCTTGCGTGAGTGAAACCCTTGAAATTACAGCATCACCGGATTCGGCCGCTCCTGTACCCCCCGAACCCAATGCTGCTGTAGATATTACAGGTGGAGAGGATGCAAGCCACGACTCGACTCATGGCGCAAAAGGTCCACAGCAAGGCGAAATGCCATTCGCGATAGTGCATGGAAAGGCCTATACCCAATTGCCTCAGGATTTGTACATCCCGCCTGATGCATTGGAAGTATTTCTGGAGGCTTTTGAAGGCCCCCTTGATTTGCTGCTTTATCTTATCCGCCGGCAAAACATCGATATTCTCGACATCAACGTCTCGGAAATCACCTCCCAATATATGGCCTATGTCGATTTGATGGAGGCGCATCAGTTCGAGTTGGCTGCCGAGTATCTGGTGATGGCGGCTATGTTGGCCGAGATTAAGTCGCGCATGTTGCTGCCGCGCTCATCGGAAGAGCATGAAGAAGAGGAAGATCCGCGTGCATCATTGATCCGCCGTCTGCAAGAATATGAGCGCTTTAAGCAGGCTGCTGTCGATCTGGATCAGATACCGCGCGTTGCGCGCGATGTTTTCCCTGTAACAGCAGCAGGACCTGACCGCAACCTGACCCGCCTCGATCCCGACGTGGAATTGCAGGAGCTGCTCTTGGCTCTTTCAGAAGTCCTGCGTCGCGCTGATATGTTCGAAAGCCATCATGTATCCAAGGAAAAACTGTCTACACGCGAGCGTATGGCACAAGTTCTGGATACTTTGGCTCATCAGCATTTCGTTCCTTTTGTCAGCCTGTTCAAGGCAGAAGAAGGGCGGCTTGGTGTTGTTGTAACCTTCCTAGCAGTGATGGAATTGATTAAAGAGTCGCTGGTAGAAATCGTTCAAAGCGAATCTTTTGCACCTATTCATGTTAAAGCCAGAACACAATGACAAAAGAAATTGATATTGCCGAAGATTCACTTGCTGTAGACGATGATCACCAGTCGCTGGAGGTTGGTGATGAAGCCGCAGGTGCGAGCGATGAATCTGACCTCGAAGAATCAGCTACTATCCCTGTCACCCAAATGCCTGTGGATGGACCTCTGTTACGTAGAATCATTGAAGGTGCCATTTTGGCTGCCGGTCAGCCAATGACGATTCCGCGTCTGCTGGAGTTATTTGACGAAGAGGTTGCCCCGAGTAAAGACGAGATTGCTGCCGCATTGGCAGATATTCAAGCTGCGGGGGGCGAGCGTGGATTTGAACTCAAAGAGGTGGCCTCGGGTTGGCGCTTCCAAGTACGCGATGACCTCGCTCCTTGGGTAAATCGCCTATGGGAAGAAAAGCCGCAAAAATATTCGCGTGCATTGCTCGAAACGCTCGCATTGGTTGCCTATCGTCAGCCGATTACCCGCGGCGACATCGAAGAAATTCGCGGCGTTGCGGTTAGTTCGCATATTATGAAAACGCTGCTTGAGCGCGATTGGGTAAAAGTTGTTGGTCACCGCGATGTTCCTGGACGGCCATCACTTTTTGCTACAACCCGGCAATTCCTTGACTACTTTAATTTAAAAAGTCTGGAAGAGTTGCCATCGCTCAGTGAAATCCGCGATCTGGATGAGATAAATCCGGTCTTGGATTTAGGTGAGGCAGGTTTGGGTGAGAAAGATACAGATCAACCAATCCCTGACGAGAATCCGCAGGTTGCTATCGAGCAGGCTGATACAGCGGCTGCCGATGCAGAAAATACTTTTTTCGAAGATGGCTTCGAAGGTGGCGAGGATGCTTTCGTCGATGCGGATGACGCAGCGATACCGGTTGAAACTCCTATTGCAGATGCAATAGAAAAAAGTGAAGAGCCCCGCAGCAATTAGCTGCTCAATTTTAATGGTGAAGAAAATCAACCAGGATAAACCTGAAAAACCTACCAAGGCTGTGAAGCCAGTAGCTGCTGGTAAAGCCAAGCCTGCTGCAAAAAGTTCGGTGGCGGAAAAACCGGCAAAATCTAAGGCGGAATATAAAAGAGACGCTTCGGAGCGCCCGGCTAAAGGTGCGCGAGGAAAACCTGTTGCCAAAGCCCATGCCAGCAAGCCAAAAACTGCAAAAGTGACCGATGAAAAAAGTACTGTTCCTGCGGGATCTGGCGATGAGAAATTGCAGAAAGTGCTTGCCCGCGCGGGCATTGGTTCGCGCCGTGAAATGGAGCGTGCTATTGAGGCTGGGCAAGTAAAAGTAAATGACAAAATTGCCAAGCTAGGTGACAGGGTCACGCCGCAAGATAAAATTTTTGTGAATGGCCAGCGGATTATATTGCGCAGTGAATTAACCCGTCGCCGTGTAATTTTATATAACAAGCCGGAAGGGGAAATCTGTTCGCGTTCGGACCCGGAAGGTCGCCCAACTGTTTACGATCATTTGCCGCCGTTAAAAGGGGAGCGTTGGATTTCTGTTGGTCGCTTGGATTTTAATACCAGTGGTTTGTTGCTCTTTACCAATGACGGTGAGTTGGCTAATAAATTGATGCATCCATCATCCGTAATTGATCGCGAATATTTGGTTCGTATTCAAGGTGAGGTGACTGATGAAATGCGCACCAATCTGTTGAAAGGTGTAGTGTTAGACGATGGGGTGGCACGTTTTACCGACATAGTTGACGGGGCAGGTGAAGGCAAAAATCGCTGGTTTTATTGTGTGGTGATGGAAGGTCGCAATCGCGAAGTGCGTCGTCTGTGGGAATCACAGGGTGTTAAAGTGAGTCGCTTGAAGCGTGTTCGCTACGCCAATATTTTTATTCCATCGCATGTGCGTGTAGGGCAATGGACCGATTTGACTGAGCGTGAAATCCAAGATCTGTGTATGACTGCAGGTTTTGATAGTTCAACCTATACTCGCATGATGGAGCCAACCCGCGATGAGCAGGCGCAGCGGGAGCGTCATGATAAAAAGTTGCGCGCAGCATCTGCGGCTCCGCGTCGCACCAAGGCGCCTGCCCGCAAGCGCCCGCCGATAGTGGAATAAAACGGGTTAAATAGGCGGCAGTAAAAAACCGCTTCTGATTGAACTGCGGACAACCCCCGGCCAAAAGCCGGGGGTTTTCATTTGGCGGCAGCGCTTTTTTATGATGACTGCCATGCTCAATGAATCTGCACCTCGCCAACACAATCTGGAAAGGGCCAACTATGACAATCGTGTCTCAGCAGGCCAGCTGTTACGTAAAATCGATAAGTGCATCAACTTTAACTTGATTTGCGACCAGGCCCGCCATCGGTATTGTTAAAACAGCGGTTTCCCTCGATTGCTCTCCGCTTTTTGGCGACCGATATTGAAAAGCAGGCAAGTTGGTGCCGCACAACAGTGGTCGGTGTTGAAGTGCACTGATGTGTGACGGCTGGCGGGGAAAAAACAGATTTACCAGTACCGGAAGAAGTGGCCGAGTACAGCTCTTTGTGGATGCGACACAATCACACGACATCTCGCGTGTCACGGCTTATCCAGGTGCTACGGGTGGTGATAATCGATTTGCACAGGCAGCACTAATTCACGGCACCCGCTAGTAGAAAAAACCCCACTTTTTAAGGTGGGGTTTGTTAGGTGCCTGTGGGTGCATGGCGCCTTTTTAATTGCAGCAACCAAAAAGCTAACTATTTTTTTGGATAATCCCGCTTTGGACTGCCTGTGTATTGCTGGCGTGGGCGGCCAATTTTGTACGAGGTGCTGACCATTTCGTTCCAGTGGGAATACCAGCCTACTGCTCTACCCAAGGCGAAGATCACGGTAAACATCTCAGTTGGGATATTTATGGCTTTCATGATGATGCCGGAGTAGAAGTCTACGTTTGGATAAAGCTTCTTGGAAATGAAGTAGGGGTCTTCCAGTGCGATTTGCTCCAAGCGCTTTGCGATGGCGAGGAGTGGTTCGTTTTCTAGGCCTAATTCCGATAGTACTTCATCGCAGGTTTGCTTCATTACTTTGGCGCGTGGGTCAAAGTTTTTGTAAACGCGGTGACCGAACCCCATCAGGCGGAAACCGGAAGTTTTGTCTTTAGCTCGTGCAACACAAGCCTCAATGTTCTCAACCGTTCCGATTTCTTCCAGCATTTCCAACACCGCTTCGTTGGCGCCGCCATGTGCGGGACCCCAAAGCGTAGAGATGCCGGCAGCTATGGCAGCAAATGGATTGGTTCCTGAGGAGCCGGATAAGCGAACTGTTGATGTTGACGCATTTTGTTCATGGTCGGCGTGCAGAATAAAGATTCTGTCCATCGCTTTAGCAATGGTTTTGCTCACGCTAGAGGGCTGGCCGGCGGTGCCGAAGGTCATATTGAGGAAGTTTTCGGCATAATCGAGATTGCTGTCTGGTGCAATAAACTCTTCGCCTTTGCTGTGTTTATACACCATGGCCGATAGGGTCGCAATTTGACCAATCAGGCGATAGGCCGTGATTTTTCGGCTTTCGGCATTGGTAATGTCAATTTCGTCATTATACACGGCAGCTAAAGCTGCCACGGCGCTGCATAGAATCGACATGGGGTGCGATTCGCGCTTGAAGCTTTTTATGATATTGGCGATTGAGGGGTCTACTACGGAGTGCTTTTTGATTTCGGCAGTGAATTCTTCTTTTTGCGCCGGGGTTGGCAGTTCGCCGTTTAATAAGAGGTAACAGGTTTCAAGATAATCAGAGGAGACTGCAAGTTGTTCGATTGGATAGCCACGGTGGAGTAGCACGCCTTCATCACCATCAATAAACGTAATCTTGGATTCGCATGAGGCGGTGGACATAAAGCCCGGGTCAAACGTGAAAAAGCCATTCTTGGTAATGCTAGTGACGTCAATAACGTCGGGTCCGATAGTGCTGGCATAGATGGGTAGGTCAATCGTCGTATCAATGCCATCAATCGTGAGATGTGCTTTCTTGTCAGTCATTACTGACTCCTGTGCTTACTGATTAAGACTATAGGCTTGAGCGAAGCATGTTTTGCTCTGCTCAACTGATAAAAGCTGTAGGTAGCTTTGCTTTCTATATATAGCGCTATTAATAGCTTTATAGGCCGGCTACATTTTTATGGACTAGTTCGACTTCTTGTGGTGGGTCGAGGCTGCCGTTCGCGAGCGGCATTATAGATGACTTAATTGTTAAGGCGAAAGTTGTTGGTTCATCTGCGCGGTAATTTCTTTCAGGTTTTTTCGAGTTTTTAACCCGGCTGGAGGTTGGCAATGATGTCGCGTCCCTCTCTGTGGTGTGGGAGGCGGGGCTCTGTGCACTCATGTAGAGCGGGGATTCAAAAAATGCGCGCTTGAAGTGCAATTTTGTTTAAATCTTTTAATAAATTCAGTGTGTTGCGTAAAAAAATCGTCAAATGTGTCGGTGTGTTTTACTGTGTGAATTCAGCGCCGTTTCGGTGGGGGTTTTTGTTTGTGTTTCCAGAGGTCAATCTCTATAATGCTGCGCGACTTGCAGGGCGTGTTTCATTTAAGGTCATTGTTAATAATGATGAAAGTGAAGCGCTTATTCTTAAACCTGCCCGCGATGGGCATAAAGGTGAGATAGACCGTGAACAAGAAAAGACCTGTCAACCTAGATATAGCGACTATAAAACTCCCCATCACCGCTTACGTTTCCATCCTTCATCGTGCTTCCGGTGTTTTCCTTTTTGCAGGCGTTGCTGTCCTCTTATGGATGTTGGACACCAGTCTTAATTCGCAAGAGGGTTTTAACAGCATCGGCGATCTCACTGCAAACCCTGTCTGCCAGTTTGTCCTTTGGGCAGTGTTGGCCGGTTTGGCTTATCACATGGTGTTAGGTATTCGTCATTTGATTATGGATTTTGGTATCGGTGAATCTCTTAAGGGTGGTCAAACCGGTGCGAAGATTGCGCTGTTTGTTGCCATTGTGTTGATTGTATTGGCGGGGGTGTGGGTATGGTAACTTCAGTAACCAGTTTCGGGCGTAGCGGCCTTTACGATTGGCTGATTCAGCGTGTCGGTGGTGCCGTTATGGCGGCGTACACTATTTTTATCGTAGCGTATCTTGCTTGCAACCCAGAGTTGACTTTTGAACAGTGGCAATCCCTTTATGACCAATTGTGGATGCGCGTGTTTACCCTCGTTACTCTTCTTTCTTTTATATCCCATGCGTGGATCGGTCTATGGGCAGTGCTGACCGATTATTTAACTACCCGTCTACTGGGCTCCAAGGCGACTTTTCTTCGTATATTCGCGCAGATAATTTTGGGTGCTGTTTCAGTTACCTATCTGGTTTGGGGTGTTCAGGTAATTTGGGGTATTAACTAATGGCTAACATGCGCACGATTTCTTTTGACGGTATTGTTGTTGGCGGTGGCGGCGCGGGTATGCGCGCAGCCTTGCAATTGGCTCAATCCGGCTATAAAACAGCAGTAATCACTAAAGTATTTCCAACCCGCTCGCACACTGTATCCGCCCAGGGCGGTATTACTTGCGCGATCGCCAGTGCTGACCCAAATGATGATTGGCGTTGGCACATGTATGACACTGTTAAAGGTTCCGACTACATCGGTGATCAAGATGCAATTGAATATATGTGTTCAGTTGGTCCTGAGGCGGTATTTGAATTAGAGCATATGGGTTTGCCATTCTCTCGTACCGATGAAGGTCGTATTTATCAACGTCCTTTTGGTGGTCAATCCAAAAATTTTGGTGAAGGTGGCCAAGCAGCTCGTACTTGCGCTGCTGCAGATCGCACCGGTCACGCGTTGTTGCACACCCTTTACCAGGGCAATCTCAAGAATAAAACCGTTTTCCTGAATGAATGGTTTGCTGTCGATTTGGTAAAAAATGAAGATGGTGCGGTCGTTGGTGTAATCGCGATTAACATTGAAGATGGCGAAACTGTTTACGTAAAAGCTAAGGCTACCGTGTTGGCGACTGGTGGTGCAGG
Source organism: Cellvibrio sp. (assembly GCA_035456025.1). GTDB lineage: Bacteria > Pseudomonadota > Gammaproteobacteria > Pseudomonadales > Cellvibrionaceae > Cellvibrio. The sequence goes on along the minus strand of DATIDX010000178.1, from coordinate 1,183 downwards.
GCGTATCTATGCATCTACTACTAATGCACACATCAATACCGGCGACGGTGTTGGTATGGCGCTGCGCGCTGGCTTCCCTGTTCAAGATATTGAAATGTGGCAGTTCCACCCAACTGGTATTGCTGGTGCCGGTGTGTTGGTGACCGAAGGTTGTCGCGGTGAAGGTGGTTACCTGATCAATGCCGATGGCGAGCGTTTTATGGAGCGCTATGCCCCTAACGCTAAAGATCTTGCCGGTCGCGACGTGGTAGCCCGTTCCATGATTCAGGAAATTATTGCTGGTCGTGGTGTAGGTCCTAACAAGGATCACGTACTGCTAAAGCTGGATCACCTTGGCGAAGAGGTGCTGGAAAGCAAACTGCCTGGTATCTGTGAGCTGTCACGCACCTTTGCTCATGTCGATCCTGTGTATGCTCCGATTCCTGTAGTTCCGACCTGTCACTATATGATGGGCGGTATTCCAACTAACGTGAATGGCCAGGCGTTGACAGTTGATGCTAGCGGCAATGATGTTGTGATTGATGGGTTGTTTGCTTGCGGTGAAGTGGCTTGTGTGTCTGTACACGGGGCTAACCGTTTGGGTGGCAATTCATTGCTTGATCTGGTTGTGTTTGGTCGTGCAGCTGGCTTGTACATTGAAAAAGCATTGCGTGAGGGCATTGAGCATCGCGATGCAACCCAGGCTGATATTGACAAAGCTATGGCGCGCTTGAATAAGATTAATACCTCTAACAGCGGTGAGAGCGCCTCCGTACTGCGCAAAGAGTTGCAAACCATAATGCAAAACTTCTTCGGTGTATTCCGTAAGGGTGAGTTTATGCAGAAGGGCATCGAGCAACTTGCTGAGCTGCGCAAGCGTATCGAGAATGTTTCGATTACTGATAAAAGCAATGCCTTCAATACCGCGCGCATTGAAGCATTGGAATTACAAAACCTGCTTGAGGTTGCAGAAGCAACGGCGATTGCAGCAGAAGAGCGTAAAGAGTCGCGCGGCGCACATGCCCGCGAAGACTTTGAAGACCGTGACGATGCTAACTGGTTGTGTCACTCAGTCTATTTCCCCGGTGAAAAGCGTGTTGGCAAGCGTGCGGTGAATTTTAAACCGCGCACTATGGATGCATTCCAGCCTAAGAAACGTACCTATTAATAACCGTGTAGGGTAATCGGGAGAAAATTATGTTGA
>DATIDX010000177.1:0-2561 GCA_035456025.1 Cellvibrio sp. | reverse complement strand
CCGGTCTCTTCTTCTGGCACATCGATAGCATCATCAGTCAGAGCCGAGCCGCCGATAGAACGCAAATCCAGTTTAATCACCTTGTGCTCGACGGCGCCAAGCGCTGTGGCGGTGCGCTCTGCTGCGAGCAATTCAGAGCTGTGACGTTGGCCGTAATCAAAACTCATCGAATAACAGGCATAGCCCTCACTGCGCGCGATTGCCAAAACAGTCGTGGAATCAAGGCCACCGGAAACGAGTACTACGGCTTTTTTTTGCGACATAAGGACTACCAATAATGATGGGGACTTAAAGGAAACGGAGCTTGATCGTGACGACCGGCCAGTCGCTATCAATGGCCGGGGGCGTCATTCCAGAGCAATTTATGCAGCTGCAACTGGAAGCGCACCGGGAGATTATCTGCAAGTATCCATTCCGCCAGCTCCAGTGGTGTGACCTGACCGAAACTGGGGGAAAACAACACTTCGGCGACTTTGCGTGACAATTGCTGTTCATCCAACTTGAAGCGCGCCCATTCGTAATCGGCACGGTCACAAATGACAAATTTGATCTGGTCCTGCGCGCTGAGCAGCGGGATGTTTTCCCAGCGATTGCGCCCCACTTCGCCCGAACCAGGGGTTTTCAAGTCCATCACTTTTACCACGCGCGGGTCAACATCATCGATCGGCAAGGCGCCGCTGGTTTCAAGCGAGACGCTGTAGCCCGCATCGCACAGCCTGGTGAGCAGCGTGAGGCATTCGCGCTGGGCGAGCGGCTCACCACCGGTGACACAAATATAGCGCGGGTTAAAACTGGCCACCTTGGCCAAAATCGCGTCCAGTGACATGCGCTCGCCACCGTAAAATGCATACTCGGAGTCACAATAACCACAGCGTAGGGGGCAGCCGGTAAGGCGCACGAATACCGTCGGCAAACCGACTGTCGTGGACTCGCCTTGCAGCGAATAAAAAATCTCGGTAATTTTTAAACTGGCTTGGGTCATGTGAATTGAACGTTGTTACTGGCAGAAAACGGCGCCGCCCTGAACTCTTTGCAGCTCGCCGCAACTAAATGAAACCGGTAAATTTAAGTCGGAAGCACCCAAGTATAAGAATCCTGGCCGGGCGCTATGAGAAAGACGCGCAGTTTACAGAAAGGCGGCGCGCTATGCGAGCCGACACCGGTTAGCTATTTGCCCTGCCGCAACCAGCTGTTATGCTGGCAGATCGCCGCTTTTCCCAAAGTCACTCCTTCAAAAATGCTGTAAACCGATGATTAAACCGACCAAAACCCGCCGCCAACTGCATCAGGAACTGGAACAACAAATCCAGGATTTCTTGCATAACGGCGGTCATGTCAACGAGGTGCCGCGCGGCCTGAGTGGGCGCCCGGACGCCAACGGCCCATTGATCAGTATCTTCGATGGCAGCAGCCAGGAAGATCGCACACCGCTACCGGAGGTTGTAGCGGCAATCGAGGCCCGTAAAAAACCGCTACTGGCACAAAAGCTCAAGAAACCCCGTCCACGCAAAAAAGTAATTCTCGATGATTTCGGCCAACCGCTGCGCTGGGAATGGGTTGAAGAATAATTACGCCAAGCTCTCCGCGAACTAACAAAAAGCCGCACCCTTACCCCGCTCTCCATACACAATAACGGTGTTGCGACCTGCGTCCTTGGCGTGATAAAGCGCCTGGTCAGCGGCACGAAACCATCCAGCATAATCAGAAAACCCATCCTCCCAAGTAACAACACCCAGACTGATGGTGCAACTCAATTGCTGCGCACCAAATTCGGTTAGCGCTATAACCCGGCGCAAACGTTCAGCAGTCGCTACGGCTGCCTCTGCGCCGGCGTTGGGCAACACCACGGCAAACTCCTCGCCACCGTAACGCCCCAACAGTTCCGTTTCGCGCAGATTTGCCTGCAGTTGCCGGGCAATTTGCTGCAAAACCTGGTCTCCAACACTATGACCATAGGTATCATTGATCGTCTTGAAATGATCTACATCGAGCAAAACCAACGACAATGGCTGCGGATGCCGACGAGCTTGCGCAATTAAATCCTCCGTCCGTATTTCCCAGTAACGGCGGTTGTACAAACCAGTCAAGCCGTCGGTGCGACTCAACCGCTGCAGCAACTCTTTCTGTTTATGCAACTGTATGGCCAGGCGATAAGTAATGGAGCCTACCGCTAACGGATATGCCACCAGCAGGGGTAAGCAGGCATAAACGAGCGAGTTCGTAACCGCCAAATTCGGGACCAAGCCTACGGTTAGAAATCCCAAAAAAAATCCTGCCAGACTGGTTCCAACTCCTTTCACAAACAGCCGCACACCCCCAGCTGCGATATTGTTCATCCACATCATCATGATAATCATGCAGCTCGCCAGCGGATTGAACCCCATTACCACCACCCACACCCCGCCGGTAGCACTATCAAATAACAGGTGGCGATGCTCGGTGTGGAAGGGAGTACGGCTGCGGAGCGCTAATAGGTAGGCCAGGTGCGGCCAGACAAAACCATTGATAAACCAGAGCAGCCAGATTCCCCAATGCACTTGCACTTCGTAGAGTACCGCCCC
>DATIDX010000176.1:0-6192 GCA_035456025.1 Cellvibrio sp. | reverse complement strand
GGCTGTGTACTCACGCTGCCCGCCACTGGTACCGAAAGCAATGGCAACTCAGTGATCACCAAAGCCTCTACCCAGGAAAAGCTCGCCTTCGGCAGCCCGCTGGTCTATCCGCAATTTGCGATCCTCGACCCCACCACCACTTACAGCCTGCCGCCGCGCCAGATCGCCAACGGTGCCGTCGATGCCTTTGTCCACATCATGGAGCAATATCTCACTTACCCCGTTGATGCCAAGGTACAAGATCGTTTTGCCGAGGGCCTGCTAATGACGCTGATTGAAGAAGGGCCGCGCTCGCTCAAAGAGCCGACCAACTACGCCGTGCGCGCCAACGTCATGTGGGCGGCGACTATGGCGCTGAATGGGTTAATCGGTGTAGGGGTGCCACAAGATTGGGCGACCCATATGATTGGTCATGAACTGACGGCCATGCACGGCCTGGATCACGCGCAGACGCTCGCCGTCGTTTTACCGGCAGTAATGCAACACCAGCGCGCAAAAAAACGTGCGAAATTACTGCAATACGGCCGCCGCGTATGGAACCTGGCCCACACGGATGAAGACGCGTTGATCGATGCAGCTATTGCTGCTACACGCGGTTTCTTCGAGCAGATGGGTACGCCGACGACGTTGGGTGGTTATGGTGTCGGCCGCGAGTCCATCCCGAAGCTGGTGGACATGCTCGTTAAACACGAGTTACTGGCATTGGGCGAACACGGCGTGATTACGCCCGAGGCTTCCCGCGAAATTCTGGAGCTGGCAGCTTAGCCATAAGTCTATTTGCAGTAAAAAAAGCCCCGCCAATTTGTGTTGGCGGGGCTTTTTTTAATCCTGCGGCAATTATTGGCGCAAAATTTTGTTCACAATTGAAGTGGTTGAGCAGTTATCGTAGAAACTGAGTACTTTAACCGAGCCGTTATAGGCCTTGACGATTTGGTTGCCAACCACCTGATCCTCGCGGTAATCCCCACCTTTGACCAATACGTCCGGTTTGACCCGGCGCAACAAACGCTCGGGCGTATCCTCATCAAACGACACCACCCAATCCACGGCCTCAAGGCCGGCGAGCACCGCCATCCGGCGGTCGAGTGGATTAATCGGGCGCCCGCGCCCTTTCAGACGGCTGATCGACGCGTCGGAGTTAACCGCCAGCACCAGTCGATCGCCCTGTTTGCGCGCCTCTTCCAGATAGCCCACGTGGCCGGCGTGGATAATGTCGAAGCAGCCATTGGTGAAAACAATTTTTTCGCCGCTGGCACGGGCATCTTCCAACGCGAGCAGCAGCTGCTCTTCTGTAACCACGCCCCGCTGGGCGCCTTGCTCGGCGATAATAGCGCGGCGCAATTCTGGGGCGCTGATACTTGCAGTACCCAACTTGCCGACAACTATACCGGCCGCCATATTGGCCAGCGCGGTAGATTCGGGCAGTGGTTGACCGGCAGCAAGTGCCGCTGCCAGGGTGGCAATCACGGTATCGCCCGCCCCGGTCACATCAAATACCTCGCGCCCGCGCGCCGGCAAGTGAAGCTCGGGCTCTCCCGGGCGCAACAGGGTCATACCATGCTCACCGCGAGTGACCAGTAACGCTTGCAAATCCAGCTCGTACATCAACGTTGAGCCTTTAGCCACCACGTCTTGTTCATCGATGCATTTACCCACAATAGCTTCGAATTCATGGAAATTCGGCGTCAGGATAGTAGCGCCGCGATAGTGGGAAAAACTATTGCCTTTGGGATCAACCAGCACCGGAACGCCCTGCTCGCGCGCCATCGCAATCAGCTTCTGGCAATCGGCCAAGCTACCTTTGGAGTAATCGGAAAGGATAAGCGCACCGGCTTGTCGAATAGCACTTCTGACTTTGCCATCAATTTCAGATACATCGTCCGCATCGAATTTTTCTTCAAAATCCATCCGCAACAATTGCTGGTGACGGCTGATGATGCGTAACTTTGTCACGGTTGGCTTGCTGGCAGAAACCTGGAGATCAATCTTGATGTTCGCTGCCGTAAGACGCGTTCTTAGTATCTCCCCTGCTTCGTCGTCGCCCACAACACCGATCAAGGAGACACTGGAACCAAGGGCAGCCATGTTCAATGCCACGTTCGCCGCCCCGCCGGGACGGTCATCCGTCTGGCCAATTTTCACCACCGGCACCGGCGCCTCAGGGGAAATACGCGAACTACTGCCGTGCCAATAGCGATCCAGCATAATATCGCCAACAACCAATACGCGACCGCGTTCAAACATAGGCATAGTTAAATACATAGATAATCCCGATAACAAACATCCATTAAAACTACATCCCGACACCTTGGTTAATTAATCCGAAACTCAGGTCCGGGAGTCCAAAGAGTCAGCTTCATCATTGAAATCACTCGCATGAAGTCGCGCGTAGTGTCCATTTTTTGCCAACAATTGTGCATGCGTTCCCTGCTCCACTATTTCACCCTTATCCATCACAATGATTCGATCAGCTTGCTCGATAGTAGACAAACGATGGGCAATTATAAACGTCGTGCGCCCCTCGATTACCCGATCCAATGCTGCCTGGATATAGTATTCGGATTCATTATCCAGTGCAGAAGTCGCCTCGTCGAGAATCAAAATTGGAGCATCTTTCAGTAGCGCCCGCGCAATTGCCAACCGCTGTCGCTGCCCTCCTGACAGGCGCGCACCTGACTCACCTATAAAGGTGTCAAAACCATCGGGTAGCTTTTCAATAAATTCGGAAGCATAGGCTGCGTCCGCCGCGTGACGAATCTCGTCGAGTGACCGCGACTGCAAACTACCGTAAGCAATATTGCCCGCAACCGTATCGTTAAACAAGGTGACCTGCTGATTCACCAGCGCAATTTGGTCGCGCAAACTTGCCAGGGTGAAATCGCGAACCGGCCTACCATCAATCAGAATTTCACCGGACGTTACATCATGAAAACGGTTAAGCAGGCTCACCAATGTAGATTTTCCGCTTCCCGAGCGCCCAACCAGCGCAATAACCTCACCCGCCTTGACGCTTAAATCGATCTTATTTAATGCAGGCACAGGCTGATTGGCATAACAAAATGTTACATTTTTTAAATCAACCGTGCCTTTAACGCGACTGGCTGTGTAAGTGCCGCTGTCGTCTTCGATAGGAGAATCCAGCAGGGTAAACACACTGTCAGCCGCAGCAACTCCTTTTAATATGGCAGGCGCCACTTCTCCGAGTTTTCGCATGGATGGCAACATCATCCCTGCCGCCGTAATGTAGGCAACAAATTTCGCGGGCTCCTGCATCTCCATAAACGTCAGCGCGATAAAAATTAATCCCGCCATAGCGGCAGCAACAATTAATTGGATCAATGGTGTGTTGGCTGCAGAGGTCACCACAATTTTCATATTTTGTTGGTAATTTTTTTTGCTTGCCGCTGCAAAACGCTGCCGCTCATACTCCTCGCCACCAAAGCTGCGCATTACTCGCACGCCATTGATCATCTCACCGGTAACTTGGGTTAGATCACCTACCGATGTCTGTACTTTGTTACTCAGGCGACGTAACCGCTTGCCAACCAGAGAAACCAGAAAACCAATAACCGGTGCAATCAGGATAAAAATCATCGTCAACTTCCAATCCATTTGGATGAGAGTAGCGAATAAAAAAATGACTGTCAGTCCTTCACGCAGTGAAATCTTTAATGCATCCGTCGCCGCCGCCGTCACACCGTTAATGTTGTAAGTGATTACCGATGTAAGGTGGCCCGAACTACTCTGGTCAAAGTAGGTGTTAGGCAACTTAGTTATATGATTGAAGGTCTCAGTGCGCAAATTGTTAATCACACTAAATGCAATTTTGGAAAGGTAATATGCTCCAAGGAATGCGCCAATACTGCGTAGGACGGTAATGCCCATAACTTGCAAAGGAACCAGGTAGCGATCCGCAGGATTATTATCAGAAATGACGTGGATCAGATTCTCCAGGGTGTGGACAAATAACTTGTTCGAATAACCATACAGCCCAAAACCGAGGAGCCCCACCACGAATAGCAACCAGTATGGTCTCACGTAAGAGAGCAGGCGTTTATATACCTTCCATGCAGAGGTTTCTCCAACCACAGTACTTTTTTTCTGCTCAGAACTCATAAAATTTTCCTGTGATACTTTACTGTTTGAGATTCGAACCTTCCAAAGCAGAACCAATGCTATCTGTAAGCTGTTTGCTTGCCAAAGCCCCGATGAGCCCTGCAGGCAACCAGATACAAAACCACTTGGGATCTATCTGCCAGAAAAAACCACGTGAATCTACTAATGAATAAATACAGCCAAACACTAACCATAGCAGTAATGGGTAATATTCACGGCGGGTGAGCGAATGACGCAGCAAGTAACCAAAATACATTACACTCAACGCGACACCAACCATGCCCGTGCGGTAAAAAATATCCAACCAAGCGTTATGTGCATGGTTAAAGATGGAGCCATCCGCTAACGTAATGCGCCCTTCTTTCTCCAGTCCGACTCCCCATATAGCATGCCCTTGCAAGGTACTATGCAACACTTCAGCCCAGATCATGTCACGAAGACTAACACCCCGCTCAAAAAGCAAATTATGCACCTGATTACCCAATGCATAGACAATGAGTATTAGCGTCAGCAAAATGCATAACTGAAGCATCCATTTTTTAACGCTGCGACAATAAAGCACGGCGGCAATTGGCATAAGCAATGCCAAGCCGCCGATAGCGGCGCGGCTTTGCGATGCAATCACCGAGACAATAATGACTGCCATACACAACAAATAATAACTACCTTGTTTCACTGTCGACGAACGCAACCATTCAATATAGGCAAGGAGCGTCAGAACTCCAAAAATTGAACCTATATGGTTAGGATTGCGCATCACACTCCATCCCTCCAATCGCTCAGAAAAAGGATTCTGTGTATAAAACACGATTAGATTGACCACAGATAAAATTGTGCCGACGGCTATCAACATTCTGATAATCTTCGAAACATCAAGCAACCCGCGCTGCGCCATCCACGCCAGCCCACAAAGCCAGCTGAGCAGAATAATAAACTGCAAGAGAAAAAAACCGGGGTTTGATTCCTGCGCCCACAAAGTCGTTAGCGCTGAATAACCGCCATATAGCAAGCCTAGAAGCGTGAAGCCACCGCCATATTCTGCAAACGATGGCTTGCGCCAGGGAAGCAAACACAACATTGGGATAAAAAAACAAAATGCATACACCGCTTCTAAACCATCGCGCGAGGGAGCCCACATAAATGCACTGATAAATATCAACAAACCAACCGATATCCACGCAGCAATTTTTTGCTCGCGATATTGCGTATTGTTAAAAAATGCCAATAACATCAAAACACCTTCTGTAAATCAAAATTTGGCGCATGACCGAAGTCACGCCAATACATTTTTATTGCTTTTTGCTGAACCTGCTTAAGCATCTCCGATCTGGTTGCCAACACTTCTCGCACTGAGCACCCAAAATATTCACGCATAAAACGCAAATAATCGCGCCGGGTAAAATTCATATTTAACGACGAAAATAACAGCCCCCCCAAATCCTTTACCAGCCAGCGCTGCGGTACTCGAGGACGCAACTGGGCGCGATGCAAATCCACCAGATAAATCTCCGGTATCTGCTCCTGATCTGCAATAAAGTTGGCTTTCAGCATAAAGTGGCAGAGGTAAAAATCGCGGTGATTAATACCGGCGGCGTGAAGTTCGCGGGCAATCGTAGCAATGCTCTTCAGTATGCGATGTTTGGCCTTAATTCCCACTGAACACCGCTCAAAAAAATGGTCCAGCTGGATTACATCAGTCAACTCGCGGGTGACAATAAATGATTGTTGGCGAGCGGGATTTTTGCCGCGCACACCATAGGCGAGCGGAATCAAACTCGGAATACCCAGCGCCCGCAATTTATTCAAGGCATTCCATTCATTGCTTGCTCCCAACACCGGCCAACGCAAACGAATACAATTTTTGATGATTTCCTGCCAGCCCACCCCGCGATGCCATTTGCGGTAGTAACCTTGCCCATTAATTTCAAAGCGCAGGGTTTGGCGATCTTTCATTTCGCGAGCGACTTTGCCCTGCATGTTTTCCATTAACGAAAACACATCCTGACCTTTCCATGCATCGACCAATTCATCGCGCAGGATCACCATAGGTTCAGCTGATGAATCTGCTTGCCGGTC
>DATIDX010000175.1:0-3062 GCA_035456025.1 Cellvibrio sp. | reverse complement strand
GATGATGCCTTTGCCGATGACTCTACGGCCAGCAAAGCAGAACCGAGTTACTGGTTCAGTGTGGCAGGGCTCGACCAAATCAAGCAGGTTCACAACTATCTCGAATCCCTGCCGGAAATTGGCAAGGTGCAATCACTCGCGACCGTTTACCAATTGGCGCACGACATCAACAAAGATAAATTGAACGATTTTGAATTAAATGTGTTGCGCAATATGTTGTCTACAGACATTCAGAATTTCCTTATCAAACCTTATCTGGCTGATGAAAAACAGCAAACCCGTATCACCTTGCGTGTCATCGAAACTACGCCGGGATTGAAGCGCGCTGAATTGGTAGAGCGCATCCGCACGCATATTATTAATGATGTAGGTTTAAAACCCGAACAGGTACATTTCACCGGCATGTTAATTCTCTACAACAATATGTTGCAGAGTTTATTTGACTCACAAATCGCCACCATAGGTTTGGTATTTACCTCGATTATGGTAATGATGCTGTTATTGTTCCGCTCACTCAGCATCGCGTTTACGGCGATTTTGCCCAATATCCTCGCTGCCGGTGTAGTGCTTGGAGCGATGGGTGTAGTAGGCATTCCGCTTGACATGATGACCACAACAATCGCCGCAATAGTGGTGGGCGTCGGTGTGGATCAATCAATCCAATACATATATCGCTATCGCGATGAATTCAAAGTTGACCACAACTACATCGCCGCAATGCACCGCTCGCACGTATCGATTGGCAGTGCCATGTACTACACCTCGGTCACGATTGTTGTCGGTTTTTCGATCCTGGTGTTGTCGCAATTTATCCCGACAATTTATTTTGGTGTGTTGACCGCATTTGCCATGTTTATGGCGATTGTCGGCTCGCTGACGTTGTTGCCAAAATTGATTTTGATTTTGAAACCGTTTGGTGCAGAAAATATTTGATAGATAAAAAGGGCGCATTTGCGTCCTTCAGACCGCTGATAAACCCCCAGTCAAAAGCTGGGGGTTTTTATTCAACTGCAAAAATATTCAGCGATGTTTTGCTGTGCTCAAAAATCCCACACTCCGCCAACTCACGCCGGAATTGGTGATCTTTGAGGGGGCTCGTTCCAGCAGGCCATCTGTTGGGAAAATTGATAAGTACATCTATTTTGAGTTCTTCCGCGATAAAGTCCGTCACCTGTATTGCGATAACAACGGCCGCCCTACGGTGGGTCCCGTGCTGTTATTCAAAATGTTGTTCATTGGCTATTTTTTGCCATTAAATAAAAACCCCCAGCTTTTGGCTGGGGGTTTGTCAGCAGTCTGCCCCGACAAATGTCGGGTTTTTTACTCACTTCAATTTTTATTTAGGAAGCGTAACCTTAACGCTTTTGATAACTACGGTACCGGCAGGAACGGCAGGAGCAGTTGTTTTAGCTTGCAGTACTACTTGAACATCACCGGCGGTTTGGTTGAATTTTTTGTCGTCTTCAGCAATAGTACAAGTAACGGTTTGATCTGTGCCCGGAGTCAAATCTGTGTTATTTGCCCAGCAATTCCACTCGCCTTGCCAAGTGCCGGCTTTGATTTGGGCGAAGGGTTGCAAGCTTGCTGTGCTAGTCTTGAATTCATTGCTAACGTTAACAACGAAATCTATCACCGCACCTTCCATATTACCTGGGGCTAGCAAATCGAAAGCGGCACCTGCCCCGTCAGCTGTAGCGACTAAAGTCACGCCGTCAGTACTGTAAGTTACTGTAGCGCCATCACCGTTAGCTCTCCAGTCTTTGGTCATGTCGACATTGATAACGTTACTGGCAGCAACACTGCTCGCCGCAGCGCTTGATGCTGGAGCCGAGGAAGCGATTACGCTTGCCGCAGCTGAACTAACGGCAGGGGTAGACGAAGCTGGGGTGGATGACGCGGCTGGAGTAGACGAAGCGGGCTTGGACGATGCTGGGGTGCTTGACGCGGGCGTGCTAGATGCTGGAGCGCTGGAACTCACTGCCATAGACGAGCTGCTGTTTGATTTTTTCTTGCTGTCGCTGCCACCGCAAGCTGTAAGTGCAGCTGCCATTACCACGACTAATGGAACATATTTAAGCATTTTTAAAACTCCTGGATAAGTAACGTCTTACATGATTAGAGCGTTTATTGTTAGTGTTGGGTATTGCGGGTGTCTTACCGCTCTGAAAGCGGCAGGTTGATATTTGTCGATTATTGGTTTTATGTGACGGCATACGCAGAAGTGTGCTGTCGAAATCAACATAGCACACAAAAGTTTGTTGTGACTATATGGGTGCCATTTTTTTGTAAAAAAAAGCGACAGGCGGGAAGTAAAGTGCAAGGGGGGTGCCCTTAAAGGTGCTTTTAGTTTTACCAGTTCATTAACGCTTTCAATTGTGGAGTCAGGTCGTAAGCCATGGCTGCATGTTGGGCTTTGGTTGGGTGTGCATCGCTCGCATCTCCAGGGTAATGAATAGATGTTACTTGATGAACACGCGAATCATTAACACGTGAAATTGCCTCCCGAATAAAATCAATTAACGCTGCTTTTTTATCTCCGCTCAGGATGGCGCCTTCTGTTATTGCGATATGCGTTTGGGGATGGTTTTTAAGTAATTTATTAATAAATTCCACATAAGCAGTTATATAAGTTTCGCGCGCGGGTATACCTTGGCTAAAATCGTTAGTGCCTATGGCGCTGACGACTAAGTCCGGTTGATAACGAGCGTGATCCCACTTCAATTTTGGATCATTATCGCCTACCGAAAATTCATAAAAGTCAGGTAGATTGGCATCATCGGTTTTCCCATTCCAGCTGCGGATCAGCCCTCGCCCACCCCAGCATACAAGGTTCACTTGGGCATTCAATGTTTTGGCAACGCGCATACCGTAGGATTCACGCGCATTCCACCAGCGAGTATTTTTTTCTTCGCCAGTAACGCGATCAATTGCTTCACCGCAGGTAACCGAATCACCTAATACCAATATTTTGCGTTTAGGTAAGTGGGGTGGTGGCAAGAATTGCGCACCCTGCAATGTAAATTGTTTGATGGTTACCTGGCCGTGCCAGTTTTCTGAACGAT
>DATIDX010000174.1:0-24834 GCA_035456025.1 Cellvibrio sp. | reverse complement strand
ATATTTCTGTTTAATAGACAGTTTTTTGCACGATATCGCAAAAAAGCAAAAAGATTCGTTCCTATTAATTATTTGGAGATACAACTATCAAACGAGATAACGCTCCCGCGGCCAAAGGCAATTCTAAGAAAGCGCGGATCAACGATCAGATCGAAGCCAAGCAGGTTCGTTTAATCAACGCAGAAGGTGAACAAGTAGGTATTGTTAACCTGAGTGATGCACTTGCGCAGGCGCAAGCGGCAACACTGGACCTGGTGGAGATCGTTGCTGATAGCGATCCAATAGTCTGTAAGATTATGGATTACGGCAAGCATCTGTTTGAAATCAAAAAAACCAAGGCTGCTGCCAAGAAGAAGCAAAAGCAGCAGCTGGTGAAGGAAATGAAATTTCGCCCAGGGACGGAGGAAGCGGATTATCAGGTCAAATTAAAGGCTCTGATGCGCTTCCTGGAGCATGGGGATAAGGCCAAGGTAACGTTAAAGTTCCGTGGCCGCGAGCTCGCCCACCAAGAGCTGGGGATGGAAATGATGCAACGCATCGAGACCGACCTGGCTGAGATGGGTACCGTGGAGCAGGCTGCCAAAATGGAAGGTAAGCAGCTCACCATGGTGATCGCCCCCAAAAAGAGAAAATAGTCGGGCTTTTAGCTGCCTTGATTATTTATATTATTTACCTATATGTGTGGAGTTCTATCACATGGCAACCAAAGCTAAAGTACACAGTGGCGCGTCAAAGCGCTTCAAAAAGACTGGCGCGGGCTTCAAGTTCAAGCACGCTAACAAGAGCCACATCCTGACCAAAATGACGACCAAGCGTAAGCGCCAACTGCGCGGCACCAGCATCGTTGATGCAGCCGATGTACCACGCGTAAAACGTTTGTTCCGTGCTATCTAATAGCGCTTTTTGAGAATTTTGTAGAGGATTGAATTATGGCCCGTGTTAAGCGTGGTGTAGAGGCGCGTCGTCGTCACAAGAAAGTTTTAAAAGCTGCTAAAGGTTACTACGGTGCACGTTCGCGTACATTCCGTGTTGCTAAACAAGCGGTCATCAAAGCCGGTCAATATGCTTACCGCGATCGTCGCGTTAAAAAGCGTAATTTCCGCGCTCTGTGGATTACTCGTATCAATGCCCAATCTCGCGCTGAAGGCTTGTCCTACAGCCAATTGATTGCTGGCTTGAAAAAGGCGAGCATCGTTCTCGACCGTCGTGTACTGGCTGATCTGGCTGTGTACGACAAAGCAGCTTTTGCTGCTGTTGTTGCGAAGGCTAAATCAGCTCTGGCTGCTTAATCGTCCAACAACCTCAAGCCCGCAAGGGCTTTTGTGAACGCGATGAAAGGGGAGAGCTTTAGGGTTCTTCCCTTTTTTTATGGCTGTATTTATTCGATAGTTAACGATTCGTACTGGAAAAGCAGATGGAAAATCTCGCTGCGCTTACCCAAGAAGCGCTCAAACTCGTTGCCGATGCTCAAGATCTGACTGCGCTCGATGCAGTGCGGGTGAATTATTTAGGCAAAAATGGCAGCATCACCGCGTTGATGAAAACGTTGGGTAAATTATCGGCCGAGGAGCGTCCTGCTGCTGGTGCTGAAATCAATAAAGCCAAAGATGCTGTGCAAGACGCGCTCAATGCGCGCAAAGAATTGTTAGAGCAGGCCGCGATCAATGCCAAGCTCGCCAGCGAAGTGGTTGATGTAACCCTGCCTGGCCGCGGTCAGCACACCGGTGGTTTACATCCGGTAACCCGTACATTGCAGCGCATCGAAGAGATCTTTGCTGCGGTGGGTTATAGCGTCGAAGTGGGCCCTGAAATCGAAGATGACTACCACAACTTCGAAGCACTCAATATTCCTTCTCATCACCCTGCGCGGGCGATGCACGATACGTTCTATGTGGATGATACCCATGTACTGCGTACCCACACATCTCCAGTGCAAGTGCGCACTATGGAAAACAAGCAGCCACCGATTCGGGTTATCTGCCCCGGCCGTGTTTATCGTTGCGATTCGGACGTAACTCACTCGCCGATGTTCCATCAGGTCGAGGGGTTGGTGGTCGATAAAAATATCAGTTTTGCCGATCTCAAAGGCACCATGGATCAATTCCTGAAAGCATTTTTTGAGGCCGATGTTCCGGTGCGTTTCCGTCCGTCCTATTTCCCGTTTACCGAGCCATCGGCTGAGATGGACATCCAATGTACCCAATGTCGTGGCAAAGGCTGCCGCATGTGTAAAAACACGGGTTGGTTGGAAGTGGGTGGTTGCGGCATGGTGCATCCGGAAGTGTTCAAGTCCAGCGGTGTTGATCCCGAGACTTACACCGGTTTTGCATTCGGCATGGGTGTAGAGCGCTTGGCGATGCTGCGCTACGGCGTGAACGACCTGCGCTTGTTCTTCGAGAACGACTTGCGCTTCTTAAAACAGTTTTAGTTGGTGCGTAGGTTGGGGTGAGGTACGAACCCCAACACAAATAACGCGGTGATGTTGAATGTTGTTACGTTGGGGTTCGTTTTGCTCAGTCTGCGCGACTCGCCTCAACCTACGGAATGAATGAAATATGAAAATCAGTGAATCCTGGCTGCGCGAATGGGTTAATCCAGCCATAGGTACCGATGAATTAGTTGCCCAGCTTACTATGGCGGGTTTGGAAGTGGATGCGGTGGAATCTGTCGCAGGCGATTTTACCGGTGTGGTTGTGGGTCAGATTGTTGGCTGTGAGCAACATCCTGATGCCGACAAACTGCGTGTTTGCCAAGTTGCTGGCCTGTCCGATGGCCCAAGTCAGGTGGTATGCGGTGCGGCCAATGCGCGCATTGGAATCAAAATACCCTTTGCCACCATCGGTGCGCAGTTACCGGGCGACTTCCATATCAAAAAAGCCAAGCTGCGTGGTGTTGAATCCTTCGGCATGCTGTGCGGCCAAACCGAATTGAAAGCCGG
Source organism: Cellvibrio sp. (assembly GCA_035456025.1). Taxonomy (GTDB): domain Bacteria; phylum Pseudomonadota; class Gammaproteobacteria; order Pseudomonadales; family Cellvibrionaceae; genus Cellvibrio. The sequence continues at coordinate 21,896 of DATIDX010000174.1, read as the reverse complement.
TGATGACGATACTGGCCTATGGGAACTGGCCGCTGATGCTCCAGTAGGTCAGAATCTGCGCGAATATTTAAACCTCGACGATAAGCTGATTGAAGTTGACCTGACCCCTAATCGCAGCGATTGCCTGAGTGTAAAAGGTATTGCGCGCGAAGTCGGGGTGTTGAATCGCGCTCCAGTGAAGGCGCCAGTGATTGCTCCTGTTGCGGCGAGTATTGATCACAGTTTCCCTGTGCAGCTTGAAGCCGGTGCTGCGTGTAGTCGCTACGTTGGTCGCGTGATTCGCAATATAGATATCAGCCGTCCAAGCCCTGCATGGCTGCAGGACAAGTTGGTTCGCTCAGGCTTGCGCAGTATTGATGCAGTGGTTGATGTGACTAACTACGTGCTGCTTGAGCTGGGTCAGCCCATGCACGCGTTTGATTTGTCCAAACTCAGCAGCGCAATTCATGTGCGCATGGCGCAGCAGGGTGAATCTATCCAGTTGTTGGATGGGCAAGAGATAAAACTTAATGCCGATACTATGGTTATCGCCGACCAGCAAAAAGCTTTGGCGGTTGCGGGCATTATGGGTGGTAAGGAAAGTGCGGTAAGTGAAACTACACGCGATATCTTCCTGGAAAGTGCATTCTTCAATCCATTGGCGATTGCTGGTCGTGCCCGTTCTTATGGCCTGCATACTGATTCATCGCATCGCTTTGAGCGCGGCGTGGATTACAGCTTACAGCTGGATGCCATCGAACGCGCAACAGCATTGCTGCTGGAAATTGTTGGCGGTGAAGCCGGTCCAGTAGTACATGTCACTAACGAGCATTTGCCTCACGAGCGCCAAGTCAGCTTGCGCAAAGCCCGGATTGTTAGTGGCCTGAGTTTGGAAATGGCCGATGATGAAGTGGTTGATATTCTTGCTCGCTTGGGGCTTTCATTGTTATCGCAAAATGCCGATGGTTGGGTATTTGCGGTTCCAAGTTACCGCTTTGATATTTCCATTGAGGCAGATTTGCTGGAAGAGCTGGCGCGCGTTTACGGTTACAACCGTTTACCGACAAGAAGTCTTGCCGCACCTCTGGATATAGAACCGCGCCCTGAAGCGAAAATGGGGTTGCCTGCGCTGCGCAATCAATTAATCGCACGCGGATACCAGGAGGCGATTACTTACAGTTTCATCGAACCAAAACTCTCTGCATTGTTTGATCCAGAAGTTGAGCCTGTTGTACTGCGTAATCCGATCAGTGCTGACATGGCGGCAATGCGTACCAGTTTGATACCCGGTTTGGTCAGCGTGTTGCGCAACAATCTTAATCGCCAGCAGAACCGTGTGCGCTTGTTCGAATCCGGTTTACGGTTCATCCCTTCGGCAGATGGTCTTCAGCAAGAAGCTATGCTTGCTGGCCTTATCTACGGAAGTCGCGCACCAGAGTCTTGGGCGAATGTTGCTGAGGTTGTGGATTTCTTTGACCTTAAAGGAGATTTAGAATCTTTGCTTGCATTAACCGGTGATGAGTCTGCCTTTACGATTAAGGCGGGAAAACACTCTGCATTGCATTCGGGGCAAACTGCTGAAATTTATCGCGACGGCGAGTGGCAAGGCGTAATTGGGGCATTGCATCCAAGCTTGCAGCAGCAGTTGGATATCCCCCAATCTGTTTATTTGTTTGAGGTACGTCTCAGTTCGCTGCTAAAAGCGCGCATCCCAGCATTTGCATCATTGTCCAAATTCCCTGAAGTGCGCCGTGATCTGGCATTGCTAGTGGATCGCGATTTGGCGTCCGACAAGCTCTTAAAAGCGGTCAAAGCTCATGCTGGCGAGTGCCTTATCGACTTAAAGGTGTTTGACGTATATATGGGCAAAGGCATTGATCCACATAGAAAAAGTGTTGCAATGGGGTTGACCTTTCAGCATCCTTCACGCACTCTTAATGAAGATGAGATCAACGCCTCCATTGACTTGATTGTTCAGTATTTGGGGGTGAATTTTTCCGCTACCCTCAGATAGGGAATAATAATTATGTCGGATGGTGCTCTGACCAAAGCAGATTTGGCCGAGAAACTTTATGAGGATCTCGGACTCAATAAGCGTGAAGCAAAAGAATTGGTGGAGCTCTTTTTTGAAGAGATCCGCCATGCTTTGGAAAATAATGAACAGGTCAAACTTTCAGGCTTTGGCAATTTTGAATTGCGCGATAAAAGCCAGCGTCCGGGCCGGAACCCCAAGACGGGGGAGGAAATTCCTATTAGTGCCCGGCGTGTAGTTACCTTCCGTCCAGGACAAAAACTTAAGGCACGAGTAGAAGCTTATGTTGGAACCGAGTCATAACGACGAACTTCCCGTAATCCCCGGCAAGCGATATTTCACTATTGGTGAGGTCAGTGAATTGTGTGCGGTTAAACCGCACGTGTTACGTTATTGGGAGCAGGAGTTTCCTCAATTAAAACCGGTAAAACGCCGGGGGAATCGCCGCTATTATCAACGCCAAGATGTGTTAACCATCCGCCAGATTCGCAGTCTGCTTTACGATCAAGGGTTTACCATTGGTGGCGCACGTTTACAGATGTCCAGTGATGCCAGTTCATCTGATTCTGGGCAATTGAGTCAGTTGGTGGTGCGCATGATCGATGATTTGGAGCATCTACTTGATCTGTTGAAAATCAGGTAATTTTGTTAAATAAATAGCTATCTGTTAAAACTATTGTTTACTTATTAAGCACGAATATTAATTGTTAATTCTTTGATTGCATTGGTATTAAATTAAGGTATTATGCCCGTCCTTCGCGAAGCTGGATCTATTTCCGCTTCGGATAGAAGATGTCGGAGCGTAGCGCAGTCAGGTAGCGCACTATACTGGGGGTGTAGGGGTCGTGGGTTCAAATCCCGCCGTTCCGACCATGTTTATCAAGATTAATGCAACTTAAAAGCCTGCTTTTTAGCGGGCTTTTTTGTGCCTGCAAGTTTGCTGCGGTCTGGCTATTTCGTCGTCTTTTGGTGGCAGGTGGCTGTTAAAGTGCTACCATGCGCCCCTATTTTTGCTTTCATCTTTAGTTCTATTCCAAGTCGAGAAAATAAATAGAGGTATCCCCCGTGGCAAAACAACTCATGATTTATGACAATATTCAACCACTGTCATCTGAGGTTCACCGCAACTGGTCTGTTCAGGTTGATAATTATTCTTTTGTTTCGCATATGATTTCAGTGCCTGTTTTGGCTACAGAAATCCCATTTGCATCAAGTGAATTCCCCATTGTGTTTTCTGCAACGGCTAATGAGGGTGAATATATTCCCCTCGCTATTATGGGGCTGAAGGAAGGTGAAAACCTTTCACTCGATGAGAATTTCCAGTTTACTTCTCGTTACATTCCAGCGTTTATCCGTCGCTATCCATTTGTTTTGGGTGGTGATAAGAATGCAGATACTATGGCGTTATGCATAGATGCTGACAGCAAAGCCGTGCTCAAAGATGGCAGTAAGGGGCGTCGTCTTTTCGAAGAAAATGGCGAGCAATCTGCTCATTTAAAAGAAGTGGTTGAGTTTTTGAAAGATTATCAGTATCGCGCGGAAATGACTAAGGTGTTTTGCAAGCGTTTGCATGAGTTAAATTTGTTGGAGCCTATGCAGGCAAACATTACCTTTAAAGGCCGTGAAGAGGCCAATATGAATTTGATGGGTTTCTATGTGGTTAAGCGAGAAAAGTTGAAAGCTCTCGGTGACGCTGATGCGCTGGATTTATTCAAGAAAGATGGCTTGGAATTGATTTATAGCCATATGCAATCTCTGGCAAATCTTAATCACCTGATTAGCAAAAAATCCGCTCAATTGAGTGTTGCTCAAAAATAACAATTGTTAATAACAGTTAATCCAAAACCGGGATCTGATCCCGGTTTTTTTCATTTTGGATAAGGGATTTTTATGCCCGAATATTTTTTGGGGGGGTCAACGTGTGTTGCGTTGTCGAGCTGCCAGCTGTTTAACTTTACGTTCGGCGCTCGAGAATGCGTCCCGCACTGCAACATGAATAGATTCATCGTCTTGGGTAATTGCTAGCGGGTGACCCACAATGTCCAGCTCAATTGAGGCGCGAAATTGCTTTCCTTTGGTTTTGTGCTGGTGGGGGGTGTCGAGGACAACGCGACTATGAACTATTTGGTCGGTGTAGCGGCTGAGTTTTTCGATCTTTTTGAGAATGATTTCATTTAACGCAGGGGAAGAGTCAAAATCGCGGTATATAACGTCGACAGCAGGTTTCATCATAGGGCTCCTTAACGTTCATATTAGGGACTAAGATTTCCGCATTGAGTTTCGCGAACAATCTCGATCCTCGTTATCTATATTGATACTCTGCCGACAAATAGCAAGTTTTTTATTTGCTTTTCTAAATAACATTTCAGTCTTGCTCTCTAATTTAATGATATTTGTAGTGATAAGGCTCCTTGAATTAGGGGTTCGTTTCGTTATTCTCGTCTTCCCCTTGAAATAAATTCCACTGCCCCGATCTTTCATTCCGTGATCGCTCTGTTGAGGGTCACGTCCGCTTACTGACTTGATCTATAAGATAGGTCTCCCTTTATATTGCTCAACTGAGGGTATTAATATGCGTAATTTCGATTTTACTCCCCTATACCGGTCGGCAATTGGCTTTGACCGCATGGCTCATCTGCTGGACACTGTGTCGCGTAATGAGCAGGCGCAGCCCACTTATCCCCCATATAACATTGAACTCACAGGTGAGGATAAGTACCGCATTACTATGGCAGTTGCCGGTTTTAATCGGTCCGAATTAGTGATAGAAGTTAACCAAAACAGTTTGGCTATTTCTGCTAATAAGGTGACCGACGAAGAGCCACGTACTTATCTGCATCAAGGTATAGCTGCGCGCAGTTTTGAGCGTCGTTTTCAATTGGCGGATCATGTGCAAGTCATTTCGGCGACTTATGAAAATGGTTTGTTGCATATCGATTTACAGCGTGTTATCCCTGAATCCATGAAGCCGCGCACCATCCCTATTGGAGTCAACAACTCTGAAAAATTGGCTGTGGTTGACGCTGCCTAACTTGCCTAGGTGCTTGCAATGATAGCCCCGACATCCTTGATGCCGGGGTTTTCTTTTTATCGAACTTAGTCAGGTACTAAATAATTTTGCGCGCACTGTATCGCGATAGGCACTAGGCGTTGTCGCTAATGTTTTTTTGAACAGGGCGGTGAAATAGCCTGTGTCTTGATAACCTACCTTGTCTGCAATTTCGCTAATCGACAAATTGCTGGTCTTCAATAAATCTTTCGCAATATTAATGCGAATTTCCTGTAGATAGTCCACTGGTGTTTGTCCAAGTGCGTTTTTAAAGCGCCGATTTAGGGTGCGTACACTCATGCTAAATCTTGCCGCAACTTGCGTGAGCAAAATGTTCCGCTGGTAATTGTCTTCTAGCCAAATCTGTATTTGTGTGATGTCTTCGTCGGGGTGCGGGTTTTGTGCAGCTTCAAAAAAGCCGCTGGTGTCGTAGGCTTGGCGAATTTCATGGGAGAAATGCTGCTCTACATGGCTTGCGACTGCTTTGCCAAAAAACCGTTGGATAAAGTGTACGGTCAAATCCGCGAGAGAGTTTACGCTTGCTGCGCAATATAAATTCCCTGCTTGGGTAATGAAGTACTGCCGTTTAAGTTGTACGAGCGGATAGTCCTTTTGAAACTGATCGAAGTAGTGCCAATGGGTGGTTGCTGCTTTGCCATCCAGTAAGCCCGCCTTCGCAAGGAAACAAACTCCTGTCCCCACCGCGCTGATGATAGCGCCGTTTTGATATTGTTCGCGCAGCCAATCCAAAGTCTCACCGTGTTGGTAGACAACAGGGCGAGGATTTCTCCATAGTCCAGGTATATAAATCAAATCGCTGGCTGGTCTACTGGCAATATTTGAATCTGGTTGCCAAAACAACCCGGTACGAGTGGCGACAGGAGCGTTTGTGTTGCCGATAGTTTTAATCTCGAGCGAGCGCCATTGGTCCCTGGATAGCATGCTTTGGGCTGCACTTTCGGCAGCCATAAGCATTTCCATTGGAAGCGTGCTGCTGGTGGCGAGCATGCGTTCGCAAAGCAAAAAGTGAATGCGTATCGGTGGATTTCTGCTCATATCCAGAATATACCCTCATTGGAAATACCGTATGGCCAATTTACCATGTGAAATGGCTGAATCAACTGGGACATTGTTATTGTTTGCTCCTACACTTCTTCCAGTTTGAACTTTTGCTATTTATGGAGTTGGTTATGTCTGTTGCTCGCTTGCCGGTGATTGTGGGGTTTGGTGGATTTAACGCGGCTGGTCGTAGTTCGGGTCACCATGCTTACCGCCGTATGGTGATTGAAAGCCTGCCGCCACAGGAGCGTCAGGAGACCTTGGCCGGATTATCGGTGATGATGGGTATGGTCAGTTTTAATGAGGGTGCCTACCGCGACACTGAGGGAAATCCCATCAGCGTTGCTGACATAGAAACCCGTTATGGCGAGCAGGTATTAGATGGGACGTTGATACGTCGGATTGATAAGATTTTTTTTGATGTTGATGCGACACATTGGCAAAAGTCAGCCACTTTGGGTTCGGGCGATGCGCCGTTGGTGGTTGAAATGCGCAAGCGTGACCTACCTGAACCCGTGCCAGCTGATTGGCGGTTGGAGGCTATAGATGATGATCGAGTTCGTGTAACTATTCTCAGTGGCCTGGAGGTGAAGCTCGACAGTTATCGCGATATGCCGGTGAAGTCGGCAGGCCAATTGCCGCGAGGGTTTAACCCTGGTGCACTTTATAACTCGCACTATCATCCGCGCGCGTTGCAGCTGGCGGTTATTGGCGCCTCTGACGCAATCCAATCCACCGGGTTGGTATGGCAGACCGTAGTGAATTCTGTTAAGCCGGATCAGGTTGGTGTGTATGCCAGCAATGTAATGAGTCAGATGGACGAAAACGGTTTTGGCGGGCTTTTGCAATCAAGGTTGAAAGGTGGCCGCGTTAGCGCCAAGCAATGCCCTCTTGGCTTGAATACCATGCCTGCCGATTTCGTAAATGCCTATATTCTCGGAAGTGTAGGCCAAACGGGTGCGATCACCGGTGCTTGTGCTTCCTTCCTCTACAACTTGCAGGCGGCGGCTGATGATATTGCTTCTGGTAAATGCCGCGTTGCTGTGGTGGGTTGTGCCGAAGCTCCGATAGTGCCAGAGATTATTGATGGCTACGCGACTATGGGAGCGCTGGCCAGCGAGGAAAAACTGAAGAAGCTTGATGGTACCGATGAGGCAGATCCGCGCCGCACCAGTCGCCCTTTTGGTGAGAATGCCGGTTTCACCATGGCAGAAGCCAGTCAGTATGTAGTGTTAATGGATGATGCCTTGGCTATGGAGTTGGGCGCTGATATCCATGGGGCTGTTGGCGATGTATTTATTAATGCGGATGGATTCAAAAAATCAATTTCGGCTCCGGGTCCGGGTAATTACATCACTATGGCCAAGGCAGTTGCTTCCGCGCGTGCGATTCTCGGTGATGAATCGGTGCGATTTCGTTCGATGGTGCAGGCTCACGGTTCAAGTACTCCGCAAAACCGGGTGACTGAGTCACAAATTTTTGACCAGGTCGCAAAGGTGTTTAACATCAATAAATGGCCGGTGTCTGCGGTAAAAGCCTATGTTGGCCATTCTTTGTCGGCGGCAAGTGGTGAGCAGTTAATTGTAAGTCTGGGTGTTTTTAAGTACGGCCTTATACCTGGCATTAAAACGATTGATAAGGTTGCAGATGATGTATTTGCTGGCCGACTGCAGATTTCTACAAGCGATGAAATTTGTGAGCAGCCACTGGATGTTGCTTTTCTCAATTCAAAGGGCTTTGGTGGGAACAATGCGACTGCCAGTATTTTTGCCCCGCATGTTGTTGAATCCATGTTGGCGCGTCGTTACGGGGAAGCGGCATTCAAGTTGTATCAAGAAAGGCGTGAGGCGGCGCGAACCAAGGCATCGGCCTATGATATTGCGGCACTGCAAGGACGTTTCGCCACCATTTACCACTTTGGTGAAGGGTTAATTGATGAGGCCTTGATTAAGGTTGATCAGGAACATTTAACTTTGCCAGGGTTTGCGCAGGCGATCGATCTGAATTTTACCAACCGTTTTGCCGACATGTTTGGTTAGATGTTATTGATCCAAAGTATCTTTGCCCGGTAGGTAAGGAGGCAAGGTTTTTCGGTTAATGGTTTTTGGTCTATACAAAGCAAGATCTTTCCCTTAAAATGCCGCGCCTTTCGCACAGCTTATTGTGCGACTCAAGATTTTTAACTGGGAAGGCTTGTCTTTCCCCCATAAGTAAATACAGGAAGAAGACCTCAATGGTAACTATTCGTCTGTCACGTGGTGGCTCTAAAAAGCGCCCGTTCTATCATCTGACCGTAACCAACAGCCGCAGCGCGCGTAATGGCCGCTTCATCGAGCGTATCGGTTTCTTCAATCCAGTTGCTCGTGGTCAAGAAGAGCGTCTGCGTGTTGATGCTGATCGTTTGCAACACTGGGTTGGCCAAGGTGCGCAGTTGTCTGAGCGCGTTGAGCAACTGGTTAAAGAAAGCAAAAAAGCAGCTTAATTGTCTGCGAAAACAGTAAAGGCGCCTGATGTCTGCGGAATCTAATTTAGTTAATGTCGGGCGAATTACCGCTGTTTATGGTGTGAAAGGGTGGGTGAAAGTTCACTCTTACACCGATCCGCAAGAAAATTTGTTTGAGTACCATCCTTGGTTTTTAAAAACCAAGCATGGCGTCAAAAAAATTGAGATAGACGAAGCGCGCCCTCATGGTGATGCATTTGTTGCGCATATTGTAGGTGTTGATGATCGCGATTTGGCTGCGCAATATACCGCCGCTGATATCGCTGTTGAACGCGAGCTGTTACCGGAACTGGATGATGGCGAGTACTACTGGAGCCAGCTTGAAGGCTTGGTGGTATTTAGCCAGTTCGATGGCGGCGAGCGTCAACGTCTTGGTGTCATTTCCAAATTGATGGAAACCGGCGCAAATGATGTGCTTGTCGTAGTTGCAGATGCACAGAGTATTGATCAGCGTGAGCGTTTGATACCTTATGTGCCAGAGCAGTTTGTGTTGTCTGTTGATCTTGACGCTGGCGAAATGCTGGTCGATTGGGATCCTGAGTTTTAGTTGTTAAAACTCAATTTTCTAGCGTAAACGCTGTGAGGCGAGAGGAGTAATCGTCAATTGCTTAAAATTGCGGTTGTTTCCATTTTCCCCGACATGTTTAACGCGATTGCCGGTTTTGGGATAACCAGTCGTGCAATCAAGCAAGGTTTGGTGGAGTTGAAAACAGTAACTCCGCGGGATTTTGCACATGATCGTCATTCAACTGTAGATGACCGGCCATTTGGCGGTGGTCCCGGAATGGTGATGATGGTGCAGCCACTGCGTGATGCCATAGCTGCTGCAAAAACTTGGGCTGGCGATGATGCAAAAGTCATCTACCTTTCACCCCAAGGGCGGACACTGAATCAATCCGGTGTTGTTGAATTGGCAGCTAGCGGTAATCTGGTTTTGGTGGCTGGTCGTTACGAAGGTATCGATGAGCGATTGATACAAACAGTTATCGATGAAGAATGGTCCATCGGTGATTACGTGTTAAGCGGCGGTGAGTTGCCAGCAATGGTGCTGATCGATGCGGTAACGCGGCTGATTCCGGGTGCTCTTGGGCATGCGTTGTCGGCAGAACAGGATTCGTTTACGGATGGTTTGTTGGATTGTCCCCACTATACCCGTCCGGAAGAATTTGAAGGAATGCGTGTCCCGGAAGTTTTGGTATCCGGTAATCACGAACTGATTCGGCGCTGGCGCTTGAAGCAAGCGGTAGGGCGAACTTGGCTGAGAAGGCCTGATTTATTGCGCGCAATAAATTTAACCGAGGAGCAGCATAAGCTGTTGACGGAATATCGTCGTGACCTTGATACGACAAACTCTAGCTGTGAAGCTATAGACTCTTAGGAGAATATCAATGACTAACCCAATTATTCAGGCGTTGGAAAACGAACAACTGAAAGCAAGCCTCACCGAATTTTCACCAGGCGACACTGTTGTTGTAAACGTGAAAGTAAAAGAAGGTGATCGTGAGCGTGTGCAGGCTTATGAAGGTGTTGTAATTGCCATTCGTAACCGTGGTCTTAACTCTGCTTTCACCGTACGTAAAATTTCTCACGGTGTAGGTGTTGAACGTACTTTCCAAACTCACAGCCCGATGATCGACAGCGTGGTTCTGAAGCGTCGCGGTGATGTACGTCAGGCAAAACTCTACTACCTGCGTGACCTTACTGGTAAGGCTGCTCGTATTAAAGAGAAGCTGGTATAAGAATAGATCGGTATTGCTGCCGATTTTCAGAAAGCCGAGGTGGGAAACTGCTTCGGCTTTTTTGCTTTTCTTTGCCTGATAATGTGATTGCCTTGCTGTAGTGGAATAGTTAGAGTCGGATTTTAATTGGATGGAAACATGATTAAAGGCGAATCTTTAGCGTCGGCGTCTAATCAGCCAGATGCGCAGCTTATTTCTGAGTACCTTGATGCTATTTGGATGGAAAAGGGTTTGAGCGAGAACACTCAGGAGTCATACAGGCGCGATCTGACGCAATTTGCGGCTTGGTTGAACGAACAAGGTCATTCGCTGCTCGAGGTAGGTTCTGCTCTTGTGCAGGAATACCTGAATATACGTTTACAGCAGAAATTGTCGAGCCGTACGTCAGCACGCTTTCTCTCTTGTGTTCGGGGGTTCTACCGCTACTTATTGCGTGAAAATCGCATTAGTGAGAATCCGCTTGTTTTGGTGGATAATCCAAAATTATCCCGTCCGCTGCCGAAATCTTTGAGCGAAAGTGATGTCGAAGCTCTGCTCGCTGCGCCGGACTTATCTGATCCTGTCGGTTTGCGTGATCGCACCATGTTGGAAGTTTTGTATGCGTGCGGTTTGCGCGTAAGCGAGTTGATCGACTTGACTATGCCGCAAATCAATTTGCGTCAAAATGTGGTGCGTGTAATGGGCAAGGGTAGTAAGGAGCGTTTGATTCCGATGGGGGAGGAGGCAGCAGCTTGGTTATCTCGGTATTTGCGCGAAGCGCGACCTGTGTTGCTGAATAATATGCCCGATGAGATAGTATTCCCCAGCACTCGAGCCCAGCCTATGACCCGACAGACTTTTTGGTATCGGATTAAGCATTGGGCGATGGTGGCGGGAATAAAAAAAGAATTGTCGCCGCATACCTTGCGTCACGCTTTTGCCACGCATTTATTGAATCACGGTGCAGATTTACGTGTGGTACAGTTGCTGCTCGGACATAGCGATTTATCGACAACACAAATTTATACCCATGTGGCCAAGCTTCGGATGAAACAGCAGCACGCGCTGCATCACCCACGCGGTTAGTAGCTGCGATTAACAATTTATAAACCTGTAAGAGATCTGATTATGATAAAAACATTAAAAACGCTTGGCTTTGCTGCTTTAGCGGGTTTCTCTTTATCTGCTTTTATTGCTTCACCTTTTGCGGCCGCGCAAGGTGAGTTGCTCAAGCGTAAAACTACCGAAGAAACTATTCTGGAGAACCTACATAAAGCGCGCCCGGATATTAATTTTGGCCAGCCACGGCCTTCAATGATCAAAGGTCTATACCAGGTTCAAGTACCGGGGGGTCCTGTTCTGTATGTCACCCCAGAAGGTGATAAATTTATTGCCGGTGAGATTTTCGGTATCGATAGTACAGGCTTTAGCAAAATCGAAGATCCGTATGTCATTGAGGAACGTAAAAAGGCATTGGCCAGCCTTGACAGTAAAAACAGTATTAACTTCAAGCCAAAAGGTAAGGCAAAAGCGGTTGTGTACGTCTTCACCGATATCGACTGTGGATATTGCCGCAAGCTGCACAGCCAAATGCACGCCTATGAAGAGGGTGGTCAACAGAAGCCTGGATACAATGATTTAGGTATTGAGATTCGCTACCTTGCTTATCCTCGCGCCGGCATTCCTAGCCCATCAGCGGACAAGTTGATTTCCACCTGGTGCGCCAAAGACAAGCAGGATGCTATGACCAAGCTCAAGTCTGATCAGCCAGTGGCTAATGCTACCTGCGACAATCCAGTTGCTGCCCAGTTTCAGTTGGGTGGTCAGTTAGGCGTTAATGGCACCCCGGCTTTGTTCCTGCCAGATGGCAAATTGATGCCAGGCTACTTGCCTCCTGAAGAGCTGGCAAAAACCCTAGGGATTTAAGCTTTTTTAGGGCGTTAACCCGGTGGGATCTACATATCCGGTCATGCGCCCAGAGCACAATTGACACTGACGGCCACCATGAGTATGGTGGCCGTCTTTTTTGGTATTGGCGTAATTTTCACTAGCATTTAACGAGGAATCCACCTTGAATCCGGTAAGAATTGGTATCTGCGGTCTGGGCACCGTAGGCAGCGGTACAGTTAATATTCTCACGCGTAATAAAGCGCTGATTGATGCACGTGCCGGTTGCGACATTACCATCGTACAAATTGGTGCGCGCCGCGATAATCCTAATTGCGATACCTCTAAATACAACGTAACACGCGATGTATTTGACGTTGCCAACAATCCAAATGTTGATGTTCTCGTTGAAGTGATGGGCGGCACCACCGTTGCGAAAGACTTGATTCTGAAAGCTATTGAAAATGGCAAGCACATCATTACCGCCAACAAGGCGCTGATTGCCCATCATGGCAATGAAATTTTTGCAGCGGCCAAAGCAAAGGGTGTAACTGTTGCGTTCGAAGCTGCAGTTGCTGGCGGCATCCCGATTATTAAAGCGATCCGTGAGGGGTTGGCGGCGAACAAAATCGAGTGGCTAGCAGGCATCATCAACGGCACCGGTAATTTCATTCTTACCGAAATGCGCGATAAGGGTCGTTCTTTTGAAGATGTATTAGCAGAGGCTCAGGCTCTGGGTTATGCCGAGGCAGACCCGACGTTCGACGTAGAAGGTATAGATGCTGCGCACAAATTGGTGATCCTTGCTTCCCTTGCGTTTGGTATTCCTTTGGAGATCAAGAAAGTATTTACCGAAGGCATTACCAAAATCGCTACCGAAGATGTGACTTATGCTGAAGAGCTGGGTTACCGGATTAAAAATCTGGGCATTGCCCGTCGTACGGCGAAGGGTATCGAGTTGCGCGTCCATCCAACCCTGATTCCAGAGAAGCGCTTAATCGCCAACGTTGATGGTGTGATGAATGCCGTGTTGGTGAAAGGCGATGCGGTTGGCGCCACCTTATATTACGGCGCTGGTGCTGGGGCCGAGCCGACCGGTTCATCGATTGTCGGCGATATTGTGGATGTCGCACGTACGTTGACTGCATCCCCAGAGCATCGCGTCCCTTATTTAGGTTTCGGTGCAGATTTTGTTTCCGAGCAACCGATCCTGGCGATCGACGATGTGGAAACCGCCAACTATTTGCGTATGTCTGCGCAAGACAAACCAGGCGTACTGTCAAAGATTGCGACCATCCTGAGCGATTCCGGAATCAGTATTGAAGCTATGATTCAAAAAGAAGCGAAAGAGGGCGAGTCCACTGTGCCGCTGATTTTGTTGACCAATCAAGTGCAGGATAAAAAGCTGGCCGCTGCGATTCGCAGTATCGAAGCGTTGGATTCCATTTCCGGTTCCGTACAGCGTATCCGTGTCGAAGCATTGAAATAAGCGCATCAAATTTTTAAGGGTTCGTTATCGTGAAATACATAAGCACTCGCGGCCAAGCGCCTGCATTGAGTTTTGAAGAAGTAGTACTTACTGGCCTTGCACCCGATGGGGGCCTGTATGTTCCTGAAACCTTGCCGAAATTTACCAAAGAGGAAATTGCCTCTTGGGCCGGTTTGTCCTATCAAGAGCTGGCCTTTAATGTGATGAAACCTTTTGTGGCCGGCGCCGTGAGTGATGAAGAGTTCAAAAAAATCATCGCTGATGCCTACGCTACTTTCCGTCATGATGCGATTGCCCCCTTAGTGCAGACCGCGCACAACGAATGGATTCTTGAATTGTTCCAAGGGCCAACACTTGCGTTTAAAGATTTTGCATTGCAATTTTTAGGGCATTTACTTGACCATTTGCTGAAAAAGCGAAATCAAAAAGTCGTGGTGATGGGCGCAACTTCTGGTGATACGGGTTCAGCTGCTATTGAAGGCTGTCGTCGCTGTGACAACATCGATATTTTCATTATGCACCCGAACAATCGTGTATCGAATGTTCAGCGTCGCCAGATGACAACCGTGCTTGCACCCAACGTATTTAACATTGCACTCGAAGGCAACTTCGACGATTGCCAGAATATGGTGAAAGCCAGTTTTGGCGATCAATCCTTTTTACCAGAAGGTCGCCAGTTGGTAGCGGTAAATTCGATTAACTGGGCGCGTATCATGGCGCAAATCGTATATTACTTTTACGCTGGTTTGGCACTGGGTGCTCCGCATCGCCCGATTGCTTTCTCGGTTCCTACTGGTAACTTTGGCGATATTTTTGCTGGCTATCTAGCTAAACAAATGGGCTTGCCGATTGATCAGTTAGTGATTGCGACCAATAGCAATGATATTTTGCATCGCTGTATCAGCAGCAACGATCACAGCAAAAACCAATTACAGCATACATTGTCGCCGAGCATGGACATTATGGTGTCGAGCAACTTCGAACGTATGCTATTTGATTTGTACGATCGCGATGGCAACGAAATTCGCAAGCTGATGGAGGATTTCAAATCCGGCAGCATGACACTGAAAGAATCTGCACTGGCGCGCGCGCGCGAATTGTTTACCAGTCACGGTGTTAGCGATGAAGTGACTATCGATGTGATTCGCGAAGTATTTGATCGTACTGAATACCTGCTAGACCCGCACACCGCGATTGGTGTGGATGCCGCGCGCAAAACCCGTCGCCGCCAGGATATTCCGATGGTAATTCTAGCTACTGCACATCCGGCGAAATTCCCGGAAGCGGTGCGTAAAGCTGGGCAGGATGCCGATCCGGCACTGCCACATCACATGCAGGATTTATTTGAACGTGCGGAGCGGTACACAGTATTGCCGCAAGATTTAGTGAAAGTGCAACAATTTGTTGCGGCGAATGTTCGCAAATAATTCGTATACTTTTTGCTGACTATACGCCGCAAGAACTTGTTCCTGCGGCGTTTTTATTTCCAAGGCCAGCTTAGCTCGAGCTAAAAACTTACATTATGCAAAAAACTATTCGGCGCCGTGATCTCGCTCAGGCAATGGAATTCCAAACTGCTATTCATCCGCTCTTGCAACGTATCTATAGCTCCCGCGGCATTCAGCACGAGCGCGAATTGCAATATCAGCTCGCACATCTGCACAAGCCTAATTTCAAAGGTCTGAATGAGGCGGTGGGTCTTCTCGCCGATGCCGTGGTAGCGCAAGCGAAAATTATTATTGTGGGTGATTTTGATGCGGATGGCGCGACCAGCAGTGCGTTAGCCGTGCTGGCATTGCGTGCGATGGGATTGTCGAACGTCGATTTTCTGGTTCCAAACCGTTTCGAGTACGGCTACGGATTAACACCTGAAATTGTGGCGGTCGCCGCTGCACAGCAGCCGGACATCATTGTTACAGTCGATAACGGGATTTCCAGTATTGAGGGTGTTGAAGCTGCACATGAGTTCGGTATTGCGGTAATAGTCACTGATCACCATTTGCCAGGTGCGCGGTTGCCAAACGCCGACGCAATCGTAAACCCGAATCAGCCAGGCTGTGAGTTTCCGAGCAAAAATCTCGCCGGTGTGGGGGTAATTTTTTATGTTATGAACGCGCTGCGCGCTGAACTGCGACAAATGGGCTGGTTTGAAGAGTGTGGAATTCCAGAGCCAAATATGGCGACTTTTTTGGATCTTGTCGCGCTTGGTACCGTCGCTGACGTAGTGCCGCTGGATCACAATAACCGCATCTTGGTCGCACAGGGTTTGCAGCGAATCCGTGCGGGCGTTTGTCGCCCCGGAATTAAAGCCATGCTGGAAGTCTCAGGCAAGCAAGCGAGTAAGTTGGTAGCAAGCGATTTTGGTTTTGCATTGGGGCCAAGGTTAAATGCGGCGGGGCGTATGGACGATATGTCCCTCGGTATTCAATGCTTGATGTGTGACAGCGAGCACCTTGCGCGTGAAATGGCAGCGCAGTTGGATGAACTTAATCGTGATCGCAAAGCGATTGAAGCAGGTATGCAGCAAGAAGCTATGTCAATGCTGCAAAAAACATTGCAAGCTGATGCCGAGAATCTACCTTGGGGGGTTTGTCTGTTCGATGAAACTTGGCATCAAGGTGTGATTGGTATTTTGGCGTCGCGAATAAAAGACAAATATCATCGCCCTGCAATCGTATTCGCCGATGCGGGTGATGGTGAAATCAAAGGTTCTGCGCGCTCAGTTCCTGGTTTCCATATTCGCGATGCGTTGGATGCTGTCGCCACTCGCAACCCCGAGTTGCTTAAAAAATTTGGTGGCCATGCAATGGCGGCTGGCATGAGTCTAGTGCGTGAGAACTTTCAGGCGTTTGCGCGTGCATTTGACGAAGAGGTGCGCCGACAGCTAACGAGTGATGATTTGCAAGCGGTAGTCATCAGTGATGGCGAATTATCAGCGCAAGATTTTTCGCTGGGTATTGCTACTCAGCTGCGTGAGGCAGGGCCTTGGGGGCAACACTTTCCAGAGCCTGTTTTTGATGGCGAATTTTATCTAATACAGCAAAAGTTGGTCGGTGAAAAACATTTAAAAATGACGCTCGCTTTCGATGAGCATGGGCAACAATTGGTAGATGCAATTGCCTTTAATATAGATCCGGCGTTTTGGCCAAATAGCCAGGTAAAAAAAGTTCGCTTGGCTTATAAATTGGATATTAATGAGTTTCGCGGTAATACCAGCGTCCAATTACTGGTGGATTATCTGGAGCCCGCGCAGTAGAAACTATTCCTGTAACAGTTTTTCCAATGTTGGCTGCACATTTTTTACAATGATGGGTTGTGCTTCGGCAGTCGGGTGTATGCCATCTCGTTGCACCAGCTCTGCATTGCCGCCGATTCCCTCAAGTAAAAAAGGGATCAGTGTGACCTGATTTTTTTCCGCAAGCTGGGTATAGAGCGCTTTAAATTGGTTGCTGTAGCGCGCTCCATAGTTGGGCGGAATCTGCATCCCTGCCAGGATAATTTTTGCATCTATTTTTTTGCTGGCATCAATCATTTCCTGCAAATTTTTTTCCAACAGTTTTAGCGGTTGACCGCGTAGACCATCATTGCCGCCAAGTTCCAGAATGACAATTTCAGGTTTATGTTCTGCGAGTAGCGCGGGTAGGCGGGTGTTGCCTCCCGAACTGGTTTCACCACTTACGCTTGCATTAATCACTTGCACACTGTGTTTTTTTGTTATTTCTTTTTCAAGCAAACTCACCCAGCCTTTTTGTATATCTATACCGTAGCCTGCGCTCAGGCTGTCTCCCACTACCAATATTTTTGTTGCTCCCGATGTTGTGTTTTGCGCAGAGGCAATACTGGTGACAATTGTCAGGAGTAAAAACAGGTAAATTTTCAGTTTGTTCATGGTTATCAAAATCCTATGTCAATAGAATGGGATTCATTAGAGTTTCACTAAGACCGCTGTGTTTCATTAAAGGTTACTCAATTATGTCTGTTGTTGCTATGGTTCAAGCCAATTCAGTTGCCAAGCAGGTTAATACGCAAGAAGGAAATTTAGCTATCCTCCATCCGATTTCAATCAGTATAAACGCTGGCGAGTCGTTGGCTATCACAGGTGCCTCCGGGTCAGGCAAATCTACCCTTTTAGGTATTCTCGCGGGCTTGGATGTGCCGAGTAGCGGCGAGGTAATCCTGAATGGGCACAACCTCACTGCATTAGACGAGGAGGGGCGAGCAAAAGTTCGCGCCGGCAACGTAGGTTTTATCTTCCAATCATTCCAATTACTTCCGGGCCTTACGGCACATGAGAATGTGATGTTGCCGCTGGAGTTGCGTGGCGATAAATTGGCGAGTAATAAAGCGCGGGAATTTTTGGACCGTGTCGGTTTAGCGCAACGCTTGCACCATTACCCGCAACAGCTATCTGGCGGAGAGCAACAGCGCGTTGCTATTGCACGGGCGTTTGCAAGCGAACCAAAAGTGTTATTTGCCGACGAACCCACAGGCAATCTTGATAGCACTACGGGCAGTCGCATTATTGAATTGTTGTTTGAGTTGAATCGCGCGCAAGGTACAACGCTAATCTTAATTACGCACGAGGAGCGCCTTGCGCAAATGTGCAAACGTCGTATCGAGTTGGCCGCAGGTGCCATAGTCTCAGGGCGGGAGTAATCGGCGATGATGCTGGCGATAAATTTGTTAAAACGCAATTGGCGCAGTGGCGAACTAAAGTTGCTCGGCTTTTCATTGCTATTAGCGGTAGCGGTATTAAGCGGCATTTCAATTTTTACGAATCGCCTTGAGTCGACGCTGATTAGCGAAAGCAATAGTGTACTTGGGGCTGACTACATTGTGCGAGGATCGCAACCCCACAATCCCGACTGGCCGGCAGATGCGAAAAAACAAAATATCGAGCAAACCCAAGCGGCGTTATTTTCTTCGATGGTATTTGCAGGCGATGAGATGCATCTGGCATCGGTAAAAGCAGTAGATGCCGGATATCCTTTGCGCGGGCAATTTGAAGTTAGCCACGTGCCTTTTGCGATGAATCTCGCCGATATAAAAATTGCCAATTCAATTCCTGCACCCGGTGAAGCCTGGGTAGACTCGCGTTTATTGCCACTTTTGAAAATCCAATTAGGTGACAAGGTCGCTGTCGGTGAATATGAATTAACCGTGACGCAGGTTTTAATCCGCGAGCCAGACAGCGCCAATCCCTTCAGCATGACCGGCGCGCGTTTAATTATGAATATCGCGGATTTGGAAAGAACCCAAGTCGTCCAACCGGGTAGCCGGGTTGATTACCAATGGCTCATTGCGTCGGATAATATCCGTCAGTTAAAAACATTTGTTGATCAGCTTAAACCTCAGCTCAATAAACATCAGCGCCTGATTGATATTGATTCCGCGCAGGAGCGAGTAGGACGGACATTAAAAACCAGCCGTCAGTTTTTACTTCTGTCGGCGGTGATCGCGGTATTGTTGGCAGGTGTCGCCATTGCGATTACGGCGCGGCAATTTTCAGCCCGCCACACTGACCAAGTGGCCTTGATGAAAAGTCTTGGCGCAGGTGCGGCACAAATCCGCAGTTTGTATTTTTCCCAACTTATTTTGTTGGGTGTCATTGCATCGTTATTGGGTCTAGGGTTTGGTGAGTTGTTGCAGCGCACCGTCGCCACCAGTTTGCAGCAGGTTTATCAAATCCGTCTGGGCGATGCGAGTTTTTATCCGTACGGATTAAGCTTCTTGAGTGGCATTATGTGTTTGGTTTTTTTTGCCTTACCAGCACTTTGGTATCTGCCGACGGTTCCTCCGCTAAAAGTCCTGCGGCGCGAGCTGGCAGTTAATATGCCGCAAGTATGGATGCAAGCTGCCTTGGCTTTATTTGCCGTACTAACCTTGGTGATACTGTTTAGTCGCGACATTGAATTGGCCTTAAGCATCGGTGGCGCGTTGCTCGCCGTCATCCTGGTGACTATTGCAGCGGCCTATGGGCTCTTGGCGATAAGCAAAAAAATGGTGTTGCGTCTTGGTGGCGTTTGGCGTTTGGCGTTTGCTAATTTGCAGCGGCAGCGTGGCCAAAGTCTGGTGCAAATCCTCGTGTTTTCGATTGCCATTATGTTGCTGTTCACGCTCACGATAGTGCGCACATCACTAATTGAAGAGTGGAAGGTACAGGTACCTGATGACGCTCCGAATCATTTTCTGGTAAATATTCCGCCCGCAGAATTACCGCACGTACAAACCTTGTTGACGCAAAACAATGTGCGTCCCGAACCCCTTTATCCGATGATGCGCGCGCGCCTGACGCATATTAATGAAGTGGAGACAACCGAGGAGCAGCGATCCAATACCAATGCATTGCGCCGTGAATTAAATGTCACCTGGGCAGAGACTATGGCGGCCGATAATAAAATTATCGAAGGCATGTGGTGGGACAAGTGGCAACGCAGCGCTGCCAATTTGCCCGGTGTATCAGTAGAGGTAGAAACGGCAAAGGAGATCGGCTTAAAAATTGGTGATAAGTTGCAATTCTCCTTTGGCGGTTTATTGTTGGATGCGGAGGTGGCAAGTTTTCGGAGTCTCGATTGGCGTAGTATGCGCCCAAATTTTTTCTTTATTTTTGAGCCCGGTTCGTTGGATAGCTATTCACCTACATTTATCACCAGTATCTATTTGCCGACTCAGCAGAAGTCATTCATCAATCAACTGTTGTCAGACCATCCAACCATTTTGGTGATGGAGCTAGACCGCATTATTGAGCAGATCCGCAGCATCATTAATCAGGTCAGCGACGGCGTGTTATTGGTGTTGTGGCTGACATTGGTGGGCGGTTGCCTTGTATTACTAGCTGCAGTAATGGGCAGCATTGCCACGCGCAAACAGCAGGCAGGTTTACTGCGCGCATTGGGTAGCCCGCGCCAATTGATTGTAGGAAGCATCTGCGCTGAATTTGCTATCCTGGGATTTCTAGCTGGATTGATTGCAATTGTAGGAACCGAAATATTGTTGATCAGTTTGCAAAAATTTGTCTTGGAAACTGCCATACAACCGCACTATATCTTCTGGTTAGTATCCCCTCTTAGCGGTGCTGCGTTTGTTTCTGCGCTAGGCTATATTTGTTGTCGTCATGTGGTGACAACGCCGCCAGCAGTTGTGTTGCGCGAAGCTGCCTGACATTTTGTTTATCGTTATGACAGAGGCAGATTATTTTCTGCCTTTGTGCTTTTAACAATACGAACACGTAATAGAAGCTCATTATGAAACCCGCACGTAAGCAGGTACCCCAAAGCCGGGTCCTGGATAAAGGTATCTGGGGCATGAGCCGGCCGATGTTTATCGACCAGGCTGTGACTTATACCATCCCTTTGGTGGATATGTATTTCCTCAGTCGAATTTCCGATAGCGCTGCCGCTGCAGTGGGAGCAATCACACCACTGGTGTTTGTCGCCAATGCATTTTTAATCGTCAGCGCATTTGCCGGTGCGAGTATCGCAAGCCAACGCATAGGCGCTAATGACTATGCCCGCGGCAATGCAACCATCGCGGCCTACGCGGTATTTGTAGTCATACTTGCATTGATAGCTGCATTGAGTGTGAATCACGGCGGCCCCTGGGTTGCCTCGGCGATGTCATTGAGTGTTGAAGTGGAACAACATGCGCGCACTTACTTGTCGATTATTGGGTGGATGGTAGCGCTTTGGGGTTGCCGAGTTATTTATCAAACTATTTTAAATATTTATGGCGAACCGCAATGGAATACTTACAGCAATATTATTTTGTTTGTGACTAACATCATCGGTTGTGCGATTGCGGTCTATGGATTTATGGGAATTCCTCCGACAGGAGTTAGAGGTGTTGCAACGGCCAGTGTCATTGCAGCAGGTTGTAGCCTCACGTTTGTTGCATTGATTGTGCATTTTAAATTGCGCATCCATATTCCTTTAGGAGAGGGCATAAAAAATTTTGGGGTACTCATTACGCCGGTAATAATGATTGCCGCTCCTTCTATCCTCGAACCTATGTCGTTCCAAGCCTACATGATTACCCTTAATTGGATAGCCGCCGAAGTCGGCGACCTCGCATTAAAGGTAAAGGTTTACGCCTACAATACCTTTTTGTTTTGTCTCATGATTTCTATCGCCCTGGGGATGGCAACTGAAGCGATTATCGCGCAACGGGTGGGGCGCCGAGAA
>DATIDX010000173.1:0-9750 GCA_035456025.1 Cellvibrio sp. | reverse complement strand
ATTGCAGCCAGAGAACTGGTTCAGGATCTTGTATTAAAACTTGAACGGCTTGAACAATTTCCAAAATCAGGAAAGGCCTCGCCGGAAATTCCTGAACTCAATTATCGGGAAGTAATTGCTTCTCCTTGTCGCGTATTTTATCGACTGGATAAAACGTCCGTTTATATAGTGCATATATGCCGAGAAGAACGCGACCTGCGTAAATTCCTAATTGAGCGTGGCACATTGTAAACCCGTAGGTTGCTGGTGAGGAACGAACCGCGCCAACCTACCAAACAAACACGGAAATTCTCCATTATGCTACGCGGCTTGAATCACATCACCATCGCAGTCAGCAACCTTGAAACGTCATTTAATTTTTACACCCGCCAATTAGGTTTTAAACCCCATGCACGCTGGGATGCAGGCGCTTACTTGAGTTTGGGGGACGTATGGTTTTGTTTGTCGTGCGACACAGCAATCCCCAGTCAAGATTATTCACATATCTCGCTCGACTGCGCCGCAGGTAATTTCAATAGTATCGCAGCGCAATTGCGCGCCACCCACGTCAAAGAATGGAAGCAAAACACCAGCGAGGGTGCGTCCTTGTATTTTTTAGACCCGGATGGGCACAAACTGGAAATCCATTGTGGCGATTTACAAAGCCGGTTGGCGTCATTAAAGCAAAAGCCGTACAAAGGTTTGGTGTGGCTTTAGCTCAGTTACAATACTTTCAGCGATAACTTTTCGCTTGTTGTCGAATTGCCTGACGCTGAATCGACTATGCAAAACAAGTTTTCACACGCTGAAGGAGCATTTATGTCCAACACTGAAAAGGTTACCGGCCCCGCCTCTTACTTCCCGTCTATTGAAACCAAATACGGTCACCCAGTTGCGCACTGGTTTGCATTGCTCTCCACGCAGAAAGAATTGAAACATATGGAAATGGTAAATTGGCTGAAGAGCAAACATGGCTTGGGTCATGGTCATGCCAATGCACTGGTCGCCTATTTTCGCGATAAAGAAAAACTCTAACTGACTCCAAGACCACGTACATACCGAGGAGAAATTAACATGCTCACTACCTACATCGCCAGCTGCCACTGCGGTGCTGTTGAAATTGAAGCTGACCTCGATCTTGAGCAGAGTACTTACCGCTGCAACTGCACTATTTGCCGCCGTACGCGCTTTTGGCCGGCGGTGGCGCGCGAAGATGGAATGCGAATTATTAAAGGCGAGGATCAACTTACCCGCTACACGTTTAACACCCACAAAAATGAACATTATTTTTGTCGACACTGCGGCGTGCGCCTGTTTGGCGTTGGGACGGAAACAACTATTGGAAAAATGTATGGAGTTAATGTGGGATGCATCAATTCCCTAGGCGATAAAGAGCTGGCAGCTTTGACAATTACTTATGTTGACGGCCTGCATGATAAGTTTGCGCCGCCGGAATTTCTCCAGCATTTATAGATAATCATCCGCAGCAATTATTTACACCGATCCGAAGGAATATTATGACCAACAACTGGCTTAACAAAGTAACCCTCACCGGAAATATCGTCACACTGATTCCACTCGCGCGCGAACACCGCGATGCACTGCTGGAGGCATCCAGCGATGGTGAACTGTGGAATTTGTGGTACACATCGGCGCCCAATAGCAAAACGATTGACGCCTACCTTGATAATGCGTTTAGTGAGCAGGACGCCGGCCGCACGCTATTGTTTGCGGTGGTCGATAAGGCGACGCAAAAAATTATTGGTACTACACGCTATTGCAATGCCGACAACCTGAATCACCGTGTTGAGATTGGTTATACCTGGTACGCGAAATCCTTCCAGCGCACCGGTGTGAATACCGAATGCAAATATTTGTTGCTCACTCACGCCTTTGAAACGCTTGAATCGATTGCGGTTGAATTTCGCACCCACTGGCACAACCAGGCTTCGCGCGCTGCTATCGCGCGTCTGGGTGCAAAACAGGATGGCATTTTGCGCAACCACCAAAAAAATGCCGAAGGTATTTACCGCGACACAGTGGTGTTTTCGATTATTGATCAGGAGTGGCCGACGGTTAAAAAAGGCCTTGAATATAAGATGCGGCGCTAATTCTGCCGATGTGAATTTCCCACCAAATATTGCCGCATAAGCGCGGCAATATTTACCCGTCCCGCGATTAGATTTCCGCAGCTACCTCTCCCGCCATTCCATGCAAGTCAGTTTATTAGTGCTATACCTAATACGTTTTGATGCAAACACTAATAATGATTAAAAAACCACACGTGCGGAACGATGGAATCATACCCAGCCATGCCAAAGGCCAATTACACCCCCGGGGGGCGTTTTCAACAATTTAACAAACGCCAACATCTGTGCGCAGGGATGTTGTGTTTGGTGCTGGCAATATTCAGTACGTTAGCGCTTGCACTGACGCCGCCGCCTCCCGCTAAGGCGAGCAACAGTGACACTTATCCGAAAAAAATCCATTTCCGCAACATCATGCAAAACCAGGATATTGCACTCGGTGAAGTTGAGGCCATCCTCCAGGACTATCAGGGCTTTATATGGCTGGGTGGACGCAACGCCCTGCTGCGTTACGACGGCTACGATTTTCTGACCATCCCCGCCGCGCAAGATCCGGCCAACCTGGTGCAGACTGAAGCCGTCAATCAGGTATTGGAGTTATTGGAAGATCGCGAGCATCAGCTTTGGGCGGGCACCCGCTCCGGTTTGTATCGCTACGACCGCGACCTTGAAATCCTGGTGCCGATGAAAGTGCCAGATGCCTTGCTGGCGACCGGAGGTGCCATCAACGCCGTTGCAGAAAGCCAGCACGGGGATATTTTGATTGGCACCGCCAACGGTTTTGGAGTACTCCACCGCAATGGCGAAACCAGCTACCTCAACTTGCAAACCGGCACCCTGCCGAGCAACCTGGTCAACGATATAGTGGTGGATAAAGAGGGTATCGTGTGGCTGGGGCTGGAAACCGGCCTGGCGCAGTTGGATCTCGCCACCAACAAGCTCATCCTGCATGTGCCCAACCCTGAAAACCCCAAATCCACGCTCGAAAACAGTGTCAGGGTAATAGCACTCGACCATGCCGGGCGGGTTTGGACGGGAGGCGACAATGGCATCTACCGGCTGGATCGAACCACCAACCAATTCACCCATTATCAGTACGATGCGGAAAATCCAGCCAGCTTGGGCAATAACTTCACCCGCCAGATTTTTGTCGACCGCAATGGCTGGGTATGGACCGGCAGTGATGGCGCCGGCATCAGCCTCTACGACGAGCACAACAACAGCTGGATTCGCTTTGACCGTGGCGCTGGCGGTGCCGGCCGGTTGGTTAGCAATACCATCCGCCGCATTTATGAGGATCGCATAGGCGATCTCTGGATCGGCACCTATCCTTCCGGCGTGCATGTTTACGACCGCTCCAGCGCGGCCATCCGCGTCTATCAAAAATCCCCGCAGGCCGATCTGGGGCCGCTGGATAACAATGTTGAAACCATCCTGGAGGACAGGAAGGGTAACTTCTGGATCGGCTCCGGCGGCATCTCCCGCCTTGATCCGAGCACGGATTTGTTCACCCATTACTGGCCAACATCCGGCCCGGACTCGCGCGTCGCCACTACCGCCATCCTGAGCGGCGCAGCCGATTCAACCGGCGACCTGCTCTTTGGCTCTTGGGGGGCGGCAGTACAGAAATACAATCCGGCCACCGACCGCTTTGACACTGTGCCGGTCGACCCCGACCAAAGCAAACGCGGCCAGAAAACCGGCGATAAATTAAATGACCTGATGGTGTGGAATATCTTTGAAGACCGGCAGCAAAACCTCTGGTTTTGCACCCACTCCAATGGCCTGACCAAGTTTGACCGCAAAACCGGCCAGTACCATTTTTATCCGCACGAGGAAAATAACCCTGCCAGCATCTCCAGCACGGTGGCCTGGGTGTCCTATGAGGACTCCAAAGGGCGGTTTTGGGTGGGCACCGCTTATGGGCTCAACCTGATGGATCGCGAACAAGGCACCTTCAAACGCTACATCCCCGACAGCAACAACCCGCGCAGTCTGGCCAATGGCTCAGTGCTGTCGATCCGCGAAGACGCCAAGGGCCGTCTCTGGTTCGGCACTGATATGGGCTTACACCTCTACCACCCGCAAACCGACGATTTCACCCACTATGACACCAGCCACGGCTTCGCCGACCAGGGCATACGCGCCATTATTGAGGACCGCCACGGCAACCTCTGGCTGGGCACCAACAACGGCATAGTGCGCTTTAACCCCGACAGCCTCGCAGTCAAAAATTTCACTCGTTTTAACGGTGAACTTATCGGCGGGGTCGCGACCGGTGCCGGCCTGAAAACCCGCGCCGGTTCAGTGGTATTTGGCTCGCGCAACGGCCTCTACTTTTTTGACGTCGACCGGCTGGAGACCAACGAAACTCCACCGATCATCGCGCTCACCGACTTCCGCCTGTTTACCGAAAAGGTAGCCATTGGCAGCGCAGACAAGCTGTTAGCACGCGCAATCAACCAGACCGAATCAGTCACACTGAAACATACCCAGTCGATGATCTCGTTCAGTTTTGCCGCGCTTAACTACCGCGACCCGGAAAAAAATATGTACGCCTATATGCTGGAGGGGTTTGACGACCAGTGGCGCGAGGTGGGCAACCAACGCACCGCGCTCTACACCAACCTGCCCGCCGGCACCTACCAATTCCGCGTTAAAGCCAGTAACAACGATGGCGTCTGGAATGAGAATGGCCACAGCATCCAGTTGATAGTACTGCCGCCGCCCTGGCAGACCTGGTGGGCTTACACCATCTATGTGGCGACCTTTATCGGCCTGCTCCTGTTGTTTGTGCGCAACCAGCACCAGAAAGTGGTGGTCGCACAGCGGATCAGCCACGAACTTGAACACAAGGTGGCCGAGCGCACCACCGAGTTGCAGCTGAAAAATACCGAGCTGGAGCAAGCCTACGTGCAGCTGGAGGCGATCAGCCTCTCCGATCCACTGACCGGGCTGAACAACCGCCGCTACCTGCAAAAATTGATTCCCATGGACATCGCCAAGCTACAGCGCGAGTACGACCAGAAGCTGTCCAACCGCCCACCCAGAAAGCCGTCGCTCGACCTGACGTTTTTTATCCTGGATGTGGATTATTTTAAATCGGTCAATGATGTCCACGGCCATGCAGCGGGCGACCAACTATTGATCCAACTCTCTGACTTGCTCACTAAAATCTGCCGCGAGTCCGACTGTGTGGTGCGCTGGGGCGGCGAGGAGTTTTTGATTGTCAGCCGCTTTGCCGACCGGGAAGAGGCACCGCTGATGGCGGAGCGCATCCGCAAAAGTATCGAGCAGCACGATTTCACCTTGCCCGACGGCGGCACCTTAAAAAAAACCTGCTCGATTGGTTTTGCCTGCTTCCCATTCCTGCGCGAGCAGCCTGCCGCCCTGTCCTGGGAGCAGGTGATCGATATCGCTGACCGCGCGCTCTACGCCGCCAAAAAATCCGGCCGCAACCGCAGTATCGGTTTGATCTCCAACACCAATACCCCTGGCAACCAACTGCACCAACGCATTTCCAGCACACTCAAAACCATGATTGATGCCGACGAAATATCGGTTATCGCCAACGAGGAAAAAGCGCTCGTTTGGGATTGATAGACGCTTGCGCGCGCGGGGCAACCCGGGAGAAATCAGCAGGTGCAACGTCACAAAAGTGTCAAAAAACTCTGCGCAAAAACCCGCTATGCTCTGGATCAACAAGATCCAGAGCAGTTGTACTTGCATGACAAATCTACACCAGCCCCCGCCCGGATTTAACGCACCGCTCAATACCATCCTGCCAGTTGCGCGCAGCGCTGAAGTGCGCAAATTATTCAAACAAAAGATTCCCGAGCTGCTGCAACTGGAGCGATTGATCCGCCAATACCCCGACCTGATCCACACCCGCTGCGAACAACAAGTGAGTTTTGATGAAATGGAATTCCCACTCTATTCGCTCACACTGGGCGCGCGTGCCAGCGAAGCACCCACGCTGTTATTCACGGGCGGTATCCACGGCATTGAACGCATCGGCAGCCAGGTGTTGATCGCCTGGCTGGAGACGCTGCTGGAGCGTTTGCAGTGGGATAGCGGCTTGCAGCTGCAACTGCAAAACTTGCAGTTGGTGATAATGCCGATCCTCAACCCGGTGGGCATGTTTTTAAACCAGCGCGCCAATGGCAACGGAGTGGATTTAAACCGCAACGCGCCGATTGATGCCGAAGGCAAGGTGCCACTGCTGGGCGGAGGCCACCGCCTGGGGCCATTCCTGCCCTGGTATCGCGGGCGCAGACGCGGGCAGATGGAAGTGGAAAACGTTGCATTGGAGCGGGTGATGCAGCGGCAAATTTTTAATCGCCCGTTTGCCGCCGTGCTCGACTTGCACTCCGGCCTGGGGATGCAGGATCGGCTGTGGTTTCCGCACGCTTATCGCAAAAAAGCGATTAGCAATATCGCCGAATACGTAGCGCTGAAAATGTTGTGGGAGCGCAGCTACCCGAATCATCCTTATCTATTTGAACCCCAATCGCTGCATTATTTATCCCACGGCGACCTCTGGGATTACTTCTACTACCAATCGCGCGCGCACAACCAGGCGCATTTTTTACCGCTAACCTTGGAGATGGGCTCGTGGATGTGGGTCAAAAAAAGCCCGCGCCAATTGTTTAATATGGCGGGGTTATTTAATCCGCAAATACAGCACCGCCGCGCGCGAGTGTTACGCCGGCATATCTCGCTGCTGGATTTTATGTTGGCGGCGACGCTCAACCACCCAAACTGGTTGCCCGATGAAAAGCAGGTCGGGATATTGAACCAAACTGCACGGAGCTTGTGGCTTGTATGATCCATTTCGTTTTACTGCGCGGCCTTGCGCGCGAAGCGGCGCACTGGCTGGATTTCCCTGTGCGTTTACACGAGGCACTGGGCGGCGCTTGCCAATTACACCTGATCGATTTCCCCGGTTGCGGAACCCACCTCAAGGCGGCTGCGCTCACCTCGGTGGAGGCTATGACCGAGCACGCACGCGCCGAGTTGGTCGATGTCCTCGGGGCGCGCCACGAGCCGGTGTTGGTGGTGGGTATATCTATGGGCGGAATGGTCGCACTCGATTGGGCTCAACGTTTCCCCGATGAAGTGCGCGGTTTGGTGTTGATTAATTCCAGCGCGGGCGACCAGCCCGTCTGGTGGCGTTTGCGCCCGCGCGCGCTGCCAGCAATCTTGTTCGCATTCATTAGCGGAGTGAAATCACGCGAGGCGCGCGTGTTGAGCATCGTCAGTAATAATCGCGCTGACTACGCACAGCATCTCAACCAATGGCTCCATATCCAACAGCAGCGGCCGGTGACCCGCGCGACTATCGCAACCATGTTGCGCGCCGCCGCGCGCTTTCGCCCGCAAGCGCAGTGCAAGGTGGATGGTTTGCTGCTCGCCAGCGAGCAGGACCGTATGGTATCGGTGCGGGCGAGCGACGCTTTAGCGCGGCAATTTGGCTGGCCGATCCACCATCACCCACAAGCGGGCCACGATCTGCCGCTCGATGATCCCCACTGGGTCAGTGCGAAAATCGCCGCCTGGTGCGCAGGCGGGGCAGCACCAGAATAATAATATTGTGCGGCGATATACCCGTTTGAGCGCTTTATCCGCAGCCGCTGCGCAAACTTTTATAACTCCGGCAACCGCTTAAAACGGGCGCGTAAAATTCGCGTGAAACCGATTACCGATTTACAAATATTGACCCCTCTTAACCGGATCAAGAACTAGACTTCAAAGCAATTTCCCTCACCGGGAACCGGCGCCCGCCCCAGGAGCGGAACGGGTGCGCCAACCGCCAAGGCCGCTCTCACCACCCAAACATTAGAATAAGCACGAGGCTCACATGACCCTTCCCGCCCTACCGCTTGGTTCCGCCGGCGTTTCCCGCCGCGATGCCATCAAACAACTTGCACTCGCCTGTGGGTTGGTACTTTCCGCCAACTCACTCTCGTCTCTGGCAGCCACATTTTCTGCCCCGACGGATTTATCGCGCAGCAGTAAAACGCTATTGAACGCCGACCAGTTGGCACTGGTGCGCGAGCTGGGTGAAATGATTATCCCGACCACCGACACCCCCGGCGCCATAGCAGCGGGCGTGCACGATTTTATTAATCATTTTGTCGTCTACTGCGCGAGCAAAGAAGAACAGCAAAGCCTGATCGCAGGCTTAAAGCGCATCGATGACGCTGCCAAAACACAATTTGGCAAACCCTTCCTGGGTGCGAGCAAAACCCAGCAAATCGAGTTACTCACCAACATGGAAAAAGCAGCTGCAGGTTTTACTGCCGCCGACCGCGCCTTCTTTAAACAATTCAAAGCCCTGGTGACCTTCGGCTATTACACCTCGGAAATTGGCGCATCGCAGGAGCTGGCTTACCTCGCCATTCCCGGCGGCTATAAAGGCAATTTCAAATTCAAACAAGTCGGCAAGGCCTGGGCGCTACCGCATTAAGCGCAGCAAACTTTGCGCAGGTAGTTATTGCGACACTTAAATTTGTTGCCCCTTTAATTTTTTAAAGAAGTCATCTCCATGGATAAAAATATTTATATCGTCAAAAGCACTGAAATTTTTGATGCAATCGTCGTTGGCTCTGGTATTTCCGGTGGCTGGGCCGCAAAAGAATTGACTGAAAAAGGTTTGAAAACCTTAATGGTGGAACGCGGCCGCCCGGTCGAACACCGCAAAGATTATGTTGGCGAAGGTGTTAAGCCCTGGCAGATGCCCTTTCGCGGGCAAATTGAAAAATCTGTCGTCGATGAGCAGCATTACGTGCAAAAAAAATGTTACGCCTTTAGCGACGCCACCAAACATTTTTTTGGCAACGATAAAGACTATCCCTACAGCACACCTAAAGATAAACCCTTCGACTGGATTCGCGGCAACCAATTGGGCGGCAAATCCCTGTTATGGCATCGCCAGTCCTATCGCTGGAGCGAACACGACTTCAACGCTAATGCGCTCGATGGCCAGGGCGTCGACTGGCCGATCCGCTACAAAGATGTAGAGAAATGGTACGACTATGTTGAGACCCATGCGGGCATCAGCGGCTCGGTAGAAAATCACCCGGCGTTACCCGATAGTAAATTCCTGCCACCGTTTGAAATGAATGCGGTGGAAAAAGAAATGAAAACGCGCATCGAAAAAAAATGGAAAACGCGCAAATTAATTATCGGCCGCACTGCGCATTTATCTGTGCCTGCACCGCACCATATGGCGCAGGGGCGCGTGCAATGCCAGGCGCGCAACGAATGTCAGAAAGGCTGCTCTTTCGGCGCTTATTTTTCCACCCAAAGTTCAACCCTGCCCGCCGCATTGGCCACCAATAATTTGACCATCGCTACCAACAGTGTTGTGCACAGCGTGATTTACGACCCCAAAACCAATCGCGCTACCGGTGTGCGTGTGATTGATGCCGAAACAATGGAAACGCGTGAATATTTCGCCAAGGTTATTTTCCTGTGCGCATCAACCCTTGGCACCACCCAAATTATGCTCAACTCCAAGAGCGAAAGTTTCCCCACGGGTATTGCCAACTCCTCGGGCGCACTGGGCCATTATTTAATGGATCATTTGTACGGCGCCGGCGCATCGGGCCGCGTTGAAGGTTTTGAGGAAGATTATTATTCCGGTCGCCGCCCGACCGGTTTGGTCATGCCGCGCTTTACC
>DATIDX010000172.1:0-2686 GCA_035456025.1 Cellvibrio sp. | reverse complement strand
AAAAATTCCATGCGTTGGGATGAAGAAGTCTACGGCCGCGAATACGATCTGAATATTTTTATGATCGTCGCTGTAGATGATTTCAATATGGGGGCCATGGAAAACAAGGGGCTGAATATATTTAATACCTCATGTGTACTGGCAAAACCTGAAACGACTACCGATGCAGGATTTCAGCGCGTTGAGGGGGTTGTTGCACATGAATACTTTCACAATTGGAGTGGCAACCGCGTAACTTGCCGCGATTGGTTTCAGCTGAGTTTAAAGGAAGGTTTTACCGTTTACCGCGATTCTGAATTTTCAGCTGATATGGGTTCCGCTACGGTTAAGCGTGTGGAAGATGTGACTTTGTTGCGCACCGCACAATTTGCGGAAGACGCAGGCCCGATGGCGCATCCTATCCGGCCTGAGTCCTACATCGAAATTTCTAACTTCTACACCATGACTATTTATGAAAAGGGTGCAGAAGTTATCCGCATGTTGGCGACGCTGCTGGGCAAAGAAAATTTTCGCAAAGGCACAGATTTATATTTTGAACGCCACGACGGCCAAGCAGTAACGACGGAAGATTTCATCGCTGCTCTGGCTGATGCCTCGGGCCGCGATTTAACTCAGTTCAAGCGCTGGTATTCGCAGGCGGGCACACCGCGTTTACAGGTTACGGATTTTTATGATGAAGATGCACAGGAATATTCACTCACGATTAAACAGTCTTGCCCGCCGACACCTGAGTGCCAGCAAAAATTACCCTTCCACATTCCGATTGCTGTAGGTCTTTTGGGCAGTGCCGGAAATTTGCCTGTTTACCTTAAAGATGCACCGCCTGATTTTGAAACGGGTGATAACACCCACAAAGTTTTGGAGTTAACCGACGCAGAACAGACTTTTACGTTTCAACGCGTGCTTGAGAAGCCGGTACCCAGTTTGTTGCGTGGCTTTTCTGCGCCAGTCAAATTGCATTACAACTACAGTCGTGCTGATCTGATTGCGTTGATGAGTCGTGATAGTGATGGCTTTAATCGGTGGGAAGCTAGCCAGCAATTGGGTTTGCAGGTTATCCATCATGTAATGGATGTTTATCTGCGTGGTGAAAGCCTCGCAACTTTGCAATTGGATAATGATCTTGTCGAGGCTTATCGCAGCCTGTTGCAAGACGATAGCCTCGATAAAGCGATGGTTGCTTACATGTTAAGCCTGCCATCTGAAGCCTACCTCAGTGAACTTGCAGATGAAATTAATGTTGAGGCGATTCATTACAGCCGAACTGCAGTAAGAAAAGTAATTGCGCGTGAGTTGCGTGAAGATTTTGAGCGCATTTATAAAACCTATGATCACCAACAAGCCTATGCTGCAACAGCGGATGCAATAGCGGCACGTAGCTTGAAAAATGTCGCATTAGGATATTTGATGTTGTTAGGCGAAGAGGGTTTCATTCGCGCCTGCGATAAACAATATCGAAACGCTAATAATATGACGGATGTGATGGCGGCATTGTCGCAATTGGTTAACGCAGAAGCCGTCTTGGCACAAGAATTGGCTGTGGCAGCATTAGCTGATTTTTATCAGCGCTGGCAACACGAGCCATTGGTTGTGAATCAATGGATTAGTGTGCAGGCGACTTGTGTATTGCCAGGCGCGCTTGCAAAAGTAAAAGCGCTGCAAACTCATGCGGCATATGATGGCAAAAATCCTAACAAAATTCGCGCGCTTGTGGCGAGCTTCTGTAACAGTAATCCAATCAATTTTCATGCAGATGCGGGGAGTGGCTATAAGTTTTTAGCCGACCAAATTATTTTGCTTAACACCCAGAATCCCCAAATTGCCTCCCGGCTATTGACGCCCCTGACAAAGTGGAAAAAATATAATTCTGAACGTCAGGCGTTAATGAGGTTGGAGTTAGAGCGAATTATGGCCGAACCGAATCTCTCCAAAGATGTTTTTGAAGTGGTTAGCAAAAGTTTGGCGTAATTATTAGTTGTAGGGGAAAGGCGGGTAGCGTTTATTGCTATCCGCCTTTTTTATTGATGAAAGAATATTTTCGAGGCGAAGTTGCGGTTTGTGATTTTCCGGCTGGCATGAATGTTGATAGTTATACTTTGGTCGCACCTTTAGTTAAATGTTTGCAACATTTTATGCGCGTTTTTATGACATGTTTTGATCCAATAATTGCATTTGCACCCATTGTGTGCGACCAGTTGAGTTTCGAGAAAAACACGCTAGCACCATTCGCTTGCCGAGATTGACGCGTTGATCGGAGTAGTAAGATGGAAACTCCTGTTTCACTAATAATACTTATATTGGTCATTCCGCTAGGGTTAGTGTTTTTTTTAACCGCTTCATTGAGCCGCAGAAAGCGCTATGAGGCTAGGTTATTTGCCCAGGGAATTGAATATATAAAACAATTGCGCTGTTTGCTGACTTATGTGCAACAGCATCGTGGATTGACCACCGGATTTATCAATGGTAACCGCGCGGTAAAAGCGGATATCGATACCCTTGCAGTAAAGATTAAACGCACCATCGCCGAGCTGGAGTACGCAGGAAGTTGGATACGCGACAATGTAAAGTGGGCGAGTCTGGTCGATCACTGGACTCGCGTAGGTACGATTTTTTTGCAGGCCGACGCTGACAAGAATTTTAAACAACATAATATTTTGATCGCGAATATTCTTTATCTCATTGATGA
>DATIDX010000171.1:0-4678 GCA_035456025.1 Cellvibrio sp. | reverse complement strand
GTACGGGTTGGTTCAACCTGATCTTTATCACGAGCAGCCAGCACTGGCATTACTGCAAAAATACCCGCCAACAGGAAGCAGATGATCAGTAGCAATACCGGGACGTCCCCGCCGATATACTCAAAGCCCATCCAGGTAAATACCACTACAAACAATCCACACAGAGCCCAAGAGGTTTTTGACTTGGCCTTTTCTGCGCTGGTTGTAGTCCACACCGGCATAGTTAAAAAGTAAGCAAAATAAAATGCAGTAGCGATTTGAGACAGCAACGTCCTGCCTTCTGTGGGTGCCTTAACGCCCAAATAACCCAGCACCACAAACATTGACGCAAAAGCGATCAACATAACGCGCGGAATATGTCCAC
Organism: Cellvibrio sp.; assembly: GCA_035456025.1. Taxonomy (GTDB): domain Bacteria; phylum Pseudomonadota; class Gammaproteobacteria; order Pseudomonadales; family Cellvibrionaceae; genus Cellvibrio. Next base: position 4,314 of record DATIDX010000171.1, on the reverse strand, counting down.
GGTAGCGCATAGATTTCACTTTGCTGCGATCCAACCATGGCAACACGAACAGGATGGCAATTGCAGCGGCCATCGCCATAAAGCCAAGGAATTTGGCAGTCAACATCAATGGACCCAGTTCGATCGGCATAGTGACGGCGCGCAACACAGCGTAGAAAGGTGTGAAGTACCAAACCGGTGCAATGTGCAATGGGGTTTTCAGGTTGTTTGCTTCTTCAAAGTTAGCGTATTCAAGGAAGAAACCGCCCATCTCTGGCATAAAGAACATGATGAAGCAGAAAGCAAACAGGAAAACGGTGATACCAACCAAATCGTGTACGGTATAGAAAGGATGGAAAGGAACGCCGTCGCGCGGGATACCATTCTCATCTTTGTTCTTTTTGATCTCAACGCCGTCAGGGTTGTTAGAGCCCACTTCGTGCAGCGCCAAGATGTGCATCACTACCAGCGCCAGCAATACAATCGGCAGCGCCACAACGTGCAGAGCGAAGAAACGGTTCAAGGTAATACCGGAAATCAGATAGTCGCCGCGAATCCACTGCACCAAGTCTTCACCGATGCCAGGAATAGCACCAAACAAGGACACAATTACCTGCGCCCCCCAATATGACATCTGACCCCAAGGTAATACGTAACCCATGAAAGCTTCGGCCATGAGCACCAGATAAATAGTCATACCGAAAATCCACACCAATTCGCGCGGCGCCTTATAGGAGCCGTACATCATGCCGCGGAACATATGGAGATAAACCACAATAAAGAAGGCAGACGCGCCGGTGGAGTGCATGTAGCGCAGCAGCCAACCAAAATCCACATCGCGCATAATGTATTCAACAGAGGCGAAAGCGCCCTCTGCAGATGGGTTATAGCTCATGGTCAACCAGATACCGGTAACCAGTTGGTTTACCAATACCAGCAGCGAAAGCACGCCGAAAAAATACCAAAAGTTGAAATTCTTGGGCGCATAGTACTTACCCATGTGCGTATCCCAAGCCCGTTGTACCGGGAGGCGATCATCAACCCATTGCCATAAACCAACTAACCAATTCATATCAGGCCCCCTGATCTTCGCCAATTACAACTACAGAATCGCTCTCATAACGATGAGGAGGAACTTCCAGATTCAACGGTGCCGGCACGGCAACATACACGCGGCCTGCCAAATCATACTTGGAACCATGGCACGGGCAGAAGAAACCACCTTGCCACTTTTCGCCACCCAAATCCGCTGCGCCCACATCAGGACGGAACGCCGGTGCGCAACCCAAGTGAGTACAAACGCCCAACAGGATCGCAAATTCTTTGTTAATCGCGCGCTCGGGGTTTTTAGCGTAGGCAGGTTGTTGTGGCTCGTCAGAGTTTGCATCCAGCAAAACACCCTGCTCTTCCACTTTTTTCAAGCTATCGAGAGCTGCCTGGGTACGGCGCACGATAAATACCGGCTTACCGCGCCACTCAACTGTGACTAACGCGCCCGGCTCAATCTTGCTGAGATTGTATTTAACTGGAGCACCTGCCGCTTTCGCTTTGGCGCTGGGGTTCCAGGAACCCACAAATGGAACGGCCGCGCCCACAACACCAACCGCACCCACTGCACAAGTGGCTCCGATTAATACGCGACGGCGCGTTTGATTTACTGCGTCATTACTCATGACGAATTTCTCCCCTAAACAGCTTTAACGGCTAGCAAATTGCCTGAAATCGTCCTGTGACCCGATACAAAATGACTGGTACCAGATCCGGCGAAATAAGGAATATTGGGTGACTCAAGAAAAGGCGGGCAATGTTAATGAATTAACGGACTGCTTACAAGAATAACCACACGTAAACAGTGGGTTATAGGCTGGAATTTTAGACGTAAAAAAACGCCCAAGCCAGAAAAGGCTTGGGCGTTTTTGATGATCTCCATCCAGCCAGTAAAAAACCGACCGGAGAAACCATTAACGCTTGGAGAATTGTGGCTTCTTACGTGCTTTACGCAGACCAACCTTCTTACGCTCAACTTCACGAGAATCGCGAGTTACGTAACCAGCTTTACGCAGATCGCTACGCAGAGACTCATCATATTCCATCAAAGCGCGAGTCAGACCGTGGCGAATAGCGCCTGCCTGACCAAAGCTACCGCCGCCAGCGACAGTAACGTTTACATCAAACTTCTCTACCAGACCAACCAACTCCAGTGGTTGACGCACTACCATGCGCGCAACTGGACGACCAAAATACTCGTCCAAAGGACGGTCATTTACGGTGATGGTGCCTGAACCAGCAGTGATGAAAACACGTGCGGTAGAAGTCTTGCGACGGCCAGTGCCGTAAAATTGTGTAGCAGACATGTCAGCTCCCCTTAGATGTTCAGTTCTTTAGGTTGCTGAGCAGCATGTGGATGCTCATTACCTGCATAAACTTTTAGTTTTTTGAACATAGCACGACCAAGCGGCCCCTTCGGCAACATACCTTTAACGGCAGTTTCGATGGTGCGCTCTGGCGCCTTTTCAATCAACTTCTGGAAGCTGATAGATTTAATGCCGCCCACATAGCCAGTGTGCGAGTAATAAATCTTGTCAGTTGCTTTACGGCCAGTCACGCGCACTTGAGCAGCGTTGATTACAACAATGTAATCACCGGTATCAACATGTGGAGTGAATTCTGGCTTGTGCTTGCCACGCAAACGCGAGGCGATTTCCGCAGATAAACGGCCGAGTGTTTTTCCCGCCGCATCCACGACGAACCAGTCATTAACGACAGATTCTGCTTTGGCAATATAGGTCTTCATGTTATTCCTGCCTAATCGGATGTGGGTACTAATGTAAATAATCAACCCTAAAATAGGGAGGCGGCATACTACACAGCCGATGCCTGATTTTCAACCATAATTTACTCTCGCTTTATTCAGGCCTATGCGGGCGCGCCAAATATTCACGGCTTTGCATTTCCAGCAGGCGACTGACGGTGCGCTGAAATTCAAAATCGAGCTTGCCTGCGGAATAAAGCTCCGCCAAAGGGCGCTCCGCTGAAATCACCAGTTTGACTTGGCGATCATAAAATTCGTCAACCATATTCACGAAGCGGCGCGCTTGATCATCTTGCGCACGCCCCAGCCCCGGCACATTACTGAGGAGCACCGAGTGATATTCACGCGCGAGCTCGATGTAGTCGTTTTGCGAACGGGGGCCGTCGCAAAGCTCAACAAAATCAAACCAGACAACCCCTTCACTCACATAACGCGCACGAATCAGGCGCCCTTCCACCTCAAGGTCGCGCCCTTCCTGAATTTCGGTATTGGCGGCCACCAGACTTTTAAAGCTACGCATCAAGCTTTGGTCGGCAGCCTCATCCAGCGGAGAATGATAGAGCTCGGCCTGCTCCAGGGCACGTAAACGGTAATCCACCCCACCATCTACATTCACCACCAGCGTATGTTGGTTGAGCAGGGCGATGGCTGGCAAAAAGCGCGCTCGCTGTAGGCCATCTTTATATAAGCCATCCGGGACTATGTTGGAGGTCGCGACCAGCGTCACACCGCGCGCGAATAGCTCCTTCATCAAGGTGCCAAGAATCATGGCATCGGTGATATCCGAGACAAAAAATTCATCGAAACAAATAACCCTGGCTTCGCTGGCGATAATGTCGGCGACACGCTTGAGCGGGTTTTTCTGACCATCCAGCTTTTTCAGTTCAGCGTGAACACGGCGCATAAACCGATGAAAGTGTGCGCGCAGCTTGTGTTCAAATGGCAAACTCTCGTAAAAATTATCCATGAGATAGGTTTTACCACGCCCCACACCGCCCCAGAAATACAGACCGCGCACCAATTCACGCGGCTTGGGCCCGGACAGGCGCCGGAAAAAACCACCCAGACCGGATTGCTCCTGCTCCCCCTGCCAAGCAGCCACCAACTGCTCATATAAATGTTGCAGGTGATTTACCGCCGCTTCTTGCGCAGCATCATGTCGGAAATCCGGGCGAGCAAGATCACGTCGGTAACGCTCGATAGGGGAGAGGGATTTTGAGGTGGTCATAAATAAATGTGGGCTCATTAAAACTGGGCGCCACTCTAGCGATAAGCCTGATATGGCGCCACTCAAATTGACTACTTATGGACGGTTAATGAGTAGGGATTTGTCGCAACAGGATTTCGGCCAGATCGATCTTCATCCGGGTCAAATAACCATGGAAAAAATGCCCCGCCTCGGGATAGCGCAGCAATTCTACTGAGCCTTGCAGCTGGGCCACCCATTCATAAACCCGATCGGCGATAACGCGCTCGTCCTTATCGCCCTGAATAACAGTGAGCGCACTGGGGAGCTTCCCATC
>DATIDX010000170.1:0-14459 GCA_035456025.1 Cellvibrio sp. | reverse complement strand
TAAATTTATTGATCTGCGAAATACACAAATAGGTAAGGCTGAACGCGATCAGGATAACGATGCTGATGGAGGGTATGAAGATGAGGCGCCAGACATCGGATTTAATGCTGCTGCGTTTATTATTCATGGTGTTTGGCCTTATTTCCTGTACCTAGATGCACAGATCCAACGGAGTTTTACTGGCGGGTGTTCGCAGGGTGAATGATCACAGGTAGAATAGCCGCCCCACGCGCGCCAGCGCAACCGGCTAGCCTATCCGCCCTGAGGTCAGTATGGATTTTCCCACCATCGAAGCATTTGTCGGCAACACGCCCCTGGTTCGGTTACAGCGTTTACCCGGCGCGACGAGCAATCGTATTTTAGTAAAGCTGGAGGGTAATAACCCGGCGGGATCGGTTAAAGATCGCCCGGCGCTATCGATGATCAGCCGCGCTGAATTGCGCGGCGATATCCAGCCTGGCGATACCTTGATCGAAGCCACTAGTGGTAACACCGGTATCGCCTTGGCAATGGTAGCCGCGATCAAAGGGTACCGGATGATCCTGATCATGCCCGACAATTCTACCGCCGAGCGCAAAGCCTCCATGGCGGCCTATGGTGCTGAATTAATTCTGGTTAGCAAGGAAGCAGGAATGGAGGGCGCACGGGATTTGGCGTTGAAGATGCAAGCGGAGGGCAAAGGCAAGGTGTTGGACCAATTCGGCAACGCCGACAATCCGCTCGCGCACTACACCACGACTGGCCCGGAAATTTGGCAGCAGACCGGCGGCACTATCACGCATTTTGTTAGCTCCATGGGTACTACAGGTACAATTATGGGCACTTCGCGCTATTTGAAAGAAAAAAATCCGGCGATCCAGATAATTGGTTTGCAACCCTCTGAAGGTGCGCAGATTCCTGGTATCCGCCGCTGGCCAGAAGCTTATTTACCGACCATTTATGAGCGCGATCGTGTTGACGGCATAGTGAGCATGCCGCAGGCGTTGGCTGAGCACACCATGCGCGAACTCGCGCGTAAAGAGGGAATTTTTTGTGGCGTTTCTTCGGGCGGTGCGGTGGCAGCAGCGCTCGAGTTAAGCGAGCAAGTGGAAAACGCAGTCATAGTCGCGATTATTTGTGATCGAGGCGATCGCTATTTGTCGTCGGGCTTATTCAATTAAACGAATAGGTGATTGCCGGTAAATGTGTGTTGTATCTCTAGTCAATAATAATGAATCAGGATGGTTTTTATGGCGGCATTACATCGGTTTTCAGTTATCGTTTTGGTTCTCCTCCTCCAGGCTTGCGGTGGTGGTGATGGCGGCTCAAAAAGTTCAGTGGTGGCGAGCTCGGCAAGTTCAGTCGTTGCGGTTGCATCATCCAGCACAATCGCACCGGCAAGTTCTGCTGCATCTTCAAGTGCAATTACTGCGGTAAGTTCGGTTGCCTCGTCTTCCAGTGTTGGTGTTAGCTCCAGTGCAGCCGCAAGCCTGCCTGCGGATTTTCCGATTGGCACAGTAGAAGCCTTGCCTGTTTTGAATATTACGACCGTTGATAGTGCGCCCATTCTCTCAAGGGAAACCTATATTAACGCCAGTTTTTCCCTCACAGGTGAGGGGATTGCCGCTGTGGAAGGTACAACTGAAATTCGCGGGCGCGGCAATTCGACCTGGGATTGGGAAAAGAAACCCTATCGGTTAAAACTCGCTAACTCAACTGAATTGCTGGGGATGCCGGCGAGTAAACATTGGGTATTACTCGCTAACTACGCGGACAAAACCTTAATCCGCAACGATCTGGCGTTTATGTTTAGCCGCAGCTTGGGCATGGAATATACGGTAAGGAGCCAGTATGTCGAAGTGGTGCTTAACGGTGTTTACCGCGGCGTTTACCAGTTGGCGGAGCATATCCGCGTGGCGAAGGACAGGGTGAATATTCCCGAGCTTAAAGTCACCGATACGGCTGTCGATAAAATTTCAGGCGGCTATTTGATTGAAGTCGATTTCCGCATGGGTAGAAATTATTGCGTCGATAATACCTGGGAGTCGTTTTGCGTTAATAACGTGAACCTTGAACGCGCAGCTACTTTCTGTGTTGATTCCACCTATGGCATGGATCCGTTTTGCCTGGATACTCCCGAGACATTGCTGGATGCTAGCTGGTCAGCGCAGCGCGACTACATCAGTAAATATATTGGTGATACCGAAGCAGCGCTTTTTAGCGCTACCTTCACCGACGCACAGCTCGGCTATGCTGCCTACATCGATGTGGACTCCGCGATTAATTATTTTTTAATCAACGAGCTGTTTAAAAATCCGGACGGCGCAACCGCCAGTTTTTTTCTCTATAAAAAGCGCGGTGGCAAATTATTCTTCGGGCCGGTGTGGGATTTTGATTTGGCCATGGGTAACGCTGGCTACGGTGGCCTTGATCTTACCTCTGGTTGGCGTACCCGCAACGCGCCCTGGTTTAATCGCTTATTCGAAGACCCGGCTTTTGCAGCCAAAGTGAAGGCGCGCTGGAACAGCTTAAAAGCGGAAGGAAAACTGGAGTACATTTTCCAATATGCACAGGCGCGTGCTACCTGGCTGGATAAGCAGCAACAAAAAAACTACCAGCTCTGGTCAGTTACCAATATTGCTGATTGGATCAGGCATGGTACCCACGGTGGAACAGGCAGTTACGAGGCTGAGGTGAAAGAATTGATCCGTTGGCAGCGCGAGCGCTATCAGTGGATGGACACCCAGCTCAACAACTAAACTTGGCGGTGGTGTGCAAGGGTGCACCATCGCTTTCAGCATTACCGGGAATTTTTAATGTCCAATCGCAGTGGTAAAAATGGCGGCTCCTCTAAAGGCAATTTGTCTAACGGCAACTCCGCAAATGGGAGGGGATCAAAAACCGGTAGTTTATTAGGCAAAAAACCGCGTCCTAAAAAAGCGGAGGGCAGCGGCTATGTGCGCGACGACGCCCCTCGCCGCAACCAGGCGCGCGCGGTCGAGAAGCTACTACCGCAAACCAACAAGCGTCTGGGCGAATTTATTATTGACCGCATGAGCCATGACGGGCGCGGTGTGGCGAGTCTGGATGGGAAAACGTTATTTATCGAAGGTGCGCTGACCGGCGAAAAGGTCACCGCCCGCTTGGTAGAGGATCACCCGCGCTTTATCGATGCGCGTATCGACCAATTGTTGACTGCATCGCCGGAACGCATAGTGCCGGTATGTGTGCATTACGCCAGTTGCGGCGGCTGCCAATTACAACATCTGCACCCAGCGGCACAGTTGGCGATGAAACAACAATCACTTCTTGAGCAGTTGCAGCGCTGGGGTGGGGTAGTGCCCAAGCGTGTACTGCCGACAATCAGTGCCGGTGATCTGGGCTATCGTAGCCGCGCGCGTTTGGGTGTCTGGTACGAGGACGACGGCAGTGTAAGCCTTGGCTTCCGCCAGCAGTACAGCAACGAAATTACGCACATCCAACAATGCATGACGCTGATGCCGGACCTCAACCGCCTGTTGGCACCTTTACATCAATGGCTTACAGACTTGCGTGCTGCCAAGGCAGTAACGCATATCGAGCTGGTACAAGGTGAGCAGCAAACCGCCGCGATTATACGCCACACCAAAAAGTTGACCGATGCCGACCTCGCTGCCTTGGCACTGCTTGCCGAACAACGGTCGTGCAAAGTGTGGCTGGAGCCTAACGGCAATCTGGGATTGACTGACCTCGCCGGCGAAGCCTGCGATCCACGCCTTTCGTACCAATTGGATAGCCTTGAGCTGAGTTTCCACCCGCAGGATTTCACCCAGGTAAACCCGCAGGTGAACCAACAAATGGTGGCGCAGGCGCTCGATTTGCTCGCCCTTAAACCGACGGATCGTGTGCTGGATTTATTTTGTGGCATTGGCAATTTCACCTTGCCGATTGCACGGCAGTGCGCCGAAGTTATTGGTATCGAAGCGGTGGAATCCATGGTGCTGCGCGGGCGCGAAAATGCTGCGCGATTGAATATCACCAACGCAAAATTTATTGCCGCCAACCTCGCAGATATGACCCATACTCAGTTGCAGCGCCTGGGTGGTGACATTTCTGCACTTTTGCTCGACCCACCCCGCGATGGCGCCAAGGACATTATTGCGAGCATCCAGCGCTGGGTAGCGGGCAAGCAACTTTCGCCCAAGCGGATTGTCTACGTCAGTTGCAACCCGGCGACTTTGGCGCGAGATTCAGCGCTGTTAGCCGAAGCGGGTTATCAATTGGATGCGGTTGGCGTCCTGGATATGTTCCCACATACCGGTCATGTGGAATCTATGGCGCTATTTTTGCTTAAGTGAGTGGCGCAAAAAACTCTATTTCGGGCTGCGAAAGGTGATTTGTCCTGCGAAGCAATGGCTCTGTGTGAGCGAAGATTTTTAGCTGTCTGGCTCCTGCTGGATCGGCTGCTACAGAATAAGTAAGGCAAATACAAATGGTTAAAGTCAGAGCAGATCATCCTATAGCGGCAGATGGTCAAGTTGATATAGATGCCTGGATCGACCGTCTCAACCAGGTTCACGCCCAGTCTGACGCGAGCCGGCTTGAGCTCCGCCGCGCTGCGGCATTGAGTTTGTCGCTGGTCGAGGTCCACGCCGACGATGATCACAACTGGGGAGAGGATTTCTCCTGTTTCCGCATCGGTCTGGAAATGGCTGAAATTTTGGCAGATTTACAACTCGACCCGGAAGCATTGGTCGCTGCGATCCTGTACCGCGCTGTGCGCGAACACAAAATCACCCTTAAGGATATACAGGAACAGTTCGGTGAAACTGTAGGCAAGCTCGTTAAAGGTGTGCTGCGTATGGCAGCGATAAGCTACCAGCGCAATGAACACGAAGACCGTGTACTTGGTTCCCAAGCAGCTGAGCAAGCCGAAAAAATCCGCAAGATGCTGGTTTCTATGGTCGATGATGTCCGTATCGCCCTCATTAAATTGGCCGAGCGCACCTGTGCCATCCGCTCGGTAAAAAATGCAACTCCCGAGCGCCGTCGCCAGGTCGCTCGCGAGGTTGCCGATATCTACGCCCCGCTGGCGCACCGCTTGGGGATCGGCCATATCAAGTGGGAGTTGGAGGATTTGTCTTTCCGCTATCTCCAGCCCGACGACTACAAACGCATCGCCAAATTACTGGACGAGCGCCGCCTGGCGCGTCAGGAGTACATCGACAACCTGCTCAGCTTGATCCGCGGCGAGCTTAAAAAGGCTGGGATCGAGGGCACAGTCGGCGGTCGCGCCAAGCATATCTACAGTATCTGGCGCAAAATGCAGCGCAAGGGAATTCCCTTCTCCCAAGTTTACGATATACGCGCGGTGCGGATTCTGGTGCCTAACGTGCGCGACTGTTACGCCGTACTGGGGATAGTGCATAGTCTCTGGCGCAATATCCCCCACGAATTCGATGACTACATAGCTTCACCTAAAGAGAACGGTTACCGCTCGCTTCACACGGCGGTTTGGGGGCCGGAGAACAAGGTGTTGGAAATCCAGATCCGCACCCAGGAAATGCACGAGGAATCCGAGTTTGGGGTCTGCGCCCACTGGCGCTACAAGGGCACGGATACCAAATCCACGCAGGACGCCTACGAACAAAAAATCGCCTGGTTGCGGCAGGTGCTTGAATGGCACGAAGAGCTGGGTGGTGATTCAGACCAGTTGCAGGACGACCTGCGCTCGGTCAACCAGGACCGCATCTACGTGTTCACCCCCGAAGGTCATGTGGTGGACTTGCCGCGCACCGCCACGCCGCTCGATTTTGCCTACAAGATCCACACCGATGTCGGCCATCGCTGTCGGGGTGCTAAGGTGAATAACCGCATAGTGCCGCTCAACTACCAACTGACCAATGCGGATCAGGTAGAAATATTGACGGGTAAATTGGAGTCCCCGAGCCGCGACTGGTTGAATGCGGCCCTCGGCTATGTGAATACTCCACGTGCGCGGGCCAAAATCCAGCAATGGTTCAAGCAGCAAGCGCGCGACAAAAATATCGCCGAAGGTCAGGCATTGCTTGACCGCGAATTTAAACGCCTGGCGCTGCTCGACCTGGATTTTGAAGAGCTGGCGAAAAAATTGCGCTTTAACAACCTCGACGACCTATACGCGGCAGTCGGTGCCAGCGATATAGGTGTCGGCCAAGTGTTGAATGCGGCGCAAAAACAGCTGGATGAGGCAGACCCGCAGCAGCCGCTAATCCCATTTAAAGCGAAATCCTCGCGGCAGAAAAAAGATTCCGACTTCTACATCGAGGGCGTGGGCAACCTGCTAACCCAAATCGCCAACTGCTGTAACCCGGTACCGGGTGATGCCATCACCGGCTATATCACTTTGGGTAAAGGTGTTTCTATCCACCGCCAGGACTGTGCCAATATCCTGCAGCTGCAAACCGACGAACCTCAGCGCATTATCAAAGTGGAGTGGGGCGATACACCGCAGAGTTTTTATTCGGTCGATGTGGTTATCGAAGCTTACGACCGCTACGGCCTGCTCAAGGATATTACGGTGCTGCTTGATACTGAGCGCATCAATATCGTGGCTATGCAGACCTTGTCGGACAAGCGGAAAAATACAGTGGATATGCTGGTGACCGTGGAAATCCGCAGTTTCGATGAGCTGAGCCGCATACTCACCAAGCTTAACCAATTGCCCAACATCGCCTCGGCACGGCGTAAACATTAATCCTGGACTCGCTTGTGACCCAATATTCGATCGATGACTTACTCTATTTAATGGCGCGTCTGCGCGATCCTGAATCCGGCTGTCCTTGGGACATCACCCAGGATTACGCCAGCATCGCGCCCTCGACTCTGGAAGAGGCCTATGAAGTGGTCGATGCGATCGAGAAGCAGGATTTCGTCCATCTCAAAGAAGAGTTGGGTGACTTGTTATTCCAAGTGATTTTTTACAGTCAGCTCGGTAAGGAAGAACACCGTTTTGAATTTGCCGGTGTGGTGTCCGATCTGGTAGCTAAACTTATCCGCCGTCACCCGCATGTATTTCCCGATGGAACTTTGCACAGCCGGGTGGAAAATCGCCACACCTTACCCTCGGATGTGAAAGCCCGTTGGGAGACAATCAAGCAGCTAGAGCGGGTTGAAAAAGGAGCGCAGGGGCTGCTCGCCGATGTGCCCTTGAATTTACCCTCGCTCAGCCGCGCCGCCAAATTACAAAAGCGCGCCGCGAGCGTCGGTTTTGATTGGGATGATGTCTACGGCCCTATCGCCAAGGTGCGCGAGGAATTGATGGAAGTGGAGGCCGAATTGGATTCCGGCGATGCCGCGGCGCTGGAAGAAGAGTTGGGCGATTTGCTGTTCGCGGTAGTGAATATCGCCCGCTACCAAAAGGTTGACCCGGAACAGGCGCTGCGTCTTGCCAATCAGAAATTTGAACGCCGTTTCAACTACATTGAAACCAATAGCCCTAAACCCTTATCCGAAACACCCATCGCTGAAATGAATCGTCTCTGGGATCAAGCCAAGCAACAATAAACTATTGTTGAATTATCCGGCCTTTTATATCTGCTTAAGAAGCTACTGGCGCATAAATCCTGTTTTTGATCTAAAAACAGGGTGCGCTCATAACTTTTTGTTTCGTGTGACCGGTTTCAAAAGCGGCTATGATTCATTGGTAATCACGCAACTCGCCCCTTTTGTTGTAACAATAAAATCCAAAAAAGTGAGGTTCCTTTGGATCGGCGCGAAGTAAAGCCGGGCTATGTGGAAAAAAAGCTCAGCACCATCAAAATCCACATCTCTGAGCTTAAAGTAGGCATGTTTGTATCCAAACTGGATCGCGACTGGCAGGAAACTCCATTCCTTATGCAAGGCTTTATCGTCGAGACCCTCGATGACATAGATGCCGTTGCGCAATATTCAGAGCACATTTGGATTGATGCCGTTCGCGAGGAGTGGGTCCCGCCGGAAGCGCGCGGCGTAGCTGGGCCGGCGATCGCCAAATCAAAATCCTATATCAACAAAATAGAAGCCCGCAAAGAGCACCAGGCGGCGCTCAACATATTCCGCGAGGCCAAAAAGCTCACCAAAACCTTGCTCGATGACGTGCGTCTCGGTGGGGTAGTGGATACTGAGCAGGCGAAGGCGACGGTGAAAGATTGTGTCGGCAGTATTTTGCGTAATGCTGATGCGCTTATCTGGATGTCGCGCATGCGCAATGAAGATGAATACACCGCCGAGCACTGCCTGAACGTGTGCATATTGGCAATCGCGTTTGGTCGCCATTTGGGTATGAGTGAGCAGGAACTGGAGAAATTGGGCCTCTGCGGCCTGCTGCATGATGTGGGCAAAATGCGCGTCCCGCATGATGTTCTCAATAAGCATGAAGCACTCACCGATAAAGAATTCAACATTATCAAGGCGCATACAGTGCACGGGCGCAATTTGCTTATGGCCTCACCCGGCGTTCCCGACGCCACGGTTGATGTGGCCTACAGCCACCATGAGCGGATAGATGGCACGGGTTATCCGCGCAAGTTGAAGGCGGCGGGTATTTCCGATTTCGCACGTATTATTGCTATTGTTGATGCTTACGATGCCATGACCGGCGACCGCTGTTACTCCCGAGCGGTACCTGGTACCGATGCGCTCAAGCGTATTTTTGAGGATCGCGGCACCCATTTTGATGAGCGGCTCGCCCTCGAATTTATCAAATGCATAGGACTTTATCCTCCGGGCAGTATTGTCGAATTGGTAAATGGGTTAGTCGGCATAGTGCTGGAGTCCAACCACCGCTATCGGCATCTGCCAAAAATTATCACAGTGAAGGATCTTAATAAGCCGCTGGACAAAGAGCAGATTGTTAACCTGAACGAGGTGGAGCAAAAAATCCTGGATAAAGGTTTTTTAATCAAGCGCGCGCTCTGCGATGGAAGCTACGGTATCCGCATCCGTGAATATCGCGAGAAGGGATTGACCTTCTCTTATGCTTGATTTTGCAGATGAATTTTACAATTGGTGGCATTAAAAGGCGTCTTATGAGCGCCCTTTTTCTGCTTTGCCAATTAAAGATCAAGATTAGCTCGGATCAAGCTTCCGCGGTTTCGGTTTTTGGATCACCAGGGTTTTAACTGCAGGTTTCGCTGGCAGTGCGGTATTCGCCCTCTGCGCCGGACGCTTGGCGCGGCGAGTTTCATCCGATTTGTTCGTTGCTGATTTATTTGCCGGTGATTCAGGCCTGTCACTTACGCGCGCAGCTGTTGTTTTCGCGCCGACCTTAGGTCTGGGGGTGTTATTTCTCCCGCGTGGTTTGGCGGTTGGTGATTGTACGGTCTCGGTTTTGTATTTCCCTTGCTCTATACCTTCAAGTGTCCAGTTGCCGATTTTGATCCGTACCAAGCGCAGCGTTGGATGACCTACTGCCGCCGTCATCCGGCGCACCTGACGGTTGCGCCCCTCGGTAATGATTATCTCCAGCCACTGGGTAGGAATATTGGCGCGTTCACGGATCGGCGGCACCCGCTCCCAGAGCTTGGGGGGGGGGATCAGGCGCACTTCCGCCGGTTGGGTCATGCCATCGTTAAGTTCTACTCCTTGGCGCAATTTGGTTAGTGCGTAGCTATTGGGTGCGCCCTCTACCTGCACCCAGTAGGTTTTTGGCTGTTTGTGTGCCGGGTGGGAAATGTGATGTTGCAAATCACCGTCATCGGTAAGCAACAATAATCCTTCCGAATCATGATCAAGTCGGCCGGCAGGATAAACATTTGGCATCTTGATGTACTGCGCCAAAGTGGGGCGATTTTCGCTGTCAGTAAACTGCGATAAAACACCGAATGGTTTGTTGAACAAAACTAAAGTAGCCATAGGTCTAGCGTCATAAAGTAAATAGATGAATGAGGTGGAAGGAGAGGATCTCCCAATGCCAAAAGTTTACATCACTGCTATACTGCGCGCGCTTTTAAAGGCCTTCCATGGCCAACATTTTCTTGTACGAGGGTGCCGTGTCGGCGTTTTCCGTTGGCGGGTTTCCTTGGTTCCAGCCGCCTGCCTTAACGGAGTAAACGTAAAAAATGACCGATTCCAAAATTATCTACACCCAAACCGACGAAGCCCCAGCCCTAGCGACTTACTCCTTACTCCCCATCGTTCAAGCCTTTACCAAATCCTCTGGCATCGCCATAGAAACCCGCGATATTTCACTCTCTGGCCGTATTATCTCCGCCTTCCCCGAATTCTTGACAGACGTCCAACGCATTGGCGATCACTTGGCGGAATTGGGCAAACTGGCGACCACGCCGGAAGCCAACATTATCAAACTGCCCAACATCAGCGCCTCGATTCCCCAATTGAAAGCGGCGATTAAAGAGTTGCAGTCACAGGGCTACAAGTTGCCGGATTATCCGGAAAACCCCACTAACGACGCTGAGAAAGACGCTAAAGCACGCTACGACAAAATCAAAGGTTCGGCGGTAAACCCGGTCCTGCGTGAGGGTAACTCGGATCGTCGTGCACCTTTGTCAGTTAAAAACTACGCGCGTAAGAACCCACACAAGATGGGCGCCTGGGCGGCTGACTCCAAGTCCCACGTGGCGCACATGGCCGCTGGTGATTTCTACGGCAGTGAAAAATCAGTGTTGATTGCCGAGGCGGGCAGTTTGAAAATCGAACTGGTTGCCAAAGATGGCAGCGCCAAAGTGCTGAAAGAGTCCGTAAAAGTATTGGCTGGTGAAATTATCGACGCGTCAGTTTTGAGCAAAAAGGCTCTGCGCACTTTCATCGCCGAGCAAATTGAGGATGCAAAAAGCAAGGGCGTGCTGCTCTCTGTGCACTTGAAAGCCACTATGATGAAAGTGTCTGACCCAATTATCTTTGGCCACTTCGTATCGGTATTTTATGCTCCTGTGTTGGAAAAGCACGCCGCCGTATTGGGCGAACTGGCGGTGGATTTGAACAACGGTCTTGGCGATCTCTACGCCAAAATCAAATCGCTGCCGGCTGACAAGCAAGCGGAAATCGAAGCTGATATTAAAGCGCTCTACGCTAGCCGCCCTGAGTTGGCGATGGTGAATTCAGATAAAGGCATTACCAACCTTCACGTCCCGAGCGATGTTATTGTCGATGCCTCTATGCCAGCGATGATTCGCGATTCCGGTAAAATGTGGAACACGGCTGGTAAGTTGCAAGATACCAAAGCCTGTATCCCCGATCGTTGCTATGCCGGTATTTATCAGGTGGTCATCGACGACTGCAAAAAGAACGGTGCTTTCAATCCAACCACTATGGGCAGCGTGCCTAACGTAGGCCTGATGGCGCAAGCCGCAGAAGAATACGGCTCACACGACAAAACCTTCCAAATCCCTGCCGACGGTGTAGTGCGTGTGGTAGATGCAGCCGGAAAAGTATTGATTGAACAAACAGTGGAGCAGGGCGACATCTTCCGCGCCTGCCAAGTTAAAGATGCACCTATCCAGGATTGGGTAAAGTTGGCAGTAAATCGCGCGCGCGCTTCCGCTACGCCGGCAGTGTTTTGGCTAGATCCAAAACGCGCTCACGATGCGCAATTGATCACCAAGGTAAATACTTACTTGAAAGACCACGATACCTCTGGGCTTGAGATTTACATAAAAACTCCGGAAGAGGCGATCCAGTTCTCGCTCGACCGTATCCGTGCGGGCAAAGACACCATCTCCGTAACAGGTAATGTATTGCGTGACTACCTCACCGACCTCTTTCCAATTATGGAACTGGGCACTTCGGCAAAAATGTTGTCGATTGTTCCGCTGATGAACGGTGGCGGTTTGTTTGAGACAGGAGCTGGTGGCTCTGCCCCCAAGCACGTACAACAATTCGTGGAAGAAGGTCATTTACGCTGGGATTCTTTGGGCGAGTTCTTGGCGTTGGCTGAATCGCTGGATCACTTCGGCAATGTTACCCATAACGCCAAAGCTAAAGTGTTCGCTAAGACTTTGGATCAAGCGAATGGTAAATTCCTCGACGAAAATAAATCACCCGGCCGTGCAGCAGGTGAACTGGACAATCGCGGCAGCCACTTCTATCTGGCGCTTTATTGGGCCCAAGCCCTGGCGGCACAAACTGAAGATGCTGCCTTGCAGGCCCAATTTGCCCCTATCGCTAAGACCCTGACTGAAAATGAAGCCAAGATTGTTGATGAGCTCAAGGCAGCATCAGGTAAGCCGGTTGATTTGGGTGGTTACTACCGTCCCGATTTCGCCAAAGCATCTGCCGCACTGCGCCCGAGTGCCACATTTAACGCAGCCTTGGCAAGTTTGGGCTAAGTTTTTTTAAGAATCCGCGCAGCACTGAAAGCCCTCCGTAGCGATACGGAGGGCTTTTTTCATGAGCAAATGAATTATTAACCCGGTATTCAGGCGGGTACTGCGCTCGTTCGGACCATACGTTGTATGGTTTCATCATTGGCCGGCGCAGTGATATTGACTGCGTGCAGTCCTTTATCACCTTTGGTGATTTCAAATGTCACCTGTTGGCCGGCCTTGAGGGTCTTGTAACCCTCCATAGTGATGGCGGAATAGTGTGCAAACAGGTCTTCACCGCCCTCATCAGCAAGAATAAAACCGTAACCTTTTGCATTGTTGAACCATTTGACAGTGCCAGTTGGCATGATTGGAGTCCTTCTGCCCAAGTGATGCCCTTGAAAAACATCACTATCGTTATTATTGTCCCAAGAACAGCTATTGCTCGGGGTTGGACGAGATGTGCTTTGTATTGCGAACTACTGATTTAGGTTTAGTGCTTTTATTTAAACTAAATGTTGCAATTGTGTGCAAGTGCGCTCTTTTTTTATCCAACAATTGACCCAAAGTCAAGCATTTATCCGTATTAGGGCTTGTTATGCCGATGAGTTACAATGCCGGTGAACAACTAATCATTTTTACTTTGTATTGAATCTCTATGGGCAATCTCCAAAACCATCAACTAACCTTAGGTAAAGACGACGACAATTCCCCCGATGAATTTGACGGCGGTCTTGCAGTCTTAACGTCAAAGCCAAAATTGAAGCGACCACCCATGTATAAGGTGATGTTGCTGAACGACGACTACACACCGATGGACTTTGTAGTCGAAATACTGGAAGTGTTTTTTTCCATGTCGCGCGAAAAAGCCACCCAGATAATGTTAACTGTACATGTTCACGGCAAAGCCGTATGTGGTATCTATACCCGCGATATAGCTGAAACTAAAGCGGCGCAAGTGAATCAATATGCAAGAGAGAATCAGCATCCCCTTCTTTGTGAAATTGAGGCGGTCGAGGATGGTGAGTAGTAAGTTGTAGCAGTAGGGTGGTTCTTACATTTGTTGGTTAGAAGAGGGTATGCGCGATGTTAAGTAAAGATCTGGAAGTAACCTTAAATCTTGCTTTCAAAGGTGCGCGCTCCAAGCGTCACGAGTTTATGACTGTTGAGCATCTATTATTGGCGCTTATCGATAATGATTCGGCGGCTAATGTACTGCGTGCTTGCGGCGCTGATTTAATGAGTTTGCGTAAAGAATTAATTGAGTTTGTCGACTCCACAACCCCGCTCATTCCCGAAAACGACTCTGAGCGTGAAACCCAGCCAACTTTGGGTTTTCAACGCGTACTCCAACGCGCCGTATTTCATGTTCAATCATCCGGTAAACAAGAAGTAACTGGCGCAAATGTGCTGGTCGCTATTTTCAGCGAACAGGAGAGTCAGGCTGTTTACTACCTTAAGCAACAAAGCATCGCTCGGATTGATGTGGTCAATTACATCACGCATGGTATTCACAAAGTTTCCGGGCAAACAGATCACAGCCACGATCATCACTCCCCGCAGGAAAATCAGGACGAGGATGCAGCGGCTGGTGAGTCAACATCACAAAGCCCGCTAGAAAATTTTGCCGCAAATCTCAATGAAGCAGCCATGCAGGGGCGTATTGATCCATTGGTTGGACGTGAATTTGAGGTGGAGCGTGTGTGCCAGATCCTGTCCCGGCGACGCAAAAATAATCCGCTATTGGTTGGTGAATCAGGTGTGGGCAAGACGGCCATCGCTGAAGGGCTTGCCAAGCGTATTGTCGATGGCGATGTACCCGAGACATTGGCGGACAGCGTGGTTTATTCACTGGATATGGGTGCGCTTTTAGCGGGAACTAAATATCGCGGTGACTTTGAAAAACGTTTTAAAAGCCTGCTTAACGAGCTGAAAAAGCAAAAGAATTCCATTTTGTTTATCGATGAAATTCATACCATTATTGGCGCGGGAGCTGCATCTGGTGGTGTAATGGATGCATCGAATTTGTTGAAACCGCTATTGTCATCTGGCGAAATTCGCTGCATGGGTTCCACCACGTACCAAGAGTATCGCGGTATTTTTGATAAAGATCGCGCCCTCTCTCGTCGATTCCAAAAAGTGGATGTCAATGAGCCGACAGTAGAAGAGACCTACCAAATTCTTAAGGGGCTTAAGAGTCGTTTTGAAAAGCATCATAAC
>DATIDX010000169.1:0-7024 GCA_035456025.1 Cellvibrio sp. | reverse complement strand
AATCGACAGCGTTTATTTGGGCATTCCCTACACCACCATCCGCTTCGCGGGTGCGATCACCGATGCAAAATACATAGAGTTCACTAACTCGCCGCAACCGTCTGAAAATGGTTATGCCGGTGCACCACCTTATCAAGATGTGAGCGGCGAAACCCTGCCAGGTGCATCGAAATACTCATTCAATATCGGCGCTGATTACCGTTTACCTGTGTGGGGCGATAAAGAATTCCACACTACCCTGAATGCGCAATACAACAGCAAATTCAATTCCGATAATTCACTTTCATCCTACGGTTGGGTTGAAGGCAGGACGCTAGTGGATTTTGGAATAGGTATAGGCAAAGCAGATCAAACATTCGATGTCAGCTTGATCGTCAAAAATTTATTTGATGACGACACACCAAGCACACGCACCTGGAACAGTTATACACCTGCTAGTCCACGTTGGGCCGCTATCAGCTTCAGCGGCCGTTTCTAAAAAACACCCAGGACTTTTCAATCCGTCGCGCCGCTTTCATCGCTGATGAACGCGGCCGAGTTTCAGGAGCACACAAATGATTTCAATAGCTTTTCGCCACACAGCGCTCGCGGGTTTACTGTTGCTGGGT
The DNA here is from genome assembly GCA_035456025.1 of Cellvibrio sp. GTDB lineage: Bacteria > Pseudomonadota > Gammaproteobacteria > Pseudomonadales > Cellvibrionaceae > Cellvibrio. Next base: position 6,416 of record DATIDX010000169.1, on the reverse strand, counting down.
TTAAACAGCGCCGCCAATGCGATTCCCAGCGTATATCCCACAGGCGTGACACTTTATGATCCCGCCAAAGCGTACAACAGCTATGTCTTGTTCGCAGGGCAAGATAAAAAAACCCATTTGATCGATTTAAACGGCAATGTAGTACACGAGTGGAATTACAACGCGTTTCCACCGGTGCTGATCGACCCGGCATTAAACGGCGGCAAACGCGGCCATGTACTCGTACAGCTCGCGGGTGAAACTGGCGGCAGGGCTAACGCCAGTGCGCAATCGATTGGTGAAGTGGATTGGAGCGGTAAAGTGGTATGGCAATGGGGCGGTGCCGGAGCGCAGGATGCTTACGCCAGCAACGATACTGCCACTGATGCCAGTGGTTACGGCACCAGTATCCGCCAGCATCACGACTGGCGGCGTTTGCCCAACGGCAACACCGTTATTTTGGTGAACTATGTGATTCCGGTAAAAGGCTGGAAAGCGGAAAAGCTCTTGGAAGACGCTATTTTTGAAGTGAATCCCGAAGGCGAGGTGGTATGGAAATGGGCCGCATTTGAACATCTGGATGAATTGGGCTTTAGCGAAGCCTCATTAAAAATCTTGCGCGACTCCTTAACACGCAACGACAAAACGCTTCCTTTCGATTATTTGCATTTTAATAATTTATCGGTTGTCGGCCCCAACAAATGGTATGACGCGGGCGACCAGCGCTTTCATCCCGACAATTTATTATTCGATGCGCGCGAAGCCAATATCATTGCCATTATCGATAAAAAAAGCGGAAAGATTGTCTGGCGCATCGGCCCGGATTACCCACCATCAATTGGACAACTCCCCAGCGCCGCTGGCAAACCAAATGTACCCCGCCCGGTTGACCAAATTGCAGGGCAGCATGATGCACACATTATCCCGAAAGGTTTGCCAGGCGAAGGTAATTTATTGGTGTTTGATAACCAGGGTGCAGCCGGTTATCCGCCCGTGAATATTGGAACCCAACCGCGCTCGCGCGTCTTGGAAATTGATCCCACTAAAAAAGAAATTGTGTGGCAATACACTGGGGTTGACTCAGGTAAGCCCGGTTACAGCTTTTACAGTTCCTACATCAGCAGCGCGCGCCGGTTACCCAATGGCAACACGCTGGTGGATGAAGGCATGAATGGTCGTCTGTTCCAAATCACCCGCAAAGGTGAAATTGTGTGGGAATATATCAGCCCCTACTTCAGCACACCCAAGCCGGAAGATGCGCAACAAATTTCGAGCAATACAGTTTACCGCGCTCAACCAGTTCCCTACGACTGGGTGCCTGAAGGTACACCGCGCTCCGAGAAGCCGGTCACGTTAATTGATATCAAAACCTTCCGCGTCGGTAGCGAGCACTAATTTATTTCAACAGCAACACAGACGATATTTCTCTCACTGCCAGCCGTTATTGGCTGGCAAATTTTTTACCGTAAGCCCTAAGCAAGATGGCTGATATTTATGGACAACTGCATTCGCAGGTATGACGAAAATTTCTACATGCAAACTCTATATTATTCCCAGGTGTAGTTATGAATCGAATTAATATGAGTCGCCGTCATTTTATTGCGCGCGCGCCCTACATTTCTGCGGCCTCGTTTGCCGCAACCAATTTATTCGGCAGCAAATGGGTTCATGCAAAAGCCGCGCGTAAACCCAATATCATTTTTATCCTCGCAGATGATTTGGGTTACGCTGATTTAAGTATTTATGGGCAACGCCATTTCCAGACGCCGCATTTGGATAAGCTCGCACAACAGGGCGTGCGTTTTACCCAAGCCTATGCGAACTCGGCGGTTTGTTCTGCCACACGTTTTGGTTTGATCACCGGCCGCTATCAATATCGTTTGCGCGGCGGCCTGGAAGAACCGCTTGCCGGTTCCGCCGATAATATCGGTTTACCCACCGATCACCCCACCCTGCCCTCGCTGCTCAAAAAGCAGGGCTATAAAACGGCGCTATTCGGCAAATGGCATCTCGGCTCGCTGCCCAATTTTGGTCCGCTTAAAAGTGGCTACGATATTTTTTTTGGTAACTACGGTGGTGCGCTGGATTACTTCACGCACAAAACTAATGTGGGGCCAGATGCAAAGGAAGGCTTATTTGAAGGCGAAGTGCCGGTTGAAAAAGTCGGTTACTACACGGACTTGATTGCTGATCGCGCGGTCGAGTACATCAATACGCAGGATAAAAATAATCCGTTTTTATTATCGCTGCATTTCACCGCACCTCACTGGCCCTGGGAAGGCCCTGACGATGAAGCCGTCGCGCAACAAATCAAAAGCCTGTTTCACTACGAAGGCGGCAGTTTGGAAACTTATGCAAAGATGGTGCAGTCGCTCGACAGTGCTGTCGGCCGCGTACTGAAAAGCCTGGAGGTTAACGGCCAGGCAAAAAATACCATAGTGATATTTACCAGCGACAACGGCGGTGAACGCTTTTCCGATACCTGGCCATTCACCGGGCAAAAAACCGAATTACTCGAAGGCGGCATACGCGTACCCGCGATTGTACGCTGGCCGGCGGCAATTAAAGGTGGGCAGGTATCCGAACAAGTTGCCATCACCATGGATTGGCTGCCGACATTGTTGTCGGCTGCAGAAGGCGCGCCCGACCCGGCTTATCCCAGCGACGGAGAAAATTTGCTGCCTATTCTATTGGGTGCGGCACCCAATAAATCGCGCACCCTCTTCTGGCGTTACAAGGGCAACTCCCAAAGGGCAATCCGCGCAGGCGATTGGAAATATTTAAAAATCGCCGGGAATGAATTTTTATTTAACCTTGCCGAAGATGTGCGCGAACGAGCCAATTACGCCACGCGCAATCCGGAAATATTTAGCCAACTCAAACAACAATGGGACGCTTGGGATAAAACCATGCTGGCGATTCCTCAAGAAGCCAGCACCCATGTCGTCGATGGCAAAGTACAGGCAGATCGCCAGGGGGTTGTTAGCACAAGGAAATGATTTCTTTGATGCATCTGCAAAACTGCAACAACGGGAAACCGGCAATACCGCGCAATGTCCACCGGGTGCTGAGTATAAAATTTTGAGGTAGATGCATTAAATAATTAATTGATCGCGCATCCCTGCGACATCAATTTCCCTCACCATCTTTTACACAGTTACCTTGGTTCCATCAAAGCGCGTAAAGGTATATCCCTCGAAAGGTTCGTTGTAGGTAAAGCGCTGATCGCGAAGCAAACTGATCGCCAGTGACTCACCCAACACATGCGACGCTGAAATATCCGCGCGCGTATGGAAGCCATTAAAATTACGCCCGAAACCAACATTGTTAACCAACTTGTTCAGCTCGCCACCTAACGTCAGTGGTTCACCTTCCCAGGGAATTAATTTGGTTGGATCAGATGGGTCCACTTGCACCGGATTCGGGATCACATAATTTTCGTCAAAAAATGCCTTAAGTAACGTCACCGGTGTAGCAGCAGAGATAGTTGCACCACTCGGATAACCCGGATGCGTAGGCGCGCCCGTGTTATTTGCTAACGGCAACAAATAACTGCCGTTAGCAGCAAAGGTGCGTGCCACCGCATCGGATTCAAGAATGCTGCGATGAATCGGATAATTCGCACCCTTGGCCAGGACTTTATGGACCAAACCACCGTAATCCTCGGGACGCAAACGTCTGTCCACGTACCAGTTTTGATAGTAGGACGTTTTTATCGCCAAAGGTCCGGCGAGCGCTAACAATCCCTGGATAAATCCGGATGAGAAAGAGGAGCCGCTGGATTGGGTTTTGGAACTGACATAGGGGTTAGCCGGATTCAAAGGTGCCCCTATGCCTCCAGCCAGTGGATTGCCGGCAACGGGCGCTGCCAACAAAATTTGCAGCGCGTGCAAATAGGTCGGTCCAGCGCTGCGCGCAAGCCAGGCGAGATCGCGGCCATTAATAATGTGGCGGCGCCCGCTTTCGGTGGTAATGGTTCGGCCAGTACTGATGCCGTTGCGGATGTTTAACCATTCCTCAAAGCTGGTGCCAAAACTTTCACCAGCTTTTTGGATCGGGCGCAATTGCGGTTGCGCAGCAAACGTTCCCCACGCTGGAATAGGACGCAACAACAGTTGCGAAATGTAGGGGCCCTTCAAGGTTTCTGGCGGCACGACATATTTGCCTTTACGGCCACTACTATCTGTGGCGTAATCGACGTAAAGCGCAGTGCTACGGAACAGCGTTTCCGGCGTAACTTTGCCGTTGACCTTAGGCCCACGATATTCCGGCAAACGATTTAATTCTTCGACTGCTGCAAGCACCAGTGGATTAGTAGTGTCATTGGTGTATTCACTAAAAGGGACATCACGCAGCAAAGCCAACCAATAAATTTCTATATGCTCGGCCGCTAATGCAGCGCTATCCAGACGCGCAGCAACCGGTATCGCCAATTGGGAATTATTTGCCCCTTCAAGCGCTGTGGTTAGAGGCCCTTGGACATCTGCCAACTTGGCAGTACCACCTAAAATAATTTTTTCAAAATCTTCATGCTTGCGTGTTTGCAATGCAGTTAAAAATGAAGTGTAGGATTGCGGATCAACATGGCCATTTGCATCATGTTTTAATCCTTTTGTTGAAGTCCCTATTTTGTTGGCATAACGCGCTTCATCACCATTGTTGGGATGCGGTGGTGTGTCCAGATTAAATTCAAGCTCAGCTGCTTTTATCCTGGCTTTGTATGCTTTTTTGCGCAGCACTTTGGTGTGCAGGGTTCCGTAATTATCATCGCGATAAAAATCAGAGTAGTCGCGCGCTTCTGCTGCCCGCTCATGATCGTACCCCTGATGGGCAACCGCCGAATTTGCTATCAGGGGAGCAGCGATGCCGGCGGTAGTTAAGATCCCTGCCCTGCCTAATAAAGCCCGCCGGCTAACTCCTATTCCTTGCACCAGAGGGGCTGAGCCTTCTGCGGGATCAGGCGCATCCTGTTTGTTGCTTTCAATAATTGCATGTGAATCTAAAGCAGGGATAACCGACATAGATTTTCTCCAAAGATTTCAACAGTTGAATTGCAAACGGAAAAGTATTTATTTAACAACACCAAAGCCAAACAAAAAAATGGCACAGACTCACCAACGCAAAGCCTGTACCAATTTAATAAGCGCATGAAATCAAAGGAGTTTGCTAACAACAGGAATTGATAAACAAACACGGTTAAGCAAGAGCTGGAGAAAACAGATCAACAAGTGTTGGCGATGGGAAAAAGGCTGTCGTTAATATGACAGTAAAGAAATGGGATAAACGTGTACAAAAAACATTACATAAAAATGATGAGTAAAAAACGACATTGCCAGTCGCGCAATATTTCGTTAACTTAGCGCGCAACCATAGCAACTATAAAAACTTGATCGGCAAAATAATCTTAAATTTCTACTCTATGGAGATAGTATGTACGTTAAAAAAGCATTGCTGACCTTTTTGGTGGGAGCCGCCTTATCAACGGGCGCCCTCGCCCAAACATTGACTTACGGAGCACCTATTACTTTAGAGGCCGCGAAAAAAATTGCTGCAGCCTCTGCGGCTGAAGCTAAAAAGCAAAACCTGACCGTTGTTATCAGTATTGTGGATTCTAGTGGCACTCTCACCTACTTGGAAAAACTGGATGGCACTCAAATAGCTAGTGTCGATGTCGCCATTGGCAAAGCACGCACCGCCAACAACTTCAAACGTCCAACCAAAGTATTTGAAGAGGGTGTTGCCGGCGGGCGCAATGTGCTTTTGAGCTTACCCGAGGGCACATTGCTGATTGAAGGGGGATCACCGATTATCGTGGACAATAAAATTATCGGTGCAATCGGTGTCAGTGGCGCCACCTCTCAACAGGATGGCCAAATTGCAGAGGCGGGTTTGGCGAGTTTGAAAAACAAGTAATCTAATGGTGACTGGTAAGTCGGGAAACTCATAACTTACCAGTCACTTGATCTCAATGATGAGCTAATTTTCGGGTTTCTATTAACGCCTGTGCAACATGTTCCACCGGCATCAGGCCGCCAATTATCGCCGCTACTTTTCCGTCCTGTCCGGCAACAAAGGTTGTGCGATCAATAGCGCCGTGATTTACAGTGACGCCGCTACCGCGAAGAATTTCATAGAGTTCCCTTGATTAAATAGATTTCAAAGGGAATTATTTTTTATAAGCAATACGATAGATTGCGTTAGCGTAATCATCCGACACCAGCAGTGAACCATCTGGCATGACCAACACATCTACCGGGCGCCCCCAAACATTCTCATCTTTCCCTAACCATCCTTCAGCGAAAACTTTATATTCGGGCTTGCCAACGTTTTTTGTTGCCGTATTCACCGTAAGAATCTTGTAGCCTACTTTTTTACTGCGATTCCATGAACCGTGTTGTGCAATAAAAATCTGGTTTCGATATTCGGCCGGGAACGAG
>DATIDX010000168.1:0-7242 GCA_035456025.1 Cellvibrio sp. | reverse complement strand
CCTTATCGATACCGGTGCGCACTTTAACTTCGCGTTTCACTTGCTTACCGGCGCTTTTTACCGGGCCGACATCCAGGCAGCTAACGTCAATGCCATTTTTTGCCATAGCAGGCCGGAGCAAATCCAGCATTTGATCAAGCTGCATTTCAACATCTGAGGTAAGGGTAATCTCATATTCCTTAAGCTCGAAACTCGCATTCACGCCCTTAAAATCAAAACGGTTGGTAATCAAACGCTGGGCCTGATCAACCGAGTTGGTCAACGCATGCTTATCAACTTCCGAAACCACATCAAACGACGGCATAACTAACCTCAATCATTTTTTAAATTAAAATCTATAGGTCACACAATGAGGGTGGCAAATGCAATTGCGCAAGCCCAGAACAGCAATGAGCGGGTGTAAAGCGGAACGCTGGATTTCACCAATGCAAAAGAATACGCAGGCTCAGAATGGGTGGTGATGACATCACCAGTCAGGTCTTCGATAATATCCTGAGTTTCCTCTTCCATTTCTTCTTGCAGTTCCGCTTTCTCTTCCGGTTTCATTTCGGCCATAGCGGCAGTAGAACTCTCAGTCGGTGCGCCCAATGCGCCGCGCAAACACTCGTTAAGCACATAATCCGACGGGCTTTGCATATCCAATAAATTTTTACTCAGCGGGCAGGTTTCAAAATTTCCAACAAACGCCCAAGTGACACCCATTAAACGCACTGCCGGTAATTCCAGTAACCACAACCATTTGGTAGCGGTAAGTGCGGCGTCGCTTCCCGGTGCAGAAAAATCGCGGTACAACACACTCAGGCGATAAATCAGCGCGCCAAATGGCCCGGCGATAAAGAACCAGAAGAGCACCGCAAACATACGCTCGAAGCCGCGGTAGGCGAAAATCCTCAATGCTTCAGTGTGCAGGGAGCGCCAATCGTCAACATCATCTTCATCGATATCAATATCGCGCGCGCGCAACCGCTCCAGCAATTGCGCGGCGGCTACAGTGTCACCGCGAGTGGCAAGTGCTATGTATTCCTGCGCGTCACCTAAAAAATTGCCGCGCCCGAGGCTGTAGAGCAAAACCGGGACGTAGAGAAAAAACAGCCACTGGATCCCTGCCATTTGGTAGACCAGCAGAAAGAGAACAACCAGTACCGATAACGGAATCACCAATGCCAATGCCAGAGGCAATGCGGGGGCAGCGGAGAGGCCGGGAATACTTTGCAGCCGATTAACCAACCATTTGAACCATCCGTCATAGTGGATGATGCTGGCCGAACCAAGCCAATAAACGATAGCGAGAACTACAACCAAACTGAGAAAAATCATTTTGTTTAATCACTCATGAGTCAACAAAAAAGAAAAGGCATTAGCCGAGGGACTTGCGATAGCGCGGCCAATCAAATGCAGGGCCAGGGTCAGTTTTACGCCCGGGCGCTATATCTACGTGCCCCGTAATACGCTCAGGCGTTAGTTTAGGATAAGTCAGCAGCAACTGGCGAGAAACTTTCTCCAGCGCCTGGTATTGCGCATCGCTGTATGCCAGGTCATCGACGCCTTCGAGTTCAATGCCGATGCTGAAATTGTTGCAGTCGGCGACACCATCAAAACTGGAGCTGCCGGCATGCCAGGCGCGGGCATCGAACGGGACAAATTGTGTGACCTTGCCATCGCGCTCGATAAACAAATGCGCCGAAACCTTGAGCTCAGCAATAGTTGCGAAATACGGATGCAGGCTCGCATCCAGCCTGTTCTGAAAGAACTGCTGCACGTGGCCGCCGCCAAATTCACCGGGCGGCAAACTGATGTTGTGGATCACCAACAGACTGATATCAGTATTTTCCGGACGCTGATTAAAATTCGGCGAAGGACATTGTTCAACGCCTTCCATCCAGCCATCGATAATCTTTGCACCCGCATCTTCTGTTTTCATTCGTCTACCAAAATTAAACCGGCCTTACCTACGCGGGGATGGTGCGGTCTTGGGCCCACAAACGCAGCCGGGTGATTTGTTCTGCCATGACCACCGACAGCGGACTGGTAGCTGCAATTTCGCGCAGCAAAATATCGGTCGTCAACGGCTTCCCTTCTGCCGCAGCCGAATAAAGCGCAGCGATGATCGCCTGCTCGATTTCAGAACCGGAAAAACCCTGGGTAGCATCGGCCAATTGGTCGTGATTGAAATTGTCGCTCGCACAACCACGCTTGCGCAGGTGTATCGCAAAAATGTCCTTGCGCACGGCCTGCTCGGGTAAATCGACAAAGAAGATTTCATCGAGGCGACCTTTGCGAATCAATTCCGGTGGCAAGCGCGAGATATCATTGCTGGTTGCGACAATAAAGACGCGTGTGCGCCGCTCGGCCATCCAGGTCAATAAAGTGCCAAGTAGCCGCTGTGATACACCGTTGTCAGTGCCGTCCTGCGCCATGCCTTTTTCGATTTCATCAAGCCACAAAACGCATGGCGACATAGCATCGGCGAGCTTTAACGCCTCGCGCAAATTGCGCTCGGTTTCGCCGTGGAATTTATTGTAGAGTGCGCCCACGTCCATGCGCATGAGTGGCAACCCCCAGAGGCCAGCCACCGCTTTGGCCGCGAGGCTTTTTCCGCCGCCCTGCACGCCGAGCAACAAAATGCCCTTGGGGCGATCCAGTTTGGACTCGTCATCATTAAATGCATCGCGACGTGTCAGCAACCAGCGTTTTAAATTGTGTAAACCGCCCACATTGGAGAAATCCTCAGTCTGCTGTTCAAAGCTGATAACCCCCTCCATATCCAATAATGCAAACTTCGCTTTATTAATGCGCGGCAAATCCTCTTCACTGAGCGAGCCGTCATTCCAGATCGCAGAGCGCACCAAACGGCGAACATCGCTTGCATTCATGCCCTGCAGATTATTCACCACTTTTTTGAGCGTAATATTGTCGGTTTTGACGCGACCTCCAGCATGACGATCTGACCAATCTTTGGCCTCTTCGCGAATAATCTCCATGATCTTGTCGTCATCGGGCAAGGTCAGCGAATAAGAGGCACTGTAGCGGGTCAATTCAGGTGGAAGGCGCAATTGATAGCTGAGCAGGACAAGCGTGTGCGGCACAGCAAAATGGTTGAGCGCAATATCTTTCAACAAACGCACGACTTGCGGTTGGTCACCCAGGAAGGGATGTAGATCGCAGAGCGCAAACATGCCCGGTTGCTGCTGTTGTTTGATGTGGCGCAACATTTCCTCGGGCTCATTCAGCTCGCTGCCTTTGGGGACCAATTGCGGGCCAAAATTCAACCGCGTTAGCCCCTCGGTAATCGACCAGCGATGCAAATCCTTACCGTGTTTATTTGCCACTTTCAGCAATACATCGAGCGCTTTTTTTTCTTCGAAGGTTTCGATCACCAGCAGCGGGATACGGGAATCCAGCAACAGTTTAATTTCATCAACATCTTGCACGCTTGTCTCCTTCCAGCCGAGCGAATAGTAGTTTTTAGCGGGACAAGCATGCAGTGGGTGCTGCCTCCTTGCAATCGTTTTTTATGGCGACGAGCACAGCTGTTAGAGCGCCTTGGTATCAATACTTGGAATATCAATAACCTGGCGCAAACGGATATCGCGGCTGGACGCGCCTAGTTGGATTTCATAGCGGCCGGCGTCGACGGCATAGGCTTTTTTCTGATCGTCGTAGATCAATAAATCCTTATTGGGCACCAAGGTAAAAGTCAGCTCGCGCGCTTCACCTTTTTGCAAATGCACCCGCTGTATTGCGCGCAATTCTTTCAATGCACGCGGACGCAATGGATCGACCGGCTGCAAGTAAAGCTGCACAACTTCATCGCCCGCGAATTTGCCCGAATTTTTTACTTGCAGATGCAAGTTGATCGGCTGATCAGGTGCGACTGTTTTTTGGTCGACCACCAATTTGGAATACTTGAAATTTGTATAAGACAAACCGTGGCCAAACGAATAAAGCGCCTCGCCGGTGAAGTAGCGGTAAGTGCGATTGCGCATCGAATAATCGTCGAACGCCGGTAATTTTTCCTCTGCTTTATAGAAGGTAACGGGTAACCGACCTGCCGGATTTACCCTACCGAACAATACATCGCCCACTGCGCTGCCACCGCGCTGGCCGGGATACCAGGCCATCACAATTGCCGGCAGGTTTTTATCGGCCCAATCAATTGCCAATGCCGCCCCGCCCGTTAGCACCATCACTACCGGTTTACCGGTTTTATGCAGGGCTTCCAACAGCTTTTGTTGGATTGCCGGCAAACGGATATCGGTGCGATCACCACCGGCAAAACCGGGATAATTCACTTTCATTTCTTCGCCTTCGACATCACCCGTTAAACCGCCGACAAAAACAATCACGTCTGCCGCTTGTGCGATTTCGATCGCTTCATCAAAGGGCTCTTTAGCGCCAGGCAAGCGCCAACCCAAACGAATTTCTGCATCGCGGATATCCTCAAAATATTCGAGGCTTATGTCATAGGCCTTGCCCGCTTCAAGTTCAATCTGCACGCTGTGGCTACGCAACCGCTCCGCCAATTCCCAGGAGTCGATCAAGGTTTTGCCATTGATTTTCAAGCGCACGCCGTCGTTGGCGCTGACATTCAGCTCGTAAGTTCCGGACACTGGCGGCAACAATTGACCTGTCCAGCGCGCACTATAGTTATCACCGGCCAGGCCTGCATTCGCGGCAACTTCTCCGCGCGCGACTAAAGAATCAGTGGGCGCGCCGCGATCCCAGCGGAACGCGATACGCGAATCGATACGCGTCATTACCGGTTTTCCACTGAGGTCGACACCTTTAAAGTAGTCACCGCGCAGACCTTGCTCGGCTGAATCGGTCGACGGGCGCAGATAGCGCGATTCAATCACTGGAGCAGCACGCGGGTCTTCCCTACCCTCCACCAAATCCACACCGCGCGCGTAAGCGATTTGCGCATCGGGAGCCGCTGCGCGTATGCCTTGCAAAATCGTAACGGGCGCGGCGGGGGTGCCGTAATAATTGCCCAGCAACGACATCACTTCATCCGCGGTCGGGCCAATTACAGCAATTTTTTTGAGCGATTTTTTTAGCGGCAAAATGCCGTCGTTTTTAAGTAGCACAATCGACGATTGCGCAGCGCGACGCGCCAACTGATCATGTTCAGCAGACTGATTTGCCGAGTAGGGAATTTGTGCCCAGGGCACTTCGCTGTCTGGATCGAACATACCCAAACGAAAGCGTGTTAAAAACAACCGCCGCAGTGAATCATCCAATTCCGCTTCAGTCACCAGCCCCTGCTTTACTGCGCTGACCAACGCCTGATAGGTTTTTCCACAATTTAATTCGGTGCCTTTTTTAACTCCAAGCGCAGCCGCCTCTTCCGCCGTTTTCACAATTTTGTGATGCAGGAAAATATCTTCTATCGAATCGCAATCGGATACCACGTAGCCGGTAAACCCCCACTCCTTGCGCAACACGTCAATCAGTAACCGCTGACTTGCCGATGCCGATTCACCATTGACACGATTGTAGGCGCCCATTACCGATGCGACATTGGCCTCCTGCACCAGTGCTTTGAAGGCGGGCAAATAGGTCTCATATAAATCGCGCTCACTTGGGTAGACATCAAATTGGTGGCGATCCGCCTCGGGACCAGAGTGCACCGCAAAATGCTTGGCGGTCGCATCGGTTTTGCGATAGCTATGCGTGGGCGCATCGGCGTAATCGCCTTGCAATCCCTTCACAAACTCAACACCCATGCGACTCGTGAGATAGGGATCTTCACCGTAAGTTTCCTGTCCCCGCCCCCAGCGCGGATCGCGGAAAATGTTGATATTCGGCGACCAGAACGTCAGACCCTGGTAACGCAACCGCTGGTCACGTTTGGCGAATTCGTGATGTTTTGCGCGCCCTTCATCGCTGATTGCGCGTGCAACATCACCAACTAATTTCGGGTCAAACGTCGCCGCCAGACTAATCGCCTGGGGGAATACTGTCGCATCACCCGCGCGCGCAACCCCGTGCAAGGCCTCATTCCACCACTCGTATTTTGGAATACCCAAACGCGGGATCGCCGGGGCATCGTTCAGCATTTGGCTGGCTTTTTCTTCCAGGGTCATACGCGCCACCAAGTCAGCAGCACGCATCTCAAAGCTGCGCGTGGAATCGCGATAAATCGGCGTTTGCTCCGCCTTCGTCGGCTGACCGGAAAAACATAATAACGATTGGCCGCCCACTAACAGCAGCGACAAAAAGCGCATAAAACCCATAAGAAAATCCCCGGAAACCCGCAGCCAGAATTGTTATTGTTGATCTGACTATAAATAGGGATTTGCTGATCGACAAGTAAATTAGGGTTAAGCCAACGCCGGATTTCTGTTTAAATGGCATATCAGCTTCATAGGGGAAACCATCATGGCCGCCACACGTTTAAGTTTTATCGACAATTTCATCGTCAACGCCGATCGCGCACTGCGCACGCTCGCAGCGGGCAATGACATGACCAGTGAGCGCCCATCCCCCGCTCGTCCGTTGGATGAAGCAGACCTAACTGAGGCCGAACGCAAAAAATCTGCAGCCTTAATGCGCGTAAACCATACCGGTGAAGTCTGCGCCCAAGCGCTTTACCAAGGCCAGGCATTGACCGCTAAATTACCTGGTGTTCGCGCTGAAATGGAGAAGGCAGCGGAAGAGGAAGTTGATCATTTAGTCTGGTGCCAGGAGCGCATCGATTCACTCGGCAGCCACACCAGCTATTTGAATCCCCTGTGGTATGGGCTGTCATTTGCGATAGGCGCAGGTGCAGGTTTGGTAAGTGATAAGGTCAGCTTGGGATTTGTTGCTGCAACGGAAGACCAAGTCTGCAAGCATTTGCAAGATCACTTGGAACAACTTCCGGAACAGGATTCGCGCAGTCGCGCCGTGGTAACACAAATGCTGGACGATGAAGCGCGCCATGCAGCTATGGCACTGGATGCTGGCGGTTACAACTTTCCAACACCCGTAAAAGGACTGATGACGCTAGTATCCAAAGTAATGACAACGACTAGTTATCAAATTTGATTAGTGGCTCAGAAAGAAAATGCCCGCAGGTTTTCGCTGCGGGCATTTTTATTCAAGCTAACTAAAGCCCTCTTAGGCTTCGCGGATCTCATAGGAGTGGGTTATTTCAACTCCACCTGCTTCCAACATAATAGAGGCAGAACAATACTTGGTCGCGGACAACTCTACTGCTCGCTTCACTTGGGCCTCTTTTAATTCTTTGCCGGTAACCAG
>DATIDX010000167.1:0-7362 GCA_035456025.1 Cellvibrio sp. | reverse complement strand
GACGAGTTGGAATTAGCGCCTTCGGTGCAAACCAAAGTGGAAGCAATTTGGGATCAAGTCACTGAAGAAAACCTGTTTGAGTTAACCGATTTTGCCGGTTACAAAGCGGAGTTCCTGCGTTTGTTTGGGTTTGGTGTGGATAATGTTGACTACGACGCTGAAACGAGTCCGCTAGTGCAGACGAACTTTTAAATGTATGTAAAATATCCCTCGCCCCGGCGGGGGATTTTTTTATCTATCAATATTTAATTGGAGTACTAATGCGTAAACGTATTGCGATTGATATGGACGAGACTATTTGCGACACACTGGCCCGTCACCTCGACTGGTACAACGCTGAATTTAATCAAAGCCTCACCAAAGCAGATTTATACGCAACCAAACTCCGCAATAAAGTTCCTGAAGCACACCGCGCGCGCGTCAAGGCTTATCCAGATATGCCCGGATTTTTTGAAGATATCCCACCCTGCGACAATGCGCTTGAAGTCATCCGCGAACTGCATGACTCCTACGACATTTTGATTGCTACGGCGGCTATGGAGCACCCAACCTCGTTCACCCCCAAGTATGAGTGGCTGGTAAAACATTTGCCGTTTATATCACCAATGAATTTTATTTTTTGCGGTAAGAAAAATGTTGTGCAGGCCGATTATTTGATTGATGACAGCTCGCGTCATTTTGATGGTTTTGTAGGGCAAGGTATTTTATTTTCTTCGCCGCACAATATGGCTGAAGTAGAAGAGGTGCGCGTTAACAATTGGCTGGATGTGCGCACCTATTTTTTGAAGTAATCTTTTGAAGTAATATTTTTAAGGCAATGTTCTTACGTTAATTGCTAGTCCAGTCCGTGAAAAAATCGTTCGCTGCGCGGTAAAAAGTAATCCTCATAGTTGAGTGACATTACCACGCTGCGCGAACGCCCGACAAATTCACTGCGCGGTACAAAACCGATTGTGCGTGAATCGGCGCTATTGTCGCGGTTGTCCCCCAGCATTAAATATTGGTTGGCCGGTACCGTGACTGATTCAAAATTCGCGTAGTCCCCGGCATTGGCAGCGGTGCGCACTACATGTGTTTTGCCTGGTAAGTGTTCGAGCCAATCGCCATTCGCTGCTGCTGTGTAGGCAATCGCCTGGCCGTTGATGTAGAGGCGGTTGTCCTGCATGGCGACGGTATCGCCCGGGACACCTATGACGCGTTTGACCAAGCGTTTATCGGCCACTTTGGAATCGAAGACGGCGATATCGCCACGCACAGGATCAGCGATTTTATAAAGCGAGACCTGTGTAAAAGGAACGCGTAGGTCGTAAGCCATTTTGTTCAGGCCAATTCGGTCACCTTCAATCAGCGTAGGCTTCATTGAGCCGCTGGGCACATCGTTCCAATCGGCGATCGCGCTGCGAAAACAAAACATCAGCACTACAAACAGCAGCAGTGAGCGGTTGTCCTGCCACCAGGATTTAAGTGAGTTCATCATCTTGCTATTCCTTGAAAGAATTCATGTAAGTAACCGGTTGCAACGAATCAGTTTGGGGCTGGCTGGTTGAACAATGGCCAATGATAGACAAAAATATATCAAGTTATATTGACCGGCACATTTGCATCGGGTTCACTGCGCACCGCTTTAATCCTGGAAGAAATTGTCTATGCCTATTTTTCGTCACCTTCTGGGTGTTGTGACTACCCTGCTATTTGTCGTGCTGACCTGCGCCGTCATTTTGCCAATATTGGTGCTGGCGGTATTCAAGGTGGCCTTACCTTTCCCGCGGTGGCAGGCCTTGTGTAATCGCATGCTGGATTGGTTGGCGAGCCTGTGGATGGAAGCGAATGCGCGCCATCAGCAATTTCTGCTACCTACGCAGTTGGACATTCACGGTTTGGATAACTTAAGCACCCGGGAGTGGTACATGATGGTGGCAAACCATCAGTCCTGGGTGGACATCTTGCTGCTGTTGCGCATCTTTAATGGGCGCATTCCCTATCTAAAATTCTTTTTAAAGAGATCCCTGATTTGGGTGCCGCTGCTCGGATTGGCTTGGTGGGCGCTGGATTTCCCTTTTATGCATCGCCATACCAAAGCGCAAATTGCCCGCGATCCCTCCTTGCAAGGCAAGGATATAGAGCAAACCCGCAAGGCCTGCGAAAAGTTTCGCCACAATCCGGTCACAATTATTAATTTCCTTGAAGGCACGCGTTACACCCATGAAAAATATACGCAGCAAAAGTCCAGTTATCGCCATTTGCTGATGCCTAAGGCCGGTGGATTGGCGTTCACCCTTGCCGCTATGGATGGGCAGTTGCATCGGTTGTTAGATGTCACCATCTATTATCCCGCAGGAATCCCCACCTATTGGGATTACGCATGTGGACGGGTTAAGGAGATTAGAGTGCATATACGCCAATTACCTATTCCTGCAGAATTGATCGGTGATTACATCGAAGACGCTGAATTTCGCGCAGGTTTTCAGCAGTGGGTTAATCAGCTCTGGCGTGAAAAAGACGATTTGATCGACTCAATGACAGAGGTGCATCAAAAAATAAGTTAGGTAAGTCACCTTGGTTGCCGGTATCCTAGTCATGAATTTGTCCATGGTGGCAAATTGCCGATGATGTAAGTCTGTAGACACCGACAGGAGGGCCGCATGTTTTACACGCTGAATGATCTCTTTGCTAAATTAGGTCTCCCCAACTCTCCCGCCGCGATTGATGCTTTTATCAAAAAGCATAACCCGCTTCCGCAAGCCGAGCCTTTGGCTGCCGCACCTTTCTGGACTGCTGAACAAGCAGCATTTTTGCGTGAAGCCCGCCAGGATCACTCTGGTTGGGCTGAAGTAGTGGACGAGCTTAACTGCTTATTGCGCGATTAATAATTATCCTTCTTCGATACTGACGACCGGCTTTATGCCGGTCGTTTTCGTTTGGCAAGCTGTATTTCTGTGTTATGGTTCGGGCTTCCTAAATTGAGGTAACAGGATTTTTCTATGCATAAATTGGCTCTTGTAAGTGTTGTTCCTGCATTAACTATCGTTTTTTTTGCTGCTACCGCCAGCGCTGATGATGAAAGGCGCCCTTGGGATGTCGAAGTCGACGTAGGGGCAATCGCCACCTCTGGTAATACCGAAACCACCAGCTTGCAATTCAAATTGGATGCCAAACAAAATCTGGACAAATGGGAAAACCAATACGTCGTTAATTCGCTTTTTAAAGAAGATGAGGTTGTTCAGGATGATGACACCACCTCCAAGGAAAAGACGGCCGAAAAATATTTTGGCTCTGCAAAATTTGCTTACCTGTTGGGTGTAGAAAAATCTTACATGTTTGGTTTTGGCTCTTATGCCGAAGATAAATTTGGTGCCTATCGCACCTATGCGACGGTTGCCTTGGGTTATGGTGATTGGCTCTACTCCAGCTCCGACCTCAACTGGTTTGTGGAGGCAGGTCCGGGTTATTTTGAAGGCGAAAAAGTTATCGAAAGTGATGATGAAACTATTCCGGATAGCATCAGCGAGGAGGGCGGAGCGATTTTGCGGGCGGCGACCTCGCTTGAATGGAAAATCACCAGCAATTCCGAATTTAAACAAATTATCAGTATAGAGGCGGGTGCAGACAACACCCGTACTATAAGCGAAACTTCATTGGCTGCATCAATTACGGGCAGTATGAAAATGAAAATTGGCTTTGCCGTGGCCAACGACACTGATGTCGCGCCGGGCAAAGTTAGGACCGATACCACTACTTTTGTGAATTTGGTTTACAGCTTTTAACGGAAGCAAAGCGCCTGAGGCTTCGGTTAGGCGCTTTGCGAGTGACGCGTTATAATTCCGTTACTTTTATTATCGCAGGGTTTTCCTGCCTCATTATGTAATCGATATGGCCTCACCTCATTTTTCACGCGCACTACTGGCTCCACGTTATTGGCTCACATGGTTGGGAGTGGGTATGTGGTTTTTGATCGCCCAATTACCCTATCGATTGCAAATGATCATGGCGCGGCAATTAAGCCCATTGTTGCGTATCAATAAAAAGCGCCTGCACCAGGCCCAGACCAATTTGCGTTTATGCTTCCCTGAATTGAGTGATGCAGAGCGCGAAATATTGTTGCGTGAAAATTTATTTTCGACGGCCATGGCAGCATTCGAAACGGGAATTGCCTGGTTCTGGCCTAAGTCGCGCTTGCGCAAATTATTTACCATCACTGGTGTGGAGCATGTTGAACAGGCGCGGGCCGAGGGGCAGGGTGCATTGCTGTTAAGTTTGCATTTCACCACCCTGGATATAGGTAGCGCTATGCTTGGCCAGCATGTGAATTACGACGGAATGTATCGCCCTCATGCCAATGCTGTTTATGATTATCTACAAAAAGTGCGGCGCGAGGCTTATTGCAAAGGCGGTATGGCGTTTAGTCGCGACAACGTTCGAGCCATGGTGAGCCAACTGCGCAAAGGTCGTATGATTTGGTATGCACCGGATCGCGATTTGGGGGAAAAAATGTCAGTGTTTGTACCGTTTTTTGGTGTGCCGACTGCAACTGTTACCGCAACCGGACAATTTGCCCGTATGGGGCGCGCCAAGATAATTCCTTTTACCCAGCGCCGGTTGGAGGATGGCAGTGGATATGCAGTCACTATCCATCCCCCGTTTGAGAATTATCCGACAGGGGATGATATTGCCGATGCCCGTCGTGTTAATGAATTTATGGAGCAGGAAATTTTAAAATGCCCCAGTCAATATTTCTGGGCGCAACCGCGTTTTAAAACTCGCCCGGCAGGCGAGCCTCCTGTCTATTGATATATTCTTTAATTTATTTATCTTTGATGGGCTTGTCCGAGTAGTGAACTTGCCCTTTCTCATCGGTCCAGCGATAAATAGTCGTTTTAGGTTTTGTATCTTCGTCAACGGTGGTTTCGTTTGCAGGATCATTTGCCGGTATGTTTACGCTGCTGTCCTTCATATCCTGCACTTGATAACCAGTCATTCCATTCGCCGGTGTTGTCTCGCTATTAAAAATAATTTCGGTGAGCTGGTTTAATTTTGGATTCATCATTAACGGTAACTTGTTGGATGAATTCAATTGTTGCTGGAATTCTGGATCGCTAATAATCGCGATTACGCGTGGATCATGTTTAATGGTCTGCACACGGTTCCATGCCTGCACCATTTTTTCTGCAGCTGCTTGCGAGCCTTCCGAGCTGGCAACCTCCGATTGTGATAGCAGCGCCTGTACACTTGGGTCATCCATTAATTGCTGGAATCCTGGCTCGCGCATTAAGGCATTGGTATCGCCTGTGGTGAGGATGGATTGGATTTTTTCATCGGCTATTAATTCTTTCATCTGCCCGCTATTTGTTACTTGTTGCACATGGGTTAGCATGGATTGCGGATCTTGTACAAATGCCTTGGTGATTTGAGTGGTGGTTTTATCATCCAGAGCCAAATCAACAGCAGCCCCTGCAGCGCTGCCAATTAATTTTTTTGCACTGGCTTCAATGAAGGAATCGTTGCTTTTATCCAGGTCGCGTATTTGCGGCACGCCGATTGCCGGTGCGCGTTCGATGTCTCCGGTAGCTTCATTGATGGAAGTTGTAGTGCTGGCTTGCTCTTGCTGAGGCGGTTGTACTGTCGGTGTCAATACCAAACCCATCGCGTAGACCACCAACAAACCCACCAGTGCGCCCATCAACACACCAATACCCGCACCACCTATTTTTGAACCAACTTGGGTGGTATCGTTATCGGGAATAAACGAAGCGAGGAGCCTGAGCAGTAGGCTTACCAATAAACTGACCAATAAAAAAATAGCAGTGCCCGCGATAAAGTAGACAATTAATCCATCCAATGCAGTGTGTTGCATTAATAATTTCGCAACCGGTCTGGTCAGTATAATCGCGGCCGGGTATGCCACTATCCATCCCAGCACACGGGTAATAGAACCGATAAATCCTTTTTGATAGCCACGCCAGGTAAAAAATGCGAGTAGTGCGAAAAACACTATGCTGGTGATATGCATGTTTTTATTCCATCCTTAAAGTTCTGGTAGAAAATTTATAGTTGCAGGCGTAAGTGTTGTTGGATTTCGCGTGCGAAACTGGTCGGTACTTGCGCTGCACGCGCATAATTTTCCCACTGGCTGACCACGTCCAGCGTCTGACGGATTATGAGCTTGGCTTCTTTAGTGAAATTGCTGATCAGTTTTGCTGCGCCCAGCAAATCATCTTGCATGAAATTATCGCGTTTGCCATTGAGGCTTAATTGATGCGAGTTCACCCAAGGTGAGCCTGGTTTATAGCTGTAGGCAACATCAAATGCGGGTGCGAGTTGCCATTGCGCGCGTGGGCCTGCCAATATAAAGCCAAAATTTTTACTGTGGTCATCGTGGTTGCGTGCGACTATGTTAAATACCATGCGCCGATATATTTCTACTGCCTCGGCACGGCTGAGGCGCAGCTGCCGTGCAACTGAAAATAGTTGTTCATAGCTGTAATGGCCGGGCATTTTAAAATCGGCATGATCCATGGCGCAGAGTGATTGATAATGCACTTTGTGATTATTGATACGATCAAAGCGTTTAGTTAAAAAATGCGCGCGCTCACCGTCGATAAGTAATTCGCAGGGCGTCATTGCGATCCCTACCTCTTTGGCCATCAAATAATAGGCATATTCCATTCGCCCGAATCCCTGTGGATCACCAAAGGTTTCGCGATTGTTGCCATGCTCAATAATACCGTCGAACTTCAATAAATAGTGCTCGAATCCCGCAGGGGCATCCACTTGGCCTGAGCGGATTTCTGTGCGCGCCGCATTGATGGCAATTAAGGCTTTTGCTCGTGCGCCGCCGGCTGATGTACCGACTTGCAAAATCGCTGTCAGATCTTCATTCCCCGAGTGATATAGCTGGCTGCTGACACCAGCTCGCTGATCCAGCACCTGCTGCGCCATACTGATCAAGGATTCCAACTCTAATTTATTATTACCACTTTGAACTTGGCGCAGCGCCGGAGCATATTCCAGTGCGCCCATTCCGCGTTTGCCGCTGTAGAGCAAGCGTTCGAGCGGATTGAAGCTTTGCGGGTCGCGGCCATTGCGAGCGAGCCAAGCATTGATGACAGCATTGCCAAAATCGTCGGGCAGCGTATCGGCAAAGCATGCTGGGAGACCTTTGTAAGTGGCGCGATTCAGGTGGGGGAATTGGAAAATCCGTGTGCCGGTAGTTTGGCTTGGCATGTGTAGAGGGGCGATTTGTACCCCGGTTTTCACCCACTCGGGGGTGTATTCGAAGGTTGCTGTTGCGCTTTCAGTCCCCCAGGCAAGTGCGCCTACAAGTTTGTCCCATAGCCAGACTTCTGCGAGATTTTGCATCTACCA
>DATIDX010000166.1:0-15069 GCA_035456025.1 Cellvibrio sp. | reverse complement strand
ATGGTTATTGCAGTGACCTTGTTGGTGACAGATACTGAATTGCCACGCTGGATTAGCAACACGCTTGATTTGCTTGGTGGTATCGCCATTCCCTTAATGACCATCGCACTCGGTGTTTCTCTGGCTACCTTAAAAATCCATTTCTGGAAACGGAGTTTATTTTTCAGTCTGGTGCGTGTCGGTGGTGGTTTGTTATTGGCTTTTGTTGTGTGCGAATTTATGGGGCTGACTGGGGTATCGCGCAGTGTGGTGCTCTTGCAATGCGCTATGCCAATTGCGGTATTTAATTATTTACTGGCATTGCGCTACAACCGTCAACCGGAAGAAATTGCTGCTATGGTTGTGGTATCGACTTTAGTTGCCTTTGCCGGATTGCCATTTTTATTGATGGCTATTTTGTAACAGCGACGTAGTAACAGTTGTTTTGTAACCTAGCGCAGCGATTTATCTTTGCTTGCGTCATTCATTAATTTAGCTGGCCATTATTTATGTTTCTTCACGATCATTTACGCTCCTCGCTATCGTGCTTCACTTCAGTAGGTTTTGCATCGCTGCTAGCAGCAGCACTCAATGCATCCGGAGCGGAACCAAGCGAGGCATCGCCGGCGAATGAAAAGCAAACGGAAGCGAATAAATCAGCGGAAGCGGAAAATGGTGTATCGCTATTTTCCGAAGATGATGGTTGGCTTGATATCAGCGAGTTTATTGACCAGGCCTACGGTTTTATCCCCTTGGCGATACCAATTACTGAACCCGCGGTTGGCTATGGTGGCGCGCTTGGGCTGGTGTTTGTTGACCGCGAAGAACCAGAAGCAGGTGCTGCCCCTGGTCGTCCCAATCTGACATTTGTGGGGGGAATGCAAACTGAAAATGATACGAAAGGTGTATTCGCTGCCGACTCGCGCTATTGGCTGGATAACAGCCTGCAATCCCTCGCCGGCGGATTTGATATGTCGGTCAACCTGGATTATCACGGCATAGGTTCAGACCCGTCGCTCGCAGAAAATCCGCAGCGTTACAATATTTCTGCCGAGGGTGCATTTTTGTTAGGTCGCTATCGCCTCGGGCGCTCTAACTCGTGGCTCGGCCTGGGTTACTTGCGCGCTGATACGCAATTGCAATTTGCGCGGCAATCCGATCAACCTGAGCCGCCGCAATTTAACTTCGATAATCAATTGGCTGGCCTAGTGCCGGAATACACTTACGATTCGCGCGACTCCATTTTTACGCCTAACAAGGGTTACTACTTTAGTTCGTCTGCAATTGTATTTTCGCCGGAGTTGGGGGGCGATGAAGAGTTTGAGCGACTGTCACTCTTTACAATGGGTTTCTGGCCCGTGGCCAAAACAGTGACGCTCAGTGCGGTTGCCGGAGCGGTTTACACTTCAGAAGAAACTCCGATTTATATGCGCCCGTTTATTCAACTGCGCGGTGCACCCGCAATGCGTTACCAAGGTGAGTACGCCGGCCAGATCGAAGCCGAGTTGCGCTGGCAGTTCTGGCAGCGTTTCAGTGCTGTCGCCTTTGCCGGGCGCGGAACTGCTGGAAATAAATTTGCCGAGCGCGAGCGCACCCAAGACATCGACACCGAAGGTTTAGGGTTTCGTTATGAAATGGCCCGCAAATATCAACTGCACATGGGGATAGATGCAGCCCACGGGCCGGATGGAATGGCCTACTACCTGGTGGTTGGTAGCGCCTGGCTGCGACCTTAAGTGATAGCGTGTGAACGCCGCTTTTTTTCGGCGCGCAGGTTTCCGTGTTGGTGCAAATACGTCAGGATTTCATTCACGGAATCTTCAACTGTTTGTTGATCGCTGCGTAAATGAAGTTCCGGTTCTTCGGGTGTTTCATAGAGGGAATCTACTCCGGTAAATTGAGCAATTTTCCCTGCGCGCACTTTCTGGTAAAGACCTTTGGGGTCACGCTTCTCGCATACTGATAAGGGTGCATCAATAAATATTTCAATAAATTGATTTTCTGCAAAATGCGCCCGTGCATCGCGGCGCATTTTTTGTAAGGGCGAGATAGTTGCCACAATTACGATAAGCCCCGCATCCACAAAAAGTTTTGCCACTTCACTGATTCTGCGAATATTTTCACTGCGGTCTTCCGCGCTAAAACCCAGGTCGCGACACAATCCATTGCGCAACAAGTCACCATCCAATAAATAGGATTGAAGACCTTGTTGAGTAAATGTATTTTGTATTGCTCTTGCTGTGGTTGATTTTCCTGCACCGCTTAATCCGGTGAACCAGAGTACAAATGGATGATCATTGCCGTATTTCAAATTTTTTCTCCTTTAAGGTGCCCTGCGACCGAATAATTTTATTTGACGCCACTATCCATTCAAAAAAACAGATCTTACCGAATGGACGGGTTATTCTGCCTACCAATATTAGTAGAGTTTAATGCTTATGTCGTCTTCTTACCTTGCAACTATCACAGCAGCGCATAACAAAGAGCTCATATCATTCGCACGTTTGGCGTGTATTGTTTCTTTTGTGGATTTGCAGTGGCAAGTGGCGGCATTGCTCGGTAATCAGTGGATTGATCACGTCAATAAAAAAGATTACCAAGGAGGCTGGGATGTGCTACCCCTGCGCTGCCAACAGCAACACCTCAATGCACATCCTGTGTTACAAGGCTTTGCTATTGCCGACGGCGATGAGTGGGAAAATTTGCCGGTGCTGACGCAGTGCCCCGAAATACAAAACCTGTTTAACCAACTGCAGTGTCCTATCAAAGCGGCAAGACTGATGCGTTTAAAAGCAGGAGCGCATATTAAGCCGCATCGCGATCATGAATTAAGCATCGAATATGGTGAGGCGCGGTTGCATGTCCCTATACACACTAGCGATGCAGTAGCTTTTTTTGTCGACGGCAAATTAATGCCTATGCGCGCTGGGGAATTGTGGTATTTCAATGCAGACCAAATGCATGAAGTTTACAATCGTGGCAGCGACGACCGGATTAATTTAGTGATTGATTGCATCGCCAATGATTGGTTAAAAGAACAAATACACCAAGGGGCCGTGCGTGAGTGACTATGCTGATCATTACAGTTCATTGCTCAGTTCGCCGGGCCAAATTGGTCTGTGCCAACAGGCGCAAACACTGACTGATTTGCTTGCCTGTATAAAGCAATTGTGGCATTGCCAGCACTTGGATGACGATGAGCTGCTAGGTGAAATTTCCCGTTTAAATGTTACTCCTGTAGCAATCGACAGCCTAAGGTTGGCCGGGCATTGGTTGCCTTATCGCTACCAGCCCGACAAAAAGCAGGTGAATTGGTTAATACCGACCGGGCATGCCACTGAACCTTTTCAAGACGAAACAATTTCCCGCTATCGACAACAATTGTTTAATCAAATTATTCAGCCGTGTACCAGCGTGGCATTTGCGCAACAACAAGCTGAAAAGCTTACCGATGCAATACCATCGGGGTTTATTTTTCATCTGTCCCGCTGTGGTTCTACATTAATTTCTGGATGTCTTTCCGAACTGAATTCCACCTGCGTATTTTCTGAATCGCCACTGCTGACGGCGTTGTTGCTCGATGCTGGTTTGTCGCCCGAGCAGCAAGGGGTTTTGCTGCGCAGCTTTATCAATCTGCAAGCAGCGGCTTTTCCAGATCGCCCGCAGCTGGTTATTAAATGGAACGCCTGGGATATTTTTCGCTGGGAGCTCATTCGCAGTGTGTATCCGCAGGTGCCTGCCATTTTCCTGGTGCGCGATCCAGTTGAGATTCTTGCATCCCATCAACGTATAGCCGGTTGGCATATGGCGGGCGATACACGCCTGGCCAGTATCCATCCGGCATTAGCATCCACTAATGCAGCGCAATCGCTGTTGTCGCGGCGCAGCCAGGTGCTTGCCGCGTTGCTGGCAGAAATGAATAAGTACAAAAAAAATCTGGCTGTGTTATCGGTGGATTATTCGTCGCTGGATGCTGCGTGCATCAGGGCGATATGCCAGTATTTTGGAATTTTCCCTACGCAAGAATGGTTTGTTGGAATGATGCGGCGGTTGGCATTTCATTCAAAAATGCCGGGAGTGGTTTTCGCAGATGACAGCAGCGCCAAGCAAACGCAATTTAGCGATCTCGAAAAAGCCAGCATCCACGCGTTATTGATGCCGCTTTATAAACAATTTTTGAATACTGACAGTGGTGATTTTAAAAAGGCCATGCATGAATCATAAGTTCACACTTCCACCGGGCGTTAATTTACGTTTGGCTGGTGCGGATGACGAACCTTTTTTGCGAGAACTTTTTTGTTCGATACGAACAGATTTGGCCTTATTGCCCTTACCGCAAGCGCAATTGGAACAATTGATCCGGCAGCAATACGACTGGCAACAAAAAGGATATGCCAGCCAATATTCTGGTGCAGAAAATTGGATTATTGAAAACCAATCCGTTGCGGTGGGAAAAGTTACTCTGCATAGAGCAGCAAGCCGGATGCACATTATCGACTTCATCATGACTCAGGAGCGGCGAGGGCAGGGTCTGGGGGGCGCCATCCTCAGAGCATTGCAAAGCCAGGTTAACGCAGACGGAGGGATATTGAGTTTGCGTGTAGATCGCCAAAACCTGCGCGCGAAACAGCTCTACCAGCGGTTGGGTTTTATCAAAGAACAATCCACTGACACCCACGAACTCCTGGTGTGGCCATCTCTAATTCAATCCTGCTAGCTGCCGGAAAAATGGCATCTGTGACCTTGTTATGGTTCGTAATGTGAAAATATTCAGCTATAACTTATTCTAACTTTTGGAGATTCACCGCCCAAGGGGAAATGATCAGTTGTTCAGGAGCCAGTTGCGTTTATCGCGGATAGGTGTAGCTGGGCTGGTAAGGTTGCCGAATCATTCAGGGTTTATCGATAAAAAAGGTGGTCAATAGCTGCCTCAAATTAGCAACCTACCTGAGCCACATAAGGACAGGTTTACTTTTATAAAGGAGTAATGAATGTCTGATAATTTCCTTGGGGAAATCAAATTGCTTCCCTACGACTGGCCTCCCAAAGGCTGGGCGCGCTGCGACGGCAGTCTCCTCCCAATTTCTACCAATCAAGCCCTTTTCTCATTGTTAGGCACAACCTATGGCGGCAATGGTGTAAACAACTTTGCGTTGCCGGACTTGCGTGGCCGCGCTCCGCTTCATCCCAACCTCGGTGCAGGAATTCCTCTAGGCGCTGTTGCCGGTGTGGAAAATGTCACTTTGTTGCTGAGTAATTTGCCCGCACACAATCATGGCGTAGCGGCAAGTACCACCCAGGGTAATAACCTGGCCTTCGCCGGCAATTATATTGCAGGTGGTAAAGGCAGCTCTGGCGATGTCAATTTGTATGAAGCACCCAACAACTTGCAACCATTAAATTCGGCAACTGTTTCCAATACTGGCGGCAGTCAGCCCCATGAAAATTGCCAGCCGTCGCTAGTATTAAATTATTGCATTGCCACCCAAGGCATTTACCCCTCACGTAATTAAGGAGAATCACAATGGATCCATATCTCGGTGATATCCGTTTATTTGCGGGTAATTTTGCACCAGCGGGTTGGGTGATTTGCGATGGCCGCTTGCTTGCCATCAGCGAAAACGATGCTTTGTATGCAATTGTCGGCACGACTTATGGTGGCGATGGCATTGATACATTTGCCGTACCTGATTTACGTGGGCGGTTGCCAGTTGGCCAGGGTAGCGGGGTGGGTTTGTCTGAGCGTGTGATCGGGCAAAAATTTGGTGTTGAATCCGTAACTCTGTTGACACCACAAATCCCTTCGCACAATCACTCATTTAATGCGAGTACGTCTGCACCTTCCACATCGCCAAGTCCCGCGGGAACCGTATTTGCGCACAGTGATACCGATAAAATTTATGTTTCATCGCCAACTGGTCCGCTTCCAGAAACGCTGAACACTGCCACTGTGCAATTAACAGGGGGAACCCAGCCTCACACTAACATCATGCCCACTACCGCGATTAATTACATCATGAGTACTGTCGGTATTTTCCCATCGCGTAATTAAGGAGCGAAATATGGAACCCTTTATCGGTGAAATCCGTTTGTTGCCATTTAGCTTTGCTCCAAAAAATTGGGCGTTATGCGATGGCCAGTTATTACCTATCCAATCCAATACAGCACTTTTCTCTATTATCGGCACTACCTATGGTGGTAACGGCACCACCAATTTCCAGTTGCCCAATTTGCAGGGGCAAGTGGTTGCTGGGGTAGGCCAAGGGCCTGGGCTGAAGGTGTGGGATTGGGGTGAGCAGTCCGGCCAGAGTAGCGTGACCTTACTCACTACTGAAATACCCGCTCACAACCACTCGATCACCGCCATGAATAATCCGGGCAGTGCAGCAACGCCGGCAGCGGATGCCTATCTGGCAAAAGATGTACGCGGCGGTGGCGGCACAATTAATTACATGCTGACTCCCGGAGCGACCAATACCACTATGGCACCGCAGACCATTGGAATTAATGGTGGTGGTCAGGCCCATGAAAATCGCCAGCCATTTTTGGCATTGAATTATTGCATTGCCCTTACTGGGGTTTTTCCTCCGCGTAACTAGTCAATAAGTTCCCGGCGTCATTGCCGGGATTTTTTTTTAATAACGTTCAATTGGCTCATGACATCAATGCCCAAAAAATTACATTTTATTTCCGGTTTACCGCGTTCGGGCTCAACATTATTGGCCGGTATTCTCCGCCAAAATCCACATTTTCATGCGGCTATGAGTAGTCCGGTTGCGGGTTTGGTGAATGGCGCCCTTGAACAAATGGGGGCGGGCAGCGAATCCTATTCGTTTTTTGATGAACAAAAACGCAAAACCATTTGTAAAGCATTGATCGATGCTTATTACGCAGATAAAGATCATCCCGTCATTTTTGATACCAATCGCCATTGGACTGCGCGCCTGCACCAACTGGTGGAATTGGCTGATGACTTTAAAGTCATTTGTTGTGTGCGTAATCCCGCGTGGATTATGGACAGTTTTGAAACTATCTATCGCAAAAACCCGTTTGATTACAGTCGCATGTTTAATGCCGCTTCACGGCAGACTGTCTACAGTCGCTGCGATGCGCTGATTAATGCAGGAGGTAGTGTCGGCTCTTCCTGGACCGCACTGAAAGAAGCTTATTACGGTGAGTTTTCCGAGCGATTGTTATTGGTTGATTACGATTTATTGACCCAACATCCGGCGCGCACTATGGAATTGATTTATCGCTTTATCGGCGAGCCATTATTTGAGCATGACTTTAATAATGTCGATTACGCTGAGAATGAATTTGACCAAAACATCGGCGTAAAAAATTTGCACACAGTAAAAAAGAAAGTGGAGTTCAAAAGCAGGCGCAGCATTTTACCGCCCGATTTATTTTTGAAGTATCAAGAGATGGATTTCTGGCAGGATCAAGCTGGCACCGCCGCCAGTATTATCGCGAGTAAAAAAATGGTGATGACAAATACGCCCTTAAACGGAAATTAATTATCATGAAAAACCTATTGTTCAGTGGAATATCCTCGCTGTTGTTACCCTTGGGGGCTTATGCGGGGCAAACATCTGGAACGAATTATCAGCGGACTTATTTAAGCTCCGCTGTCAGCGCATCATTCGCGGAGATCTCAACTTCCCACAGCGTGCTGCCCCGCGATCTTGTCGATTTGTCAGGTGACCAACTGGATATTCTGGTTGCGCACCCGGTGCGCGAATTGGTGATTGTTGATGGGGCTGTTACCGAGGCGGATAAATCTATATTGCGTCGCGCTCTGAAGCCCGGCGTGGAAATGGTGCAAATTGATTCAACAATGGCTGGCTTGCCACAATTAATTGCGGCGCTGGAAGGGCATAACAATCTCGCCGCAATTCATGTTATTTCCCACGCCCAAGCCGGTGCAATTTTGCTCGGCAATTCGCGCATCACTGCGGAAAATATCCAGCAGGAAGTTCACGCATTTGCTGCCTTGCACGGCGCAGTGCGCGAAGGTGGCGATTTGCTATTTTACGGTTGTGAACTTGCCGCCGATAAGGCCGGTGAAGAGTTGCTGGATATCATCAGCAATAACACCGGATTGGATGTGGCGGCATCCAACAATTTAACCGGTAATCCTGAACTTAACGGCGACTGGGATTTGGAAGTCAAACGCGGGAATGTTGAAGCGGAATTGGCGTTTTCAGAAAAATCCCTGAAAGATTTTTCGAGTGTGTTGGTGGCGGTTGATGGGACGAAAAGTTTTGAGATATTCACCGACACTGGAAACATTCTTACGAATACCGATTTTAGTGTTTCGGCAAAAGATAGTGGTAACAATACTCTTAACGTTAGTAACTACACGCCTGCACCTCCAAATGTTGCTTACATTCAAACTAATGGTACCAGTACGGGAAGTTATTTTTATGTGACGTCCGACGGAACCAATACAACAGCATTTGAGCTTACTGGGTTGGTTGCGAGTGAATATCTGTCTGGTCAATTTACGAATGTACATATTCGCGGAATGTTGGCTGCCGGTGGTACTGTAATCTCATCGATAGTCAATGGTAATTCAGGCACATCAGGACAAACGTTTACTTTTGGTAATGAGCAGTTAGTGGGTTTTTCCGGACAAAAACTCAAGGGGTTTAAACTTTATTTTGACTGCGATGGGGCTTGTGAACCTGTAAACCCTTTAGCTTTTTTTGAGTTCAGAAATTTCACTATCCAAGGTGCGGTCAATACTCCACCCCCGCCGACAGTAACCGACTCAAACATCAGTATTTCTGGTGGATCCTTTAAAATTAACGACACTGTCACTGCGACCTGGAACGCTAGCGCTGATGGTAATGTCAGCAGCATGAGTGGAGTGATTGTTGACTTTTCTCAATTTGGCGGAGGTGCAGCTGTTGCGGCAAGTGAGAGCAGTGGTACTTGGACAGCGAGTTATACCATCACCTCAGGCAGCATTGATTTAACCAATCGCAATGTCAGCGTCACCGCTACTAACGCCGGTGGCAGTACTACAACTGCAGATACATCCAACGCCACCGTTGATAACATTGCTCCTACGGTTACCAATCCAAACATCAGTATCAGCGGCGCTTCGGGTTTAAGTGGTGCCTACAAAATTGGCGATACAGTAACCGCCACCTGGAGTAACACCCCAGGTGGCGACAACAATGGCGACACCATTAGTAATGTGACCGTAAACTTCACCCAGTTTGGTGGTGGTACCGCAGTATTGGCGACCGATAGTTCAGGAACCTGGACGGCAACTTATACCATTGTGGCGGGCTCCATCGATCTCACCAACCGCAACCTAACCGTGACGGCAACAGATAACGCTGGTAACACCACCTCAACTGCGGATACGACAAATGCGACGGTAGATAACATTGCGCCAACTGTCAGCAGCATCGTCGTCAGTGGTTCGCCGTTATCCACCAGCAGTGCGATGGCATTCACGGCTAATTTCAGCGAGTCGGTAGCAAATGTGTCGACTGATGACTTTACCTTGCAGGCGACTGGTTCGGCGTCTGGCAGCATTGCCAGTGTTTCGGCCAGTTCCGGCTCGGCAATTGATGTGAATATCACGGGTATCAGTGGCAATGGCACGCTGACAGTAAATCTTAACGGGGCGACCAATATTGCCGATGATGCGGGTAATAGCGTTGCGGCTTATTCCGGTGGCTCAGCCCATACTGTGGCAATTCCTACGGCACCTGACGCGCCAACCATTGGTGCTGCAACAGCGGGCGATGGTCAGGTATCCGTTACTTTTACTGCACCGGGCAATAACGGGGGTTCAGCGATTACCACCTATACGGCTACGGCTAGCCCTGGTGGTGCATTTGGCACTTGTGCAGGTCCAGCCGCTTGTACCGCAACAGTGAATGGCTTGAGTAACGGCACTGCCTACACCTTTACCGTCACCGCGACTAACGCTATAGGAACCAGTACTGCTTCCGGTGCTTCCAACTCAGCAACTCCCAAAGGTATGCAAACCATTACCTTTGCCAATCCTGGTGGACAGAACTTTGGCACTGCACCTGACCTGGGCTCGATCGTGAGTGCCACATCACTACTTACGGTGACTTTTTCTTCATCCACGACCAGTGTTTGTACCATCACCAGTGGTGGCGCCCTGACTTTTGTGTCGGCGGGTGTTTGTACTATCAGTGCTGATCAGACGGGTAATACCGTTTGGAATGCGGCGCCTACGATTACCCAAACTTTCGCCGTCAATGCGGTAGCGCCTGATGTGCCGACTATAGGTACAGCAACAGCAGGTGATACCCAGGCGACAGTGGCCTTTACCGCCCCTGCCAGTAATGGCGGAGCCAACATTACCGGCTATACCGTTACCGCTAACCCAGGCGGCGCAACCGGTACTGGCAACAGCTCCCCAATTACCGTATCCGGCTTGACCAATGGGATCCCCTATACCTTTACCGTAACTGCCAGCAATGCTGCCCCACTTACCAGTGCGGCTTCAGGTGTATCGAATTCGGTAACACCGAGAGGAGCGCAAACTATTGCGTTTGCTAACCCGGGTGCGCAGAGTTTCAACACTGCGCCTAACTTGTCGGTATTGGGAGGAGGGGCGGTCGCCACGTCGGGCGATACGGTTACCTTTACTTCATCCACATCCGCAGTTTGTACGATCACCAGTGGTGGGATTCTGACCTTTTTGAGTGCCGGTACCTGTACGATCAATGCCGATCAGGTGGGTAATTCTTCCTTCCTGCCAGCACCTCAGGTTAGCCAGACTTTCACTGTTAATCCTGTTGTTCCTGATGCGCCTACCAGCGCAGTCGCCAGCGCCGGTGATACCCAGGCGAGCGTGGCATTTGTTGCTCCGGTGAATATCGGCGGCTCGGCGATTACCGGCTATACCGTGACGGTCAGCCCAGCGGATGTTGCGCCTGTGAGCGGCGCGTCAACCCCGATTGTGATTACCGGTTTAACGAACGGTCAGGCTTACACCTTCACGGTGACTGCCGATAACGTAGCAGGCACCGGACCAGCTTCGGCAGCGTCAAACTCAATTACTCCTGCGGCAACCCAGACTATTACGTTCAACAATCCAGGAGCGCAGAACTTTGGCGCCACACCAACATTGACTGCGGTCTCAGACTCCGGTTTGCCTCCAATTTTTACGTCTTCCACAACTGCCGTTTGTACGATTACCAGTGTAGGGGCGGTAATCTTTGTCAGTACCGGCACCTGTTCAATCAATGCCGATCAGCCCGGTAATGGCAGCTATTTGGCGGCGCCTCAGGTCACTCGCAACTTCCCGGTAAATGCGGTAGTTCCGGGTGTACCCACTATTGGGACTGCAGCCGCAGGTAGCGCCCAGGCTACAGTGACTTTTACTGCACCTGCATTTAACGGGGGAGATAGCATCACCGGCTATACGGTGACTGCAAACCCTGGTGGAGCTACAGCGACAGGTACTGGTTCGCCCATTACCATCAATAGTCTGAGCAACGGCACCAGTTACACCTTCACCGTGACGGCAACCAACACTGCAGGCACGGGTTCACCGTCTGCAGCATCTAACGCAGTTACCCCCAATGGGGCGCCAGTTATTGGTGGTACCCCTATCACCAGCGTGGCGCAAGATGCGAGTTACAGCTTTACCCCGACGGCTAGCGACACTGCTGGCGACACCTTAACCTTCAGCATCACCAACAAACCCGCTTGGGCGGCGTTCGATCCAGCAACTGGAGCACTTACAGGCACGCCAACCAACGCCGATGTCGGCAGCACGAGCGGTATTGTGATCAGCGTAAGCGATGGCACTTTGAGTGCGAGCCTTGCGGCCTTCAATCTGGAAGTCATCGAAACCATTGATCCGTTGATACCGATAGTGACTGCACCCGCTGACCTGGTAATTGATGCAACTGGTCTGTATACACCGGTCGGCTTGCGCGAATTGTTGGGGCTGGCGCCAGGTGCAAGTCAGGAGCAAATAGATCAGCTCCTCGCGGGCATGGCGAGTGATGGGGTCTCAGGCAATACCTGTTGCATTACCCGTCCGCAGGGATTGAACGACCGGAACATCCTGCTCTTGCCGCCGGGCCGTCACCAGTTGACTTGGAAAGCCACCAACGCAGTTGAAATCAGTGGCACGGCAACACAGACCATTGATGTACGTCCGCTGGTATCCCTGAGCAAATCGCAAATTGCGATCCGCGGGAGTGGAGTGGAATTCCGTGTGCTGCTTAATGGCAAGGCACCGGAGTATCCGTTCAGTGTGCCCTACGTGATTGATAGTGCTACCACTGCAACTAACAGTGAGCATTCATTGATTAACGGTATTGCCAACTTCACTGAGCCGGGGCAACTGGAGGTTGTGGTTCCAGTTCTAGTTCATCCGCTCAGTGGACTGAGTGATAGTCAATTGGTGGTTCGTCTGGATGGCGACATCAATATAGGTGTGGCCAGTACCCATACCATCCGCATTCGCGAGGGCAACGTACCGCCGAGTGCGGTGCTACAACTCAGCCAAGGTGGCGTCAATACTACCCAAATCACACCAACCGGTGGCCCGGTTACAGTGACGGCGGTAGTAGCCGACCTGAATCCAGGCGACACCCAGGCTTACGATTGGTCTGCCAGTGACACTGCGCTGGGCGACACCGATGGCAATCCGGTGAACAACACGCTGGTGTTTGATCCAACCGGATTAACTGGTCGTCGTCAGGTGCAATTAACCGTGACTGATTCCGGTGGCGCCAGCGCCAACACCCAGTTGTACTTCCGTGTAGTCGCCACCTTGCCTGTGCTGCAAGCGGGTATCGATACCGATGCTGATGGTACTGATGACCTGACTGAAGGCTTGGCGGATAGCAATGGCAACGGCATACCGGATTATCTGGATAACATGCCGTCCAGCAACATTCTGCCGCAGGAAGGTAGTACAACGACCTCCTACCTGATCGAATGTGATCCGGGGGTCCGTTGCGGCCTTGGCAAGTTTGCCTTGACCGGCAACTCCGGCGGAGTGCAAATTCTCAATGAGGAATTGGGCACAACCGGCGAGTTGGTAGTTGACTCTGCGTTTGAACCCGTGGGCGGAATCTTTGACTTTGTAATCAATGACCTGCCAACCCCCGGTCAAAGTGTGCGCATTGTAATTCCACAGCAAGCGGCCATTCCGGCAAATGCAATCTATCGCAAATTCCAAAATGGCCGTTGGGTCAGCTTTACCGAGAATGCCAATAACACCATCTTCTCGGCACCGGGCAACCCCGGTTATTGCCCACCGCCCGGAACGGCGGATTGGACCCCCGGCTTAACCGCTGGCAATTTCTGCGTGCAGCTCACCATCGAAGACGGCGGCCCGAACGACGATGACGGCATCGTCAACTCGGCATTGGCTGATCCGGGCGCTGTTAGTGTTGCGGAGGAAGTGGTGGTTCCACCGCCACCGCCTCCACCGCCTCCACCGCCTCCACCACCACCGCCTCCACCGGTTATGCCGCCGGTAGAGATTAAATCCAAAGGTGGCGGCGCAGTTGATGGGCTCTGGTTATTGTTGTTGGGAGGATTGATGTTAATCAAACGTGTCAAACCAGTCTGGACGGCAGCGCTGGCGTTGCTGTTGGCGTCGCTAAACATCCAGGCAGCGGACAAAGAGGGCTTTTATCTGCGCGCTGACATTTCCAGTGTCGTTAGCAGTCAGGAAGAGGATGACTTCACGGCGGCACTGGCGGGAGGCGGGCACGAATTTGTGATCGAGCGCTACGATGAAAACCGCAGCGGGTTTCATCTGGCAGTGGGCTGGCAGTGGAACAGCACGAGTTATACCGAGTTGGGTTATCTGGATCTGGGCGATGTGGTCGTCAACCTGACCCTGGACGGCGACACTAATCTGGATAGTTTTTCCCAGGATTTTGCCGCTAATTATCCCTTGAGCGCAGAGGGGGCAACCTTGGTCCAAGGGGTAGTGCTTACGCCTGAGTCCCGGTTTAAAGTGTCCGCCGAAATTGGTGTGTTTGTGTGGCGCAGCGAAATCCTTATCGACAGCGGTGCATTTGCGGTTGATGACGATGAGGGCGAAGACCCGATAGTAGGGCTCAAGTTTGAATTACCAGTGACTGATAGCATCGGTTTAGGCTTGGGGTTGCGCCGTATTTATTTCGATGATCAGGAAGCGGATTTGTTTTCTTTAACTGGCAGTTACTATTTCTAACTGTTTTTTTATTAACCGTCAGGTGTTGACTGGCAGGATCGATTTTTTGGCTGCATGCCGTTGAATCCATCCTGCCAGTGTCATGGTGGCTAGAAGGTTGCGCGTATACCAATGCGCATGTTGCGTGGCTCGCCGTAACGGTTTACCGAGGTAGAAAGGTAGGAGTAATACTCTTCGTCCAGGGCGTTATCGGCGTTGAAGGTGACTATGACGTTGTCGCTGAGCGGGTAACTCGCCATCAAGTTCACCAGGGTGTAGGCATCCTGGGTTGCGGAAATGCTGCCGTAGCGTCCTACTAACCATTCGCTTTGATAACTCGCACCACCACCCAGGGTTAAGCCGTTTTCGAACAGATATGTGGTAAACACGCGTGCGATGTGTTCAGGCGTAGTTTCGTTAAACACACGCCCTGCATTGATTGGATCTACGTCGTATTCGGTGGTGTTGTAGGTATAGCCGAACATCATGTTGAATCCGGGCAAGATCTCGCCGCGCACTTCAAGTTCATAACCCTCACTAACCACTTCACCAGACGCGACATTGCAGTAGCCGTCCCCACCGTTTTGTGGGCATTGACCCTTGCTGGATTCATCGCGCATCGCCCGGTTGATTTGTTCGATCTTAAAGGCGGCGAGACTGGCGATCAGGCGGTCATCGTTGAAGCTGCCTTTCACACCGGTTTCATACACATTACCTTGAATTGGGTCGAGCAAGTCGCCGTTGATGTCTTTCGAGTTTTGCACCACGAAGGTGTCGGCGAAGCTGGTATACAGGGTGTAGGTGTCGGTGATATCAAACGTAAGGCCAACATAGGGGGTGTTGATATTATCCATTTCATACGAGGTGCGACGGCTGGGGACAAACTGGCCGGTCACGTTACTTTT
>DATIDX010000165.1:0-6400 GCA_035456025.1 Cellvibrio sp. | reverse complement strand
TCGCCAACAGCACACGCGCTTTAGTGCCAGCACCGAATTGGAAATTCCAAAAGGTAAAACCTCGGCAGGCATGGCTGCGCTGCAAAGTGAAACAGCACATTATTATTTTGGCGTGCGCAAAATAAAGGGAAGACCACAGCTATTTATTGAACAAGCTAACAAGGGCAGCCCCAAAATCATCCACACCCTCTCCCC
Organism: Cellvibrio sp.; assembly: GCA_035456025.1. Lineage (GTDB taxonomy): Bacteria > Pseudomonadota > Gammaproteobacteria > Pseudomonadales > Cellvibrionaceae > Cellvibrio. The sequence goes on along the minus strand of DATIDX010000165.1, from coordinate 6,205 downwards.
GCGCGACCTTGGCCGACGCTTGACACTCATGATTGAAGGCGACGCAGGCAAGATCAGTTTCTTTTACAAAAATAAAAACGGCGCTAAAAAATCGGTGCTGGAAAATGCTGATGCAAAAATCCTGAGCACTGAAGTAGCCGGCGGATTTGTCGGAACCTTGTTAGGCATTCACGCGAGGTCCGAATGATGCACAGACTTGTTATCGCCTGGACTTTCTTAGTAATTGCTCAATCCAGCTGGGCATTGGGGGAAAAATCCTGGTTAACCACCACCGCTAACAATAGCTTTGTACTGAGCGATAAAAAAACCGGTGCCCAATTAATTATCGATAGCAATGAATTCCCCGGCGTAGTGCGCGCCACTAAAAATTTACAGACTGATATGGAACAAGTCACTGGCCGCAAACCCGGCCTGCAGAATCAGCTTCAGGATACGGATGGATCTCTGGTGCTAATCGGGACGATCGGGCAAAGTCCACTAATCGATCAACTGATTGCCACTCAAAAATTGGACGTAAGTAAAATTCGCGCTCAGTGGGATGCTTTTCAGGTACAGGTGGTTGAACAGCCGTTTGCAAAGGTTAACCGCGCACTGGTGATAGTGGGCGCAAACAAACGCGGCACTATGTACGGCATATACAGCCTGAGTGAGCAGATAGGTGTGTCGCCATGGTATTGGTGGGCAGATGTGCCCATTAAAAAGAAAACGCAAATCTATATCGATAAAAATCTACACCTGGTGGAAATTCCCAAAGTGAAGTACCGCGGAATTTTTCTCAACGACGAAGCACCTGCGCTCACCAACTGGGTGACAGAAAAATACGGCAATTACAATGCGCAATTTTATGAAAAGGTATTTGAGTTACTGCTGCGTCTGAAAGCCAATTTCCTCTGGCCGGCAATGTGGAATAACGCCTTTGCCGATGATGATCCACAAAATATGATCCTTGCCGATGAATACGGCATTGTGATGAGCACCTCGCACCACGAACCGATGATGCGCGCGGATAAAGAATGGAATCGCTACGGTAAAGGCCCCTGGGAATATTCAAAAAATCCCGAAAACTTATATAAATTTTGGGTCGATGGCGCCCAGCGCAACAAACCCTACGAAAGTATTTACACCCTCGGTATGCGCGGCCAACAGGACGAGCCCATGAGCGAAGGTGAGAACATTGATTTGCTGGAAAAAATTGTTAGCGACCAACGCAATATCCTCAGCGATGTGTTTGGCAAAGAGCAACTCACCCGCGTGCCGCAAGTGTGGGCGCTCTACAAAGAAGTGCAGGGTTTTTATGAACGCGGTATGCGTGTGCCCGATGACGTCATACTCCTCTGGTGCGACGACAACTGGGGCAATATCCGCAGGTTGCCATCGCCCGACGAGCGCAAGCGTGTAGGTGGCGCCGGAGTTTATTATCATTTCGATTATGTTGGCGGGCCGCGTTCCTATCGCTGGATTAATACCATTTCCATCGCAAAAATCTGGGAGCAAATGCACCTCGCTTACCGTTATCAAGCGGATCAGATTTGGATTGTGAATGTCGGCGATTTAAAACCCATGGAATATCCCATTGAGTTTTTCCTCAACATGGCCTGGAACCCTGAAGCCTGGCCAAAAGAGCGAATTCCCGAATTTGCGCAGCTCTGGGCCGAGCGCGAATTTGGTGCAACACATGCAAAAGAAATCGCAGCGATTATGACGGGATATACACGCCACAATTTGCGTCGCAAACCTGAATTACAAGACGCTACCATTTATAGCCAATTACATTACGCTGAAGCTGACCGCGTAACGGCAGAAATAAAATCTTATGCGACAGCTGCCGAAAAAATTTACACAAAAATTCCGCACGAACAGCGCGATGCGTTTTATCAATTGGTGTTATTTCCCGCCAAGGCCAGTGCAATTGTGACCGAACTTTATGATGCACAGGCGAAGAATCATTTGTATGCCAAGCAGGCGCGTGCGACCACCAATAACCACGCCGATAAAGTGCGCGAATTATTTGCAGCCGACGCCGCACTCGAACAGGAATATCACCAACTAAATGGCGGCAAGTGGAATCATTTTATGTCGCAGCCACACATCGGCTACAGCAACTGGAATAATCCCCCGGCCGATACCTTGCCCGTTATCCATTGGTACGAGCCACATAACGCGGCCGAAATGGGTGTGGCGGTTGAGGGTATGGCAGCGGCCTGGCCGAGCGATGGGGAATATCGCCTGCCGCCTTTTGATCCATTGGGAACCCAAGAGCGCAGGCTTAGGGTATTTAATAAAGGTAAAGAATCGTTCACTGCTACTGCCCAAGTCAGTGCGCCTTGGATTACAATTAGTCATACTAGTGTACAAGTTAAGACTGAAACAGATATTCGGGTTTCTATCGACTGGCGTAAAGTTCCCGAGGGGCGCGCATTCGGAAAGGTGCAAATAACCGGCACTGGCTGGGGTGGCGCGACCATTGCTGTGGAAGCAATTAACAGCGGCATCGACAAGCGCACACTAAAAGGCAAGGGTTTTGCGGAGGCCGATGGTTACATCTCTATCGAGGCGGAGCACTATCAGCGCCAGGGCGGGGCCGATGATTTGCGCTGGGAAAAAATCCCTGAGCACGGTCGCAGTTTGTCATCCATGTCGGTTTACCCGATCACCGACCGGAGCTTCAGCCAGGCCGCAGGCGCACCCCACCTCGAATACGATGTCTATTTCCAAAACATTGGGGAATTCAAGGTCGAGGGCCTGTTTGCACCCAGTTGGCCGCTTATGCCAGGCCGGGGGTTGCGTTATGCCGTTGCCTTTGACCAGCAAGAGCCGCAGATCATCGATTTAACGGCGGATATGAGTACTACAACCTGGGAGGAAACTGTGCGCACGGATGTTCGCAAAAGTATGACCAGACATAGGATCGACAAAGCAGGACCCCATAAATTGCGGATTTACAGCCTTGATCCGGGTGTGACTTTGCAAAAAATTCTAATTGATACCGGCGGACTATTGCCCAGTTATCTGGGGCCAAAGGAAAGCCAAAAATACTAATAGACCCTAACAACCCCAGCAGTAGAGAAGCCGTTGAATGAAAATTGTTGATGCGAAAGTGATTGTCACCTGCCCCGGCAGAAATTTTGTAACGCTGAAGATTACAACCGATCAAGGAGTTTATGGCATCGGCGATGCAACATTGAATGGCCGCGAGAAAGCGGTTGTTTCCTATCTGGAGGACTATTTAATCCCTGCGCTTATCGGGCGCGACCCGCAGCAAATCGAAGACATCTGGCAGTATTTTTATCGCGGCGCCTACTGGCGTCGCGGTCCGATTGGAATGACTGCCTTGGCCGCAATTGATGTCGCGCTCTGGGACATCAAAGCCAAAATGGCCAACATGCCGCTCTACCAATTGCTTGGCGGAAAAAGCCGCGAGCGCATCCTGACCTATACCCACGCCAATGGTAAAGACCTGGACTCTACGCTGGAAGCCGTGCGCAAAGCCAAAGAAAAGGGCTATCAGGCAATTCGCGTGCAGTGCGGCATTCCCGGTATCGAAAAAACCTACGGTGTTGCCAAAGGCAGTACCAGCTATGAGCCGGCTGATGCTGATCTGCCTTCAACGGAAATCTGGTCGACAGAAAAGTATCTGAACTTCATCCCCGAAGTCTTTGCCGCCGTGCGCAAGGAATTCGGTCGCGATATCCATCTGCTGCACGACGTCCATCATCGCCTGACACCGATTGAAGCCGCGCGTCTCGGCAAGGAATTGGAACCCTTCCACCTGTTCTGGATGGAAGATGCGGTGCCGGCGGAAAACCAGGAATCCTTTAAATTAATTCGCCACCACACCACCACACCCATCGCGGTGGGCGAAGTGTTTAACTCTATCCACGACTGCCGCGAGTTGATCCAGAACCAGCTGATTGACTACATCCGCACGACTATTGTCCACGCTGGTGGTATCAGCCATGTGCGCCGTATAGCTGATTTTGCCAGCCTGTTTAATGTGCGCACCGGCTTCCATGGCGCCACAGATCTATCGCCCGTATGTATGGGCGCAGCGCTGCACTTCGACTATTGGGTGCCCAACTTTGGTATCCAGGAGCACATGGCGCACAGCGCACAGATGGATGAGGTTTTCCCCCACGCCTACACTTTTGATCGCGGCTTTTTTACCCCCGGTGACGCGCCCGGCCACGGTGTGGACATAGATGAAAAGCTCGCCGCAAAACATCCTTACAAGCGCGCCTGCCTGCCTGTGAATCGTTTGGAAGACGGAACGCTCTGGCATTGGTAAGATCCACGCCTCCTATAAGAAAACACAACCCATAACGAGACAAATACAATGATATCCAAACACAAACTCTTGCTGGCGAGCCTGATCGCCGGCAGTATCCTTACCGGCTGCCAGGATAAATCCACCCAGGAAAAAACCGAAGCAGCTGCAACCCATTCACCGGCCGCTGTAGTCGCGGATCCATCAATAGATCCCGCCAAGTTCCTCAATCAGCCGTTAGTGACGAATATGTACACCGCCGATCCATCGGCGCGCGTATTCAACGGCAAACTCTATATCTATCCTTCGCACGACATAGATTCCGGCATCACCAGCGAGGGTGAAGGCGACAAGTTCGACATGAAGGATTACCACGTCTTTTCCCTGGATACCGACACCAGCGCCGTAACCGATCACGGCGTAGCGCTGACATTGAAAGATGTCCCCTGGGCCAGCCGCCAACTTTGGGCGCCGGATGCAGCAGAAAAAAATGGCAAATTCTTTTTGTATTTCCCCGCCAAAAATAAAGATGGGATATTCCAGTTAGGTGTGGCCACCAGCGATTCGCCTACCGGCCCGTTCAAAGCCGAACCCGAACCTATCAAAGGCAGCTTCAGTATCGACCCTGCGATATTTAAAGAAGACAACGGCGCGCACTACATAGTATTTGGTGGCATCTGGGGCGGCCAATTGCAGCGCTGGGCGAGCGGTAGCTACGTCGCTGAAGACAAATATCCCGCCAGCAATGAGCCGGCACTCAGCCCGAAAATCGCACGCCTGAGCGATGACATGCTGCAATTCGCCGAACCGCCGAAGGACCTGCAGATCCTCGACGGCGGAGGCGTGCCCCTGCTCGGTACCGACACCAATCGCCGCTTCTTTGAAGCTGCCTGGATCCACAAATTCAACGGCAAATATTATTTGTCTTACTCCACCGGCGACACCCATTACATCAACTACGCCACTGCCGACACGCTCTACGGCCCCTATACCCACAAGGGTCCACTGCTGGCCCCCGTATTTGGCTGGACCAACCATCACTCCATAGTGCAACACAACGGCAAATGGCATTTGTTCTACCACGACTCGCAGCTGTCCGGTGGCAAGACCCACCTGCGCAATATCAAGGTCACTGAATTAGTCCATCTCGACGATGGCGGCATCCAAACGGTAGATACTTATCTCGATTAAGCTTGTAGGGATAAAGGTGAAAAGCCCCGGTCAGCAATGCTCGCCGGGGCTTTTTATTTAGCGCGACAAATTGACTTTTGGCATGCTTGGGTGAATATTATTCACGCCAGAAATAAATCTGATTTATGGCAGCAAAAGCTACGCTAATAATAACTATCGCAAGAGATTATCCCCATGCAAAACCTCATGAAACAAATAACGAAACCCTTGATGTCACTGATCTCTATCAGTCTGCTCAGCCCGCTCACCGCGTTAGCCCAAGCGCCAAACCCCAATTACTTTTACTTGGTAAAAGGCGAATTGATCGGCCGCAATATATCGCTGGGCGACCCCAGCAACTGGTCTACCAATCTCCAAGGGCGGGAGGGGCAGTCGGCGGGAGGAAAGGTGGAAGTTGCACCAATCGACTTCAAAGCCAAAGGCGACGCCATTCAAATTACCTGGGCTGCGCGGAAAAAAGTACAGGGGAACTTTGCCCTGTACGGCGCCCCTATAGACCTGTCCAAATTTAAAGACGCCGCATCGCTCACAATCGATATGCGCGTGGATGTAAAACCTGACAAAAACGTCAACATTGGCCTCGATTGTGGCTACCCCTGCCGTGCCGATTTGTCGATCAATAAAATGATCAAAGAAATGCCTAAAGGCGAGTGGTTTTCCCTCCCTCTTCCGCTCAATTGTTTTCACAGCGATAACTTTGACCTGAGCAAAATCAACGGCCCCTTTTCCATCAGCACCGACGGCAAATTT
>DATIDX010000164.1:0-6825 GCA_035456025.1 Cellvibrio sp. | reverse complement strand
GGTTTTGTCGTGGACGCGCAAGGTCGCAAAATGTCCAAGTCAATTGGCAATGTGATTCCGCCGCAAAAAGTCATGAACGATTTGGGTGCAGATGTTTTGCGCCTGTGGGTTGCTGCGACTGATTTCAGCACCGAGATGAGTGTGTCGGATGAAATTTTAAAACGCACGGCGGATTCCTATCGCCGTATCCGCAATACCGCGCGTTTTATTTTGTCCAACCTCACTGGTTTTAATCCGGCGACTGATGCTGTGCCAGTTGAAAATATGCTGCAGTTGGATCGCTGGATTGTTGCGCGCACTGCGCAATTGCAGCAGGACATTATCGCCGCGTACGACAGCTACCAATTGCATTTGATTTATCAGAAGTTGCACAACTTCTGTGTTGTTGAGTTAGGTGGTTTCTATCTCGATATTATTAAAGATCGCCAATACACCGTAAAAGGCGATGCACTGGCGCGCCGTTCAGCACAGACTGCATTGCAATATGTGATTGAAGCTATGGTGCGCTGGATCGCGCCAATTTTAAGTTTCACTGCCGATGAAATTTGGAAAGAAATTGCCGGTGAGCGTGAGGCAAATGTATTTGTGGCTGAGTGGTATCAATTGCCAGCAATGCCCGCTGACTCATTTGCGGACAGTTGCTGGGATTTGGTCGCCGAAGTTAAAACCGCCGTGAATAAAGTGCTCGAAGCAAAACGTACCGCCGGTGAAGTGGGTGGTTCGTTGGGTGCTGAAGTTGTTTTGTACTGCGATGAAAAACTGCAGGCCGAATTGCAAAAGCTCGCCAATGAATTGCGCTTTGTGTTGATAACATCGACCGCAGAAGTTCGTCCGTTGACAGAAGCAAGCAATGCGGAAGCAACCGATGTGAGGGGCTTACAAGTGGCGGTGAAAAAATCGGAGCATGCAAAGTGCGAGCGCTGCTGGCATCACCGTGCCGATGTGGGCTCAAACCAGAAACACCCAACAATTTGTTTGCGTTGTGTGGAAAACGTGGATGGCGCGGGTGAAGCGCGTCATTTCGCCTAAGTTATCCGTTGATGTGTGAATTAAAATGCCGTTAAAAATTTATCAGAAAAGCTGGTTTTGGTACGTCGTTGCACTTGTTGTCGTTGCTTTGGATCAAGCCAGTAAACATGCAATTGAGGCGGCGTTTGAATACGGTGAAACAAAAGTATTCACCTCTTTTTTTAATTTCACCTTGGCCTATAACACAGGTGCTGCATTTAGTTTTCTTGCTGAAGCAGGTGGTTGGCAGCGGTGGTTTTTTGCAGTAATTGCGATTGCTGCCAGTGTGCTCTTGAGCGTGTGGATTGCGCGTACCGCGCAGGAAAAACCGCGGGAAGCATTTGCGCTCGCGTTTATCCTCGGCGGCGCACTGGGCAATCTATATGACCGTATTGTGTTGGGTCATGTGGTGGATTTTATTGTGGTGCATTATCAGGATAATTACTGGCCAGCATTTAACCTTGCCGACTCAGCGATTTGCTTGGGCGCTGCGGTATTAATTATTGATATGTTGTTCAGTAAAGAAAATAGTAAAGAGAAAAAAACAAATGCGTGAATTAGCAATTGGTCCCGGCACTAAAATTACCCTGCACTTTGCCTTGCAGCTGGATAACGGAGACATGGTTGATTCCAACTTCGAGCGCGACCCGGCAACGTTTACTGTGGGTGATGGCAACTTGCTGCCCGGCTTTGAAAAAGCGCTGTTTGGGATGATGGAAGGCGAGCATAAAACTCTGGTGATCAAGCCGGAAGACGGGTTTGGCCAGCGCAACCCGAACAACATCCAGGAAATTGCGCGCAGCCAATTCAGCCCTGACCTGGAATTAAGTGAAGGTTTGATGCTGTCATTTGCTGACGCACAAAAAACTGAGTTGCCGGGTGTAGTTCAGCGCTTTGATGATGAGGTTGTCGTGGTAGATTTTAATCACCCATTGGCTGGTCGCGATATTTTATTTGAAGTGGCCATCCTTAAAATTGAACCGGTTCAGGTGCATTGATCATGACCCAAATCAAGCTCGCTAATCCCCGCGGTTTTTGTGCCGGTGTTGATCGCGCGATCGACATAGTGAATCGCGCGCTCGATGTTTTCGGTGCGCCCATTTATGTGCGTCACGAAGTCGTGCACAACAAATTTGTGGTGGATTCACTGCGCGAGCGCGGCGCAATTTTTGTCGATGAAGTAGAGCAGGTTCCCGATAATGTTATTTTGATTTTCAGTGCTCATGGCGTTTCGCAAGCGGTACGCAAAGAAGCTGAAGATCGCGGCTTGCAAGTTTTTGATGCAACCTGTCCGCTGGTGACTAAAGTACATATCGAAGTGACCCGCTACAGTCGTGAAGGACGTGAATGCATTTTGATTGGCCACGAAGGGCATCCGGAAGTTGAAGGCACCATGGGGCAATACAACACGGCGAACGGCGGTGCGATTTATCTGGTGGAAGATGAGGCCGATGTGGATGCCTTGGTTGTGAAAGATCCGGAAGCGCTCGCGTACGTGACACAAACAACCTTATCGATGGATGACACGGCAAAAGTCATCGAATCCTTGCGCAATAAATTCCCCAAAATTCAGGGGCCGCGCCGCGACGATATTTGCTACGCAACAACTAATCGTCAGGACGCTGTGCGCCAGCTCGCACTTGAGTGTGATTTGGTGTTGGTAGTCGGCTCGCCCAACTCATCCAACTCAAACCGCTTACGCGAATTGGCAGAGCGCTGCGGCACCGAAAGCTATTTGATTGATGGTCCTGAAGATATCAACCCCGAGTGGATTAAAAACCGTAGCAGTATTGGCATCACCGCCGGCGCATCCGCACCGGAAGTATTGGTGAAGCAGGTGATTGATAAGCTGAAAGCCTGCGGCGCCGAAGCACCGCTTGAAATGGATGGTACGCCGGAAAATATCAGTTTTTCTTTACCAAAGGCATTGCGGGTTTGATCGAATTGGCGTGAGCTTTATCGCCTACTGCCGCACTTAGCGGCTTTTACTTTTTCTACTCGCGTTCGCCCTCCCTTCGATAACACCAGTGCGTAGCCATCTCCTTTTTGCTCCGGGCAAATTTGGATTGTTCCTGCTAAAAAGGCCCCACCGTGAGAATTGGCGATTTTCTTGCCTTCGCCAGTGCCGATAAAAGATATATAGGGCATTGGTTCTTTGGTCTCTCTGCCGGTCGCAAACACACCTTTGAGTGGTCCATTTTCAGCTAGGATTTGATCATTGCCATCAACTAAGCCGTTATTGTTGTAATCACTGAATAAAGTCCATCCCATATGCCACTTTTTATCTTTAGCTAGCAATACAGTTCGCATATTGCGGAAAACTGCAATCGACCTTGTGGTTTCAATAGCGTCAAGAAGGGTTAGCGTAGCGGTTTTTGTTCGCGATTGGGATATTTGGGCATTGAAACTAGGAATGCCTATGGCTAACACTATAGCTAGTATTGCCAAGCTTATGATTAGTTCGAAAAAAGTAAGTCCTTGAGAATTCATATTCTTCCCCTCCGTGGTGTTTTCACTTGATCCATCTGTATTGATCAATCCAGCCGTTCATGCATCTGCGATGACCGGATGTCGCTGCCATCAAATTGCCGTAAGTGCGGTATGTTAGGCTGCCGAAATATAACTAAACAACAATTGTATGTCCATTGGTCGAATCCTTTTGCCCTTTTTTATAGAGACTAGGCATGTTGAAGCAAAATAATGGTTTTACATTGATTGAGCTAATGATCACTTTGGCGGTAGCGGCAATCGTCTTGGGTATTGCTGTTCCTAGTTTTAACAGCACTATCCTTGATAGTCGTTCCGCGGCTTTGGGTAGTGAATTGACCGTCGCTGTTAATTTCGCAAGAGCTGAAGCGGTGAAGCGTGCAACGAGGGTTTCCATTTGCCCATCATCAGATGGAGCGGCGTGTCTGACATCTGGTGATTGGGCAAAAGGATGGCTGGTTTTTACGGATAATGCCACTTCTGATGCCGTCGCTACTGCCTCTATTGGTACAGTTCTTAGGCATTGGAGTGGCTTTAATAGCAAATCGGTGGTGACGGCGAAAAACGGTTCTGTCGCGCTGGATTTTCTAAGGTTTACCCCCAATGGGAGTTTGGCAAGGTCAAATGCAGCAGACGTTAACCCAAGAGAGTTCGTGACTTACATTGATGGATGTAAAGGTAACTCCAGAGGGCGATTGCGTGTTGGTGTCGCGGGTTTAATTAACACGCAAAAAATTGCATGTCAGTAGGTGCGTTATGGGAGGAAAAATGAACATTACTCAACGGCAGTCTGGCACCACTCTTATAGAGGTGATTGTCACGGTGTTAATTTTGGCAACTTCATTGTTAGCGATGGCTGCGTTGCAGACACGTTCTTTGCAGTATAACCAAGGTGCATTTATGCGCTCTCAAGCCAATATATATGCTTACGACATCATAGATCGGATACGTATTAATAGAGGTGCCGCAGGATCGAATGTTACTTCCTATAACGTGGACTACGAGGGGAGCCCGAGCGGTGGTGGACTTGTGGCGTCGGACATTAAGGAATGGAGAGACAATATCAAACTTTCTCTGCCTGAAGGGAAAGGTAAGATTGAATGCCAAAATGCCGCAGCTGGTGCTACAGCCCGAGTATGTAAAGTTACTATCAAGTGGTCTGATGAGCAATTATTCGGTGCTGTAGCATCAACAAATCCTGAAGCCACATCCGAATTAGTTTATTCAACAAGCATATGAGAATTAAAAATATGTTGAGGCAAAAAGGGCTTTCACTCGTAGAGTTGATGATAGCTGTCACCTTAGGTTTGATTCTGATGACAGGCGTGATGCAGGTTTTCTTATCCAGTAAGACAGTTTTTTCTTCACAGCAAGCATTATCCAGGGTTCAGGAGACTGGGCGTCTGGGAATAGAGTTTCTCTCCCGCGATATCCGAATGGCTGGATACATGGGGTGCGCTACCCGTGTTGTGGGGATGGAAATTACCAATACGCTGAAAGATTCAGACAAAGTGCTATACGATTTTGGGTCCGCCGTAAACGGCTATACGGACAAGACTTTACCAGGAGGGACTGTTGGTGAGACGCTCGTGGTTGATACAGATGTATTAGTGGTGCGTAGTGCAGCGGGCAGCGGAGTACGAATAGCTAAAAATAATACAGCAGATGATGTCTTTATTGCGAAGGTTGGGAATGTCGAGGCAGGCGTATGTGCAGGAGGGAAAGACAGAATTAGTGGTGTATGTGAAAAAGATATTGTGGCTGTCACCGATTGTGAAAAATCTCGTATTTTTCAAGTTTCAAGCTTGGCTTTGGGTAGTGGAGCGGATGCTGATAAGGCGAGTGTTGGTCATGATGGGACCTCAATGACACCAGGTAATGCTCATCCTGTATGGGGCGGAGTTGCTGCGGATGCTTCTGAAACTTTCACGGCGGGAGCAGAATTATTAGCGGCAACCACCAACATTTATTTTATCGCTAAGGGTGTATCCGGGCGCCCAAGTCTGTGGCAGAGCACAAATGGAATTAGTTTGGAATTACTCGAAGGCGTTGATGACATTAGTATGCTTTATGGGGTGGATACTAATGCAGATTATGTGCCGGATAAATATGTCAAATCGGGCGCGGTGGCTGCGACTGAGTGGCCGAAAGTGGTAGCCATCAAAATAGAACTTCTAGTTGCCAGTTTTGAAGATAATGTTTTACCGGAAAAACAAAAGTACACATTTGCAGGTGAAGTAAAGACTCCTGATGATCGTCGCTTGAGGCAAGTTTTTACTGCCACTGTTGGTATTCGTAGTCGGTTGTTGTAATTAATTCGGAGTCCATATGAATCAGTATCATCAAAAGATTGATGCCCAGCGCGGTGCGGTACTAATTGTCGGCCTTGTTATGTTGTTATTGCTGACAATTATTGGGTTGGCGTCCATTCGCGGCAGTGAGTTGCAAGAGCAGATGGCTGGCAATATGCGTGATCATAATCAGGCATTTCAGGCGTCCGAAGCGGCTCTTCGTTACGGTGAGAGTTATTTAAATGGAGCTTCTATTTCTCAATATAGCTCCACTACCAAAACAGGTTATTTTGCTGATTTAAATAAAACAGGAGCGCCCTATCCTCGCCCTGTTGTTTGGACTGCGGATCAGTGGAAAAACACTGGAACAACGCTTGCTCAAGATACATTAAGTAACTTGGCTCTGCAGCCTGCGTTTGCGATTGAGCAGGTATTGGTTTCGCCGCTCGCGTCTAATCAGGGCGGTGCTGTAGATATTGAAAGTCTCGACAAAATGGCAGAACTGGAATACTACCGCGTAACCTCGCGCGGAGTCGGCGGAACTGTAGATTCTGAAGTCGTTTTACAGTCAACGTTTATCCGCTAATACAATACTCAGTGGGGATTGTGATGAAACAGTATTTAAAAAATATCGTACCCGGATTCAAATTTATAGTGAGTATGCTCTCGGCAGTTACTTCACTGGCAATTGTGCACGCGGCGCATTCTGCTCCGGCACAGACCCCATTGTTTTTGCAGGCGCCTGTCAGGCCAATCATGATGTTGAATATGTCAAAAGAGCATCAGTTATTTTTTAAACTTTATGATGATTACTCTGATATTACTCGAGCCGATGGTGGTGCACCGGATGATAACCCGGACCTAACTTATAATAATAACTTTGATTATTACGGGTATTTTGACAGCAACAAATGTTACACCTATAGCAACAGTCTTTTCAGCCCAGCAAGATTTAGGTCAGCTAGCAAACTCTGTAATCAGGATGGTGCAACGGGTGAATGGAGTGGGAATTTTTTAAATTGGGCGACCATGACCCGCA
>DATIDX010000163.1:0-2673 GCA_035456025.1 Cellvibrio sp. | reverse complement strand
TTCAAACCTTCGCTGCCGGTGCTGACCAGATGATGTGGGTCGAGACTTTTGATATAGGCAGTGACACCGTTAATCCAATCGATATAAATTTGTTTTTCTTTCGGTGTACTTTTGGAATTGCCCGGGCGCGGCTCATTCGCCAACTGCCAGGACATAATCGTGGCGTCATCCACATAGGCTTTGCCGGTAACTGTATTCACGCGAGTAACAATTTTCTTAATCGTGTTGCGATACTCATCCTGGGCTTTGGCGCTTTGGTAAAAGCTGGCGGAGCGCGCCATAAAACCTTCCCAGTCTTTGGTGACATTAGGGTCTTGCATGGGTTTGCCGTCCACCCAGCTCATGTACTGGCTCATACCGCCGGACCATTGCCAGAAATTATTTAAATAGAGCACCACGGTCAAGTCGCGCTTGGCAGCTTCCGCCAGGAAATAATCCAGGCCTTTCAATAGCTCCTCGTCGTAAATACCAAAACCATTAGTGGTAGCCGGCTTTACTGCCGAATTGATATCGCTTTTTTCAGAAACGGCCAGCACCCGTAAATTGTTTACGCCCATAGACTTGAGTGTATCCAACTCTTTAAGTAAGCGTGCGCGATCACCCACCGCACCGGATGCTCCCAGATAGCCGGCATACCACATATTAGTACCCGCAATATAATAGGGTTTGCCATTTTTTTGAAATTGGACACCGGTGACTTTGACAAAGTCTGCTGTTGCAGGTGCAGCGGTTTTAGTGCTGCTACATGCGGCAAGTAGCGCTGCAATAGCGATACATGAAATGAATGCTGTGAGTTTTTTCATCGTGTTTTTTCCAAGTTGTTTTTTCAAGTAATTAGATAATATTATTTAAACTGATTATTGTTATAAAAATAAGCGGCCGGTTTTTAATCCGGTCAAGAGTGCAAACATCGGTCAAACAAGTTGGTGTAAGTAGCGAATAGCCTCCATCATTGCACGTCCATTATGATAAGGGCATTTCCAGAAACCTACTTTGTAGTGATTGACTTCGGACTTATTCAAAGTCGACAACCAAAACCATTCGCCTCGCTCGCGGTCGATCTGATAGCTCTTGATAAAATGCCAATTGTTTTCTGCCGCACGATAATACTGCTCATCGCCCGTCGTAACATAGGCATAGAGGAAACCTACCAGCGCCTCGGCCTGCACCCACCACACAGTATCGGAATTGATTTTTTGCGTAGCAAAATCAAATGAATCGATCACTTGCCCCTGCGCGCCAATCGCCTCATCTACTGTCACCTGCGCAATCTTGATCAAAGTCGGCGTCAGCTCGGCGGTGTAAGCATCATCGCCGAGGGACTCCAACGCTTTGGCAATCAACCAGCTAGCTTCGATGTCGTGGCCGTAAGTGTAGCCCGGTGAAAAATCTTTCCACTGCAGATCCATAAACATACGCAGGTGATGCGTATTTTTATCAATCATATAGTTATCAAACATCTGGATATTGTATTTGAGCGCGGCTTTTATTTCCGCTGACGGATGTGCCTGATACAAGGTGGTATAGGCTTCCAGAATATGCAAATGGGTATTTTGCGACTTGGGATAATTCAAATCTTTTTCGCTGAGACGCAAATCATCAATCACTCCCCAATCGCGCGTAAAGGCTTCAAGATAGCCTTCGTGCGCATGATCAATTGCGTATTGCTCAACTAACTCAAAACATTCCAGCGCACGCGCGAGCGCTTGCTGTTCGCGTGTGAGTTGGTAGTAAGCGCAGAGGGCATAAATCGTAAACGCCTGCGCATAGACTTGTTTTTTGGTATTGATCGGTGCAGCGGCCGCATCCAACTCCCAATAAACGCCGCCGTAGTCTTTATCAAAGAAATGCGCAATCACATAGTCGTAGGCGCGCGTAGCGCAGCTGCGGTAGAGAGGATTATCAATTTCCTGCGCAACTTCGCTAAAAAACCACAAAATCCGCGCATTTAAAATAATGCCTTTGCTCGCCTGCTTGACCGGTTGGTTTTGCACATCAATTTCACCGTAAAAACCGCCTTGCTCTTGGTCGAGCGCGTGCGCGGCCCACCAATCGGCAATAGCAATTAGCTCCTGGTGAAATTCCTGTTGTAGCGATGCAAAACGCACCGGAAGACTTGCGGCATTCATGGGTTACACCAAATCCTTCAACACTTTTAAATTGGCACTGATCAATTCATTGCGCACCGCCACCGATGCGGCAGAACGCAAACCATCTTCGGGTGTGTTTTTGCAGTAGTCGATCAATTTTTCCACGGTTGATGTGGCTACATGCATGCGCGTGTCCGATGAAGCGTAATAAATAAATACTTCATTTTTTTCATTCACAATCCAGCCATTGGAGAAGGTCACGTTGGACACATCGCCCACACGCTCTGCACCGTGCGGAGCAATAAAATGACCAGCAGGTCTATGAGTAATTACCCAGGGGCGTTCCAATTCGGTCATGAACATATAGAGTGTGTAACGCAAACCGGCAGCGGTATTGCGCACGCCGTGCGCAAGATGCAACCAACCTTCCGCCGTTTTAATTGGCGCAGGCCCTTGGCCATTTTTAACTTCTTTGATGGTGTGATAAATTTTTGGATCGACAATCACTTCTGCTTTCACTTCGGCATTGGTCATGCTGTCGGTCAAACCCCAACCCACACCACCGCCGCCGCCCACGCTGATA
>DATIDX010000162.1:0-9575 GCA_035456025.1 Cellvibrio sp. | reverse complement strand
CTTTCTATTGCAGCTTGATTCAATGTCTTACCTTGCGGCGACAAATAAATCACTTTTGCTGTTGGCAATGCAGCGCGCGCGGCTCGCAGCGCAGCTTGCAATGGCTCAACCATCATTACCATACCAGGGCCGCCGCCGTAGGGGCGGCTATCCACTGTTTGGTGCTTGTCCTGAGCAAAGTTGCGAGGGTTCCAGCATTGCAGTGTTAGCAGGCCATTCTTGAAGGCGCGGCCGCTGATACCGGATTCCGTCACTGCGGTGAACATTTCAGGGAACAGTGTTACCACGCCCACTTTCACCGGTCTTTACCTCAAATTCCAATTTTCAGATCTTAAAACTCTGGATCCCAATCAACCAGCATACTGCCTGCTGCCAAATCAATTTTCAGTATGTACGCATCGACATAAGGCAGCAGCCGTTCGCGTTTATCAATGCTGCCTTCACATGGTGCAACGACCAGAATGTCGTTTGCGCCCGTTTCCATCAGGCCTGAAACCTCGCCTAGTAATACAGGCGCTTGATCTTCGTAATTACTGAGTACCTGCAAACCTGTTAATTGCTGCCAGTAATATTCACCCTCGGGCAGTTTTGGCAGTTCGCCCATTTCTACTGCAATCAGGCGCTGGCAAAAAAGCGCTGCCTCATTGCGATCATCTATGCCTTTAATATGTGCGACAAGGCCTTTGCCGTGTGCTCTATACCCATCAATCACTGCTGTAGTATGACGGGTCTCATCTTCAGTGTTGGTGAGAAACCACGGACTGAAGGTAAAAATTTTCTCAGGCGGATCAGTGTATGAATGCACTTTCACCCAACCTTTTATACCGTAGACAGACGTTAGCTTGCCGACGACTACCTTTTCATTCTGTTCTGACAAGGCCATAAAAGCCGCAAGTACAGGAGAAGAATCAGGCAGCAGCTTTTTCGCTTAGCAGTCTGGATACACGATCAGAGAGTTGCGCGCCGCGGCTTACCCAGAACGCTACACGCTCACGATCAATACGCACGCGCTCTTCCTGACCGCGAGCGATCGGGTTAAAGAAGCCGACATGCTCAATAAAGCTGCCATCGCGCGCATTGCGTGAATCAGTTACTGCCAAGTGGTAAAAAGGGCGCTTTTTTGAGCCGCCGCGTGACAGACGAATCGTTACCATGGTGTTTTCACTCTCTAAAATCAGGCTTATGTGAGCCGGGCCGTACTGAACTGCTTGCTTAGGGGCACGCAGAAAGGGCGGGCATTGTACGCCAGCCACATCCAATATGGAACACCCAACAAGGTAGCCGGTGTCAGCGCCCAAAGCGTTTCAAAGCTGATAACATTCTACAGCTTTTGATGCCTTGTTCGGGCTCGACCCATTTTCAAGAGGAAACTTCATGTCTATCGCACAATTGGTTCCGTGGCTGCTCGGTGTATTTGCCCTTTATATGGTCAAGCAAGGTATACGTTTTGTGCCGCAGGGGTATGAGTGGACCGTTGAGCGCTTTGGGCGTTATATCCAGACCCTGAGCCCAGGTCTGAACTTCATCATTCCTTTTATAGATCGTATCGGTCAGCGCGTGATCATGATGGAGCAAGTGCTTGATATTCCTCCACAAGAGGTTATCAGTGCGGATAATGCGATGGTCAAGATTGATGCTGTCTGCTTTTATCAGGTCGTAAATGCGGCCAAAGCCTCATACGAGGTCGCTGATCTGGATCATGCTATACGCAATCTGACCATGACCAATATCCGTACGGTATTAGGGTCCATGGAGTTGGATGAAATGCTGTCCCGACGTGATGAGATCAACGAGCGCCTATTGCATACCGTGGATCAGGCTACAAATCCTTGGGGGCTTAAAGTTACCCGCATAGAAATTAAGGATATTACCCCCCCGCGTGATTTGATTGATTCTATGGCTAACCAGATGAAAGCGGAGCGGGACAAACGTGCGTTGGTGCTGGAAGCTGAAGGTCGTAAGCAGGCTGAAATCCTTGAGGCGGATGGCCTTAAACAAGCCCAGATATTGAAAGCGGAAGGTTTGCGCCAGTCAGCATTTTTGCAGGCTGAAGCGCGTGAGCGTGAAGCGGAAGCCGAAGCTAAAGCTACGCACATGGTGTCCCAGGCTATTGCCAAAGGTGATATTCAAGCAGTGAATTATTTCGTTGCGCAGAAATATATTGAGGCGTTGGGTAAAGTTGCTTCAGCGAATAATAGCAAAATTATCATGATGCCTTTGGAGGCATCGCAAATTATCGGTTCTGTTGCTGGCATTGGTGAATTATTTAAAAACATCGTTCCATCGGATCAGAAACAGCCAGTCAAGGGTGAGTAATGGAAACCGTGTATGCATTAAGTTACTGGCACTGGTTTGCTTTGGGGCTTTTGTTGCTCATAGTTGAGATGGCCGGCGCTGGCGGATATTTGCTATGGGTTGGTATTGCAGCCGGCATTACAGGTGGGGTGTTGTTTGTTGTTCCTGAGCTTGGCTGGCAGTGGCAATTGCTGGTTTTTTCTGTTGCCAGTGTGGCTTGTGCTTTGAGTTGGTGGCAGTACCAACTGAAACATCCGCACGTAATAGATGAGCCATTGCTGAACCAGAGGGGTGCCCAATACATCGGTCGGGTATTTACGCTAAGCGATGCTATTGAAAATGGACGTGGAAAAATCCGTGTTGATGACAGCTTCTGGGAAGCATCTGCATCAGAGGATTTGCCAGCAGGTATTCGTGTAAAAGTATTGGCAATAGAGCACGATCAAGTCTTTCGTGTAGAAAAACATTGAATATTTACTGCGACAAAATTTATCCCAAAACATGAAAGTATTCTTGCAAATTATAATTTCTATCGGATTGTTGCTATGGTTGGCAGCAAATTCTCTGGAAATGGCTGGCCGTTCTTTTATAAAGGACGTGGTTGAGTTGCATGGATCAAAAATGGTGGGATCGAGTGTTCGGGTTGAAAGCTCATTGATTAGTTTTATGGATAGAAAATTGCTGCTTTCTGGCTTGTGTTTTCCCGATGCGGAAAATGCGGTTCTCTTTTGTGCCAGTGTAACAGCCGTGCAGTTTACCCCTGATTTTTCTCCGAGTTTTAGGTGGAGAGGGCTTCTTCCTGATGTGTTGACGATGAATTCGGTTGAAGTTAAGGATGTAACAGTTTTCTACGATATTGATACGGAAGGAGATAATCTTCAGGGGTTTGGACTGCAATTATTGAGAGATAGTCTGAATGCAAAAGCGAGAGATGCGAAAGATCCCCTGCTTCTGCAGATTAAGGAGTTAAAGTTTTCTAACATCAAAATTAATGCGGGCAGCAAAAAGAAGCCTGGTTTGTCCAGGAGTTTTGGTATGGCGGATGTAGCTTTCTCTGATGTTGGAGTGCAAGAGAATGGCATTGCACCAGTCGAGATCCTTAATCGGATAACGCACACTATAGTGGATGGCGTAATGGCGGAAGCGGATAAGCAGGGATTAATAGCGAAAAATAGTTCTGTAGTAGAGAGTGGGGTGTCCCATAGGCGTGCTACAGCAAAAGAAGATAATGGAAATCATGAGGGTGGTGTGGGAAAAGATTTCCGTGACCTTGGCGAAGGAATAAAAGACACCAGTAAGAAGCTCTGGAAAAATACCAAAGACTTTTTTAATTAAGCATTAAACTCCTGGTTTCTATATGTTGTTTTTTTTGAAGATAATTGCCAAATTGCCAGATCGGGTTCTGTATATTCTGGCTGATATGTTGGCGTGGATCCTTCGCTGTGTGGTGCGCTATAGACGCGCAACAGTCGATAAGAATTTGTTGCTCGTATTCCCGGATGAGGATTTGCTCTTCCGACAGGATCTTGCAAAGCGGTTCTATTGCCACCTTGCTGATGTGGTTGTAGAAATATTGATGCTATCCAGGCTAACACCAGAGGAGTTGTCAGCGCGAGTTGAGATAGTGGGTCTTGAGCGTCTGGAAGTCTGTGCTGAAAGAAAGTTGTCAACCATACTACTGTCTGCGCATCAGGGGAATTGGGAATGGATGCTGGCGTCAGTGGCCGCCGCATTATCCTTTCCACTTGATGCCTTGTATCGACCTTTACATAATCCATCTGCAGATCGTTTTTTTATGGATATGCGGACTCGATTTGGTGCTGGCATGATCCCTGCTGAAAACGCAGCGAGAGTGATTCTTAAATTGAGACAAGAGGTGCATGCATTTGGCATTCTGGCAGACCAGAATCCGCGTCGCAAAGATGAAAAATATTGGACTACATTTATGGGGATTGAAACTCCTGTTGTTATTGGTCCGGAAAGAATTGCCAAGTTGACGGGGTACCCGTTATTTTATGTTGCTACGGAAAGAGTTGCCCGTGGACGCTATCGAATCTTGATTAGTCCCCTTGCAGAGGCGCCCTATAATGGCAACGGAGAAGTGTCACAAAAGTATATGGATGCTGTTGATGCGCATGTCCGGCGTCAGCCTGAAAGCTGGATGTGGTCTCATCATCGTTGGCGTTATAGCAAAGCAGAATGCCCCCGAAACATGGCGATGGCGCCAAAGATTTCCCGCTGATCTGTTTGTAATACAATTTTATTATTACCAATATTGCTGTTTTATTTTTTTGAGTGAGTTTACCTATGTTTGAAAATCTTACCGATCGTTTATCTGGTACCCTGCGTAATATCACAGGTAAGGCTAGATTGTCTGACGACAATATTCAGGATGCGCTGCGTGAAGTTCGCAAGGCATTATTGGAGGCCGATGTTGCGCTTTCTGTGGTTAAGGATTTCGTCGAAAGCGTTCGAAAGCGAGCTATCGGTCAGGAAGTCAGTCGCAGCCTTAGTCCCGGCCAACAGTTTGTCAAAATTGTGCAGGATGAGCTGATTGCTGTAATAGGAGGAGCTACTGAAGAGCTTAACCTTGCAGTTAAGCCGCCGGCTATTATTTTGATGGCGGGTTTGCAAGGCGCCGGCAAGACCACAAGCGTTGCAAAGCTAGCCAAGCATATAAAAACAAGATTGAAAAAAAATGTCATGGTAGCCAGCGTCGATGTCTATCGACCAGCGGCTATCAAGCAACTGGAAACTTTGGCCAATGAGGTTGGCGCAAAATTCTTCCCTAGTGATATTGGACAAAAACCTCTTGATATTGCTGTGGCTGCAGTTGATGCAGCAAAGCGTCAACTAGCCGATGTATTGATTATTGATACTGCAGGTCGACTTCATGTTGATGAAACACTCATGGAGGAAATTCAGGCTCTGCATGCTGGATTAAATCCGGTTGAAACGCTGTTTGTCATTGATGCAATGATTGGGCAGGATGCAGTGAATACTGCTAAGGCATTCAACGATGCATTGCCATTAACTGGTGTAATTCTGACAAAACTGGATGGTGATGCTCGTGGCGGCGCTGCGTTGTCGGTACGGCATATAACAGGTAAGCCGATCAAATTTATTGGTGTCGGTGAAAAAGCGGATGCCTTGGAGCCTTTCCATCCTGATCGCATCGTATCGCGTATCCTCGGGATGGGGGACGTGTTGTCTTTAATCGAGGAAGCACAGCAAAAGATTGATCATAAGAAAGCTGAAAAGCTGGCAATGAAGGTGCACAAAGGTCAGCGGTTTGATCTTGAGGATCTGCGTGACCAGCTCCAGCAAATGCAGAATATGGGGGGGATGGCTGGGTTGCTGGACAAGCTTCCAGGCATGGGGCAAATGGCCCAGATTGCGCAACAGGAAGAGACGGTCAAACAATTCAAGAGAATGGAGGCTGTTATTAACTCGATGACTCCGTTTGAGCGCCGTGACCCCGAGGTATTAAACGGTTCACGCAAGCGCAGGATTACCCAGGGGTCCGGTACGGATCTGCAGGATCTCAATCGCTTGCTGAAACAACACAAGCAAATGGCAAAAATGATGAAAAAACTGAAGGGTGGTAAGGGGCTAACTAACATGATGCGCGGTATTTCCGGTCAGTTGCCGGGAGGATCAGGTGGTGGACCCGGTGCGGGTGGGGGGATGCCTGCAGGATTAGGTGGCGGAATCAGGCTGCCGGGGCGTTTCCGATAACTGGCGTGCACTTTGCGTCCTTGACGCTGTGCTGCCGCTTATATATGATGCCGCCTCTTTTTCGGCTCTGTTGCCGGAGGCGGCTGTTGTCTTCGGTATGCTGGGTTTAAGTTGGTCCGCTAGACGGGCTTGATAGTGGAGTTTTTCAATGGCAACAATCAATCAGCTGGTACGCCAGCCGAGACAGCGCAGAGCAGCCAAAAGCGATGTGCCTGCACTGCAGCAGTGTCCACAGCGGCGTGGTGTTTGTACTCGTGTTTACACCACGACACCGAAAAAACCTAACTCGGCTCTCCGTAAAGTTTGCCGTGTGCGCTTGACCAATGGTTTTGAGGTGTCTTCGTATATCGGTGGTGAGGGGCATAACCTTCAAGAGCACAGTGTTGTATTGATTCGTGGTGGCCGTGTAAAGGATTTGCCAGGTGTGCGCTACCACACGGTTCGGGGCAGTTTGGATACCGCAGGCGTTAAGGATCGTAAGCAGCGTCGCTCAAAATATGGCGCCAAGCGTCCTAAGAAGTAATGTTTGATTTTTCTGCTAGCTACTAGATCTGGCGGCAGAATAGACAAAGTAAGGCCGGGCAATTGATGTGTCCCGGATTAACCTGAAATTAGAGGTAAATAGTTATGCCAAGAAGAAGAGTGGCGGCCAAACGAGAAGTGCTGCCAGATCCAAAATTCGGAAGCCCGTTGTTAGCAAAATTTGTTAACCATGTTATGGAAAGCGGCAAAAAATCCGTTGCAGAGCGTATTGTTTACGGTGCATTGGATATAGTCAAAGAAAAACTCAGTAAAGATCCTATCGAAATTTTTGAACAGGCAATGGAAAACATTGCGCCAATGGTTGAGGTAAAAGCTCGCCGTGTTGGTGGTGCGACTTATCAAGTACCTGTGGAAGTTCGTGCTTCACGTCGTAATGCTTTGGCTATGCGCTGGATGGTTGACTATTCGCGCAAGCGTGGTGAGAAATCTATGAGGCAGCGTCTTGCTGGCGAAATGATGGATGCCGCACAAGGTAAAGGTGCAGCTGTTAAAAAACGCGAAGATGTGCACAGAATGGCCGAGGCCAACAAAGCGTTCTCGCATTACCGCTTCTAAATTAGCATTACAGTTTTTGGCGGATTAATTTTGTCAGCGAGAGGCGGCTAATGTGGATTAGTCGCCTTTGCGTTTTTTAAGGTTTGGTATTTCAGATTGCACTGAAGTCGAAGTCGAGAATTTTTAACTGGCCCGCATGTCGGGCTGATTTTTTGGAGAAGTCTTGTGGCACGTACAACCCCTATCGCACGTTATCGAAATATCGGTATTTGCGCACATGTAGACGCTGGTAAAACTACAACCACAGAGCGCGTGCTTTTTTATACAGGACTATCGCACAAAATTGGCGAAGTGCATGATGGCGCAGCGACTACTGACTGGATGGTACAGGAGCAGGAGCGCGGAATAACCATTACGTCAGCTGCTGTGACTACACACTGGCGCGGTATGCAGGCACAGTTCCCTGATCACCATATCAACATCATTGATACTCCGGGACACGTAGATTTTACAATTGAAGTAGAGCGTTCTTTGCGCGTACTTGATGGCGCCGTTGTTGTGCTGTGTGGCACTTCAGGCGTGCAACCACAAACCGAAACGGTATGGCGTCAAGCTAACAAATATGGCGTGCCACGCATGGTATTTGTTAACAAAATGGACCGTTCCGGCGCTGATTTTGAAAAAGTTGTCGCACAGTTGAAGGATCGTTTAGGTGCTAATGCAGTGCCTTTGCAAATGACTATCGGTGCGGAAGAAAATTTTAAAGGTGTGGTCGATCTCGTCAAGATGAAAGCCATTCGCTGGAATGAAGCAGATCAAGGTATGACTTTTGAGTATGAAGAGATTCCTGCTGATCTGTTAGGAAAATGCCAGAAAATGCGTGAATTCATGGTTGAGGCTGCGGCTGAAGCTAGTGAAGAATTGATGAATAAATACCTCGACGAAGGCGAATTGTCTGAAGAGGAAATCAAGCAAGGTATTCGTGTTCGTACGTTGGCTGGTGAAATTATCCCCGTGATTGGCGGTTCTGCTTTTAAAAATAAAGGTGTTCAGGCGATGCTTGATGCCGTAATTGAATACTTGCCAGCGCCTAACGAAGTCAAGCCGATACAGGGCGTTCTTGAAAACGGTGACTCAGACACGCGTCCAGCAGATGACAAAGCGCCGTTTGCAGCGCTGGCATTCAAGATTGCAACTGATCCATTTGTTGGAACGTTGACATTTATTCGTGTGTATTCCGGCACTCTGAACAGTGGCGACAGCGTTTATAACTCAGTGAAAGAACGTAAAGAGCGTATCGGTCGTATCGTGCAGATGCACGCTAATAGCCGTAAAGAAATCACTGAAATTCTTGCTGGTGATATCGCCGCAGCTATTGGATTGAAAGATGTCACTACAGGCGAAACTCTTTGTGATCTCGATAACCGTATCGTGTTGGAGCGGATGGAGTTTCCAGAGCCGGTTATTTCTGTTGCGGTGGAGCCTAAATCCAAGCCTGATCAGGAAAAAATGGGTGTTGCCCTTGGAAAATTGGCGCAGGAAGATCCGTCATTCCGCGTACGTACTGATGAAGAAACCGGTCAGACCATTATTTCCGGTATGGGTGAATTGCACCTCGATATTATTGTCGATCGCATGAAGCGTGAATTTGGTGTAGAAGCCAATATCGGTAAGCCACAGGTAGCCTACCGCGAACGTATTCGCAACAAGTGTGAAATCGAAGGCAAGTTTGTGCGTCAATCTGGTGGTCGTGGTCAGTATGGTCATTGCTGGATACGTTTCGAGCCAAACGAGGACGAGCCTGATTCTGCAGAGCTGATATTTGTTAATGAAGTAGTCGGTGGTGTAGTGCCAAAAGAATATATCCCGGCCATTCAGAAAGGTATTGCCGAGCAGATGAAAAATGGTGTTGTGGCTGGTTACCCATTATTGGGTTTGAAGGCTACAGTATTCGACGGTTCTTACCATGACGTTGACTCTAATGAAATGGCGTTTAAAGTTGCCGCCTCTATGGCTACTAAAGAATTGTCATTCAAAGGTGGTGCGGTACTGTTGGAGCCAATCATGAAAGTTGAGGTGGTGACACCAGAAACTAACATGGGTGATGTGGTGGGTGATTTAAACCGTCGCCGTGGATTGATTTTAGGTATGGACGAAAGTCCAATGGGCAAAGTTATCAACGCGGAAGTGCCCTTGGCAGAAATGTTTGGTTATGCGACTTCATTGCGTTCTGCAACGCAGGGTCGTGCGACTTATACAATGGAATTCGCGAAATATTCTGAAGCACCTAATAATGTTGCTCAGGATATTATCGAGAAAAATAAACGTTAATTTTTAATATTGATTTAAAGGGGTAATTATCGTGGCAAAGGCATCATTTGAGCGCAAGAAACCGCACGTGAACGTGGGTACGATTGGTCACGTTGACCATGGTAAAACGACCCTGACGGCGGCGTTGACGATTGTGTGTGCGGAAGTATGGGGCGGCGAGAAAAAGGCGTACG
>DATIDX010000161.1:0-10187 GCA_035456025.1 Cellvibrio sp. | reverse complement strand
AGGATCTCAACTATACCGGCAGTGCCTCGGGCGATATCCAGGTACAGTTTGATAACGATGGTGGCAGCCGCGACGCGGTAGTGGATTACATCCGCGTAAACGGCGAGACCCGTCAAGCAGAAGATATGGAGTACAACACCGGGCTTTATGCCAATGGCTCCTGCGGCGGTGGCGGCAACTCTGAAACCATGCACTGCAATGGCGTGATCGGCTTTGGCTACACCTATGATTGCTTCAGTGGCAGCTGCAGCGGCGGCACCGGTGGTGGCACCAGCAGCACTGGCGGCAACACCGGTTCCAGCAGCAGCGCGGCGAACAACAATTGCAGCGGCTACGTCGGTATCACCTTTGACGATGGCCCCGGCAGCAACAGCACCACCCTCATCAATCTGCTCAAGCAAAACAACCTGACGCCGGTCACCTGGTTCGTACAGGGTAATTATGTGTCATCCAATACCAACCTGATCCCACAATTGCTGAGCGTGGGCGTAATCCAAAACCACAGCTACACCCATCAGCACATGACCAGCTGGACGCAAGCCCAGGTGGCCGATGAGCTGAACCGCACCAACCAGGCAATCCAAAATGCGGGCGCGCCTAAGCCAACCCTGTTCCGTCCACCCTATGGCGAAACCAACGCCACCATTAATCAAGCGGCGCAAGCGGCAGGTTTGCGGGTAATCACCTGGGATGTCGACTCACAAGACTGGAATGGTGCCAGCGCGGCGGCTATTGCCAATGCCGCCAACCAGTTGCAGAACGGCCAGGTGATCCTGATGCACGATGCCAGCTACAACAACACCAATGCCGCCATCGCACAGATTGCTGCGAACCTGCGTGCGAAAAACCTGTGCCCAGGCCGTATCGACCCGAGCACTGGCCGCGCCGTTGCGCCTAACGGCGGCACCACCAGTACACCAGCCGCCTCCAGCAGTAGTCGCAGCAGTACGCCAGTGCCCCAAACCAGCAGTAGCCGTAGCAGCACCCCAGTCACCCCCAGCAACTGCCAATGCAACTGGTGGGGCACCCGCTACCCAATCTGCACCGCCACGGCGAGCGGCTGGGGCTGGGAGAACAACAGAAGCTGCATCACCACCAGCACCTGCAACAGCCAGGGCACTGGCGGCGGCGGGGTAGTGTGTAACTAAGCGATTTATCTGGCAGCTATGTAAGCCAGCGTTATGCAAGCAAGAGGGGGCAGATCATCTGCCCCCTTTTCTTTTGGGAACTTGCCCGCCGCTACGCATGCTGCTAAAAATGGCGCGCCGCAATGGCACTCACAATAATGAATACAAGGAGTAAATCGTGGGCGATACATTTACTGAAACCACTCATAAATCCTGGTTTAGCCGCATAGGTTCATCGATAAAAGGCTTTTTGCTTGGTTGGCTACTGCTTATCGTCGGCGCCTGCCTGCTGTTCTGGAATGAAGGCCGCGCAGTCAAAACCCACAACGCACTGGCAGAGTCGCAAGGCTTGGTGGTGTCGATAAACTCAAGTGAGGCTGCGCCGCACATGAACGGCAAATTGGTGCACCTTAGCGGCGAAGCATCAAGCAGCCAAACCCTGAGCGATGACCTGTTACCAGTAAGCGCACAGGCACTAAAACTGGAACGGCAGGTAGAGACTTATCAGTGGGATGAAAAGTCACACAGCGAAGAGAAAAAAAACATCGGCGGCGATACGGAAACCGTCACTACTTACACCTATGAAAAAGTGTGGTCCAGCAACCAGATCGACTCATCGCGCTTCAAAAAACCCAATGGCCATCAAAATCCGGAGAAATGGCGCTATCAAGCCAAGGTATGGACTGCCGATGTGATCCGCATTGGCCAATATCAATTATCGGAAACCCATAAATCCGGGATCGCAAATTTTCAACCACTCGATACGCCAAACGATATTGTTTTACCAAAAGGAGTAGCCAAAAACAGTGAAGGCTTTTATTACGGGCAGGATGAAAGGAAGCCTAAAATTGGCGACCAGCAGATCTCGTTCAACTACATACCCGCGCAAACCTACAGCGCCATAGGTGACCTCTCCGGCCAATCGCTTATTCCACACATCGCTAGCAACGGCCGGGAAATCGCCCTGCTGGATGAGGGAACAAAAACCGCAGACGCCATGTTTGAAAGCGCAAAAAGTGGCAACAGGCTAATGACCTGGCTGATCCGCTTGGCCGGCTGTGCGCTGCTGATACTCGCGTTCAATATGATTTTGCGGCCTTTATCAGTGCTCGCCGATATAGCGCCGCTGCTTGGCAATATCCTGGAAGTCGGCATAGGGATTGTCAGCTTCTTGCTCGGGCTGGCGTTAACAATGCTCATTATTAGTATCGCGTGGATTTTTTTCCGCCCTCTTCTGGGGCTCACGCTCCTGATTGTAGTTGCCGGACTGGTTTATTTTCTCCAGCGCAAATCGAAGCAAATTAGGAGTGCATCTAAAATCGAGAGCAAACCTATACGCTCACCTACATAAACATGTCTAACTATTGAACCTGTTATTCCAGCAACATTTTAAAACCCATTGCGGCAGTCGAAAATGTTTACATTTTTGCACCCACCAAAATCGACCCATGTTGTTTTAAATAAAAAATGAATTGCTGGCACAGTTAATGCCCTTAAACCACAGGCTTAGACCGTTGTTTTACTCATCCAATGGCTTCATTAGAAAGGACGAAACTTATGAAACTGACTCAACTCGCAGCAGCGGCGCTCATCACACTAAGCCCACTGGCTGCACATGCAGGCTATTTACAACTCGATGGCGGTGCTACCTCCGCTATCCCGCCCATCAACTTCTACGCTGCCAGTGTGGGCGCATCCAGTTACAACGTTGGCGGCAACCTGAAATCCAACATTGATGGCTGGCTGGAATTGCAGTTTGATTTTCTGGGTGCAGAAGCCG
The DNA here is from genome assembly GCA_035456025.1 of Cellvibrio sp. Classification (GTDB taxonomy): domain Bacteria; phylum Pseudomonadota; class Gammaproteobacteria; order Pseudomonadales; family Cellvibrionaceae; genus Cellvibrio. The sequence continues at coordinate 7,280 of DATIDX010000161.1, read as the reverse complement.
GTTGGAAAAATACCTTCTCAACCAGTGCAGGCAGTATCGACAACCTACTCCCCTCCCCTTCTTTTACCTCTGCCGGCAACTATGCTATCGGTGATTTGCTTGGTTTCACCTTCACCACTAGCGGGTCGGGTGTATTGCCCAACTCTGTAGCCAACGGTGGCAATAACAATGGTGATCATTGGGTTTCTTTTGCGACCGTGCTCGATGCAACTTTTAATAGCACGCTCTACGATGCCATCCTGTTCTTTGATGACACCGGCGGCTTCAAAGACGACGACAACCACGACGACCTGGTTATTGGTATTAAAGTTACCTCTGTCCCTGAGTCATCTACATTGGCGTTGTTGATGATGGGCTTGATTGGTTTGTTCGCGGCGCGGCGCACCAAAGCGTAATGTCTTTTTCCGCAAACAGTAAATAAAAAGCCCGCATTGATTTCTCAATGCGGGCTTTTTTAATGCGTTGCATTTACATAGTGTAAATGCCCTGGCTGCGCAGATAATCTTCGTAGTTGCCATGGAAATCGATTAAACCGCTTGGCTGCATATCGATAATCCGTGTCGCCAGTGATGACACAAACTCGCGATCATGACTGACAAAAATCAAGGTGCCGGGATAATTTTCCAACGCGAGGTTTAATGCTTCGATGGATTCCATATCCAAGTGGTTAGTTGGTTCATCCATCAACAACACATTAGGATTGATAAGGCTGAGCTTGCCAAACAGCATGCGACCTTTTTCTCCACCGGATAATACTTTTACATTTTTCTTTACTTCATCGTTTGAAAAAAGCATACGACCCAATGCACTGCGTACTAATTGCTCGTCGCCTTTAGTCCACTGCTTCATCCAATCAAATACAATGGCGTTATCGGCAAAATCCGCAGCGTGGTCTTGTGCAAAATAGCCAATCTCCGCTTGCTCGGCCCATTTCACTGTGCCCGCATCAGGCTGTAAATCGCCATACAAACAGCGCAGCAATGTCGTCTTACCGGCGCCGTTAGGGCCGATGATCGCAATACGCTCACCTGCTTCAACTTGCATACTCAAATCGGTAAACAACGGGCGATCGTAAGCCTTGCTTACACTTTCCAGCGTTACCGCCTGGCGATGCAATTTTTTGTTTTGGGTAAAGCGAATATAGGGGCTTACGCGGCTCGATGGTTTGATATCGTCCAACTGGATTTTATCAATTTGTTTTGCGCGCGAGGTCGCCTGTTTGGCTTTGGATGCGTTCGCAGAAAAGCGGCTCACGAAAGTTTGCAGCTCGGCAATTTGCGCTTTCTTCTTCGCATTTTCGTTCAATAATTTTTCGCGCGCTTGTTCGGACGCCATCATGTAGTCGTCGTAATTGCCGGGATAAACACGCAGCTCGCCGTAATCCAGATCCGCCATGTGGGTGCAGACCGCGTTCAAAAAGTGGCGGTCATGCGAAATGATAATGATGGTGCTGTTGCGCTGGGTCAGCATGCCTTCCAACCAGCGGATGGTGTTGATATCGAGGTTGTTGGTCGGTTCGTCGAGCAACAGCACTTCCGGATCGGCAAACAGCGCTTGCGCGAGCAACACGCGAAGTTTCCAGCCCGGCGCAACGGCGCTCATAGGGCCAAAATGCTGTTCGATAGGAATATCCAGCCCGAGCAATAATTCACCCGCGCGCGATTCAGCGGTGTAGCCGTCCATCTCGGCAAAGGCGACTTCCAACTCAGCAACACGCATGCCGTCGTCTTCACTCATATCCGGCAATGCATAAATACGATCGCGCTCAGCCTTCACCGCCCAGAGTTCGGTATGGCCCATGATCACGGTATCCACCACCGAAAAATCTTCGTAGGCGAATTGATCCTGCTTCAATTTACCCAAACGGACGTTGGGCTCCAGCATCACCTGACCGGCAGAGGGCTCGAGATCGCCACCGAGTATTTTCATAAAGGTGGATTTGCCGCAGCCGTTGGCACCGATCAAACCATAGCGATTGCTGTTGTTGAATTTGACCGAAACGTTTTCAAAAAGCGGTTTTGCACCAAATTGCATGGTGATATTGGCGGTGGAGATCACGGGTAATTTCTCTGCGACAGTGCGACTAAAAAAGGAGTAAACAAAGGTGATTGGGTAAAAAAGGCGCGCATTTTAGCCTAATTGTGCCAGCTTAAGGGATTTTTATGATGGATAAAAAATGCCCGCACGCGGCGGGCATTTTCTAACAGTAGCTTTCCTAAAAAGATTAGGGCAGCTTGAAGACCACTTTAACGCTAGCATCAACCGCACTGGCATCCACGTAGCCGATCATCTTGGGGTTGGCTGCAACCAGCGCTTTTACCGCCGCATCGTTGCCTGCATCTTTGGGCGGGGTGCCCTTGCCAGTAAATACTAACTGCGACCAGTAGGCCTTGTATTGGCTGGCATTTTTCTTACAGATAACTTCGTTGAATTTATCGCGTGCAGCAGACCCTTCGCTTTGGTTCACTGGCACAGCTTGGCCACCGGCAGGGAAGCTTTTGCTTTTACCGAGGAACAGGCGCGAAATATCGTCTTCGGTAAGCGAACTAACGCCTGACGACGGGTGCACAATAACGGCGATTTCAGCAAAGCAGAAGCTGGATAGACTAAGTGCAAGGCCCGCTGCCAATGATGTAAATACAGTTTTCATATTAGCAACTCCCCTTAAAATACAGCTTGTAAGGCAACAGACAGAACTTTCTGCTCACCATTTGCGTCATCGACGTCATCAATTTCCAACTTGAGTGCGGTGCCCGAGCTTACATCCCAACGGGTACCCAGGGTGACCACTTCGCGATCTACTTCGCGCGCAGCTGCAATCCCGTCCAGCGCCGCAATCAGCGGAGCGGTTTGTGCACTTACCGGAATACCGGCGCTCAGATTCGCCACTTCATCATCCGCCTTGGAGCCGGTGACGTGGAATAGGAAATCACCGAACCTTACACCGACCATTAAATAATCGCGCACATTCTTGGCGAGTAAGGAATCCTGCACCTCAAACTCAACGTGTTCGGCAACAGCAACAAAGCGGCCGGTATCGATACTCAGGCCAAGCTCACCAAAGGTCCCTTTGTCTTCATCGACCGCAATGCTCGGGACGAGGTAGGAAAAGGCGGGGTTAGCTGATAACTGGGAAATAAACCCGTTGAGTTGCTGCGAATTGAGGATATCAACGGTCAGATCCACTTGGTGGTAAGCGGCACGCAGGGTCCACCAATCTCTACCGAGGGTTGCAGCCACACCCATTTGGTTGCGCAGGGTGGCATAACCTTCAGTGCCATCTTCAAAATTGAAGTCAGATTCAAAGCTACCGAAGTAGGCCTGGAAGCTGGTATCAAAACTGCCCAGGGGTGCAGTCAGGTAGTAGTCCACACCGTCCACGTTGTTAAACGGCAGGTAGTACACTTCGTTTGGCGCGCTGATCCAGGGGTAGGAATAGCCAACGTCCAACGAGTCAGAATACATGTAGAGCGGTGTACGCAAGCGGCCGGCGCGAACTTTACCATTGTCGGTCGCCTGCCATGCGAGATAGGCCCACTCTGCAGTGACTTCATATTCATTTTCACTGCGTGCGATTAACTGCGCCGTCGCACTGATGGTTTCGTTCACTTGACCAGTGACCTGCAAACCCAACAGGTTGCGATCAAAAGTTAAATCTTCTTCGTCGTAACCGTCATAGCTGATGCTGTCAGCATCATCAACCATGCCACCGCCAACGGATAAAAAGCCCGAGATATCCACATCTGCCGCTTGCGCGAGAGGTGCAAACATTACACTTGCGATGGCAAGTGCGATGCCATGCTTTTTGTGTATTTTGTTAATTACACTCATTACTAACTGCTCCTAAAGTTAACCACTATTTTTCAAACAAAACATTTCAAACAGCATCAGCCAACGAATCAACAATGTTTATACACTTGCATTCAGGATTCGCTGCGCCGTTTTCATGCGCTGATTTTTTTCAACTCTTAACTTCACTCTCACTTCTTTTTAGCTGCACGCATTTCACCCAGCATTTTTGTTGCTTTGGGATTGCCTTGTGCAACGGCTTTTTGTAGCCAGGCTTCCGCCACTGCAGGGTCTTTTTTGACGCCGGTGCCGGTGAAATACATATAGCCAACCATTAATTGGGCTTCGTCATAACCCTGGTTGGCCGCTTTCAAATACCAATCAAATGCGACGGCAATATTTTTCTCTACGCCCAAGCCTTCGTCATACATGCAGCCCAGCGCGAACTGCGCATTGCGATTACCCTTTTGCGCCAATTCAGTAAACAGAGAAAGCGCGAGAGGGTAGTTCTGAGCCAGTATTTGGCCGTCCAGATAAAAATAGGCGAGCGTGTATTTCGCTTCGAGGTGACCTGCAGCAGCGGCTTTGCGATACCAAACCAGGGCGGCATCAACATCCTGAGGCACCTCCTCGCCCTTGTTGAAGATGCTAGCCAGCTGGAACTGGGCTTCAACGTTACCGCTGGTGGCCGCCGCCTCAAACCATTTAACCGCGCTGGCGATGTCTTTTTCTTGCAGCTCACCCTTGTAATACAAGGTCGCCAATTCATATTGCGCCTCGGTCGAGCCCTGCGCGGCAGCCTTGGTCAGCCACACGATTGCCTCTTTCACATTCTGGTCAATGCCGTCACCAACGAGGTACATCTTTCCCATCACCAACGATGATTCGGCGTGCCCCTGGTTGGCAGCCTTTTTAAACCAGGAAAGTGCCCGCCCCGGGTCGGCCGGCATCCCTTGACCGTCTTTTTGCATCAGCCCCAGATAGTGCCTCGCCTCCGCATTGCCCACCGAAGCCAACTGGCGAAACTCGACGAGTGCAACGTCATAGTTTTGTTTTTTGTACGCTTTAATACCATCGTTCAGGGTGGCAGACGCGGCCACGCTCACTAAACAACCAGCAAAAATCAGAAGCCATTTCATGTTCAAACATCCAGAGAACTGTTGTGGTTTTACAAGGTGCACCGGTGTGCAGCCGCTTTTCAGGGTCAACTATTTTCCGCGCGAATCTAGCCCGGCGAAATCGATTCCGCAGGGTCAAGGGCATGGGAGTTGGAGTCGTTATTAGAATGAGGGAAGCGCGAAAGTGGATCTATCCGGTCAATACGAACGATTCTTATCGCATATATCATATTTTCATATGCGAACAGAATTATCTCACAACCAAGTCACAAATGCTTATTTACGTGCCAAAAGTGTGTCATGGTATACATTTTTTTGATCAAAAAAAAGCCCGATCCAAAAATCGGGCTTTCCTCGGCGATTTTCTGAACGGCCAATCAGGGAATTTTGTATACCACCTTTACTGAGGCATCTACCGCGCTGGAGTCGATATAGCCGATCGAATTGGCGTTGGCAGCCACCACCGCTTTGACGGCGGCATCGTCACCGGCATCTTTGGGGGGAGTGCCTTTTCCGGTAAACACCAGCTGCGACCAATAAGCCTTGTACTGGCTGGCATTTTTCTTACATATCGCCTCGTTAAATTTATCGCGCGCTGCCGACCCCTCATTTTGGTTGACCGGGACTGCCGGCGAACCGGCGGGAAAGCTTTTACTTTTGCCCAGGAACAAGCGCGCCACATCATCTTCTGTGAGCGCGTCGAAACCGGCCGACGGATGCACTATCACCGCAACCTCCGCCCAGACAAAACTGGCGCCCCCCAGCATCAAGGTCGCTGCCACTACACGCAGGGATTTATTTATCATGGCACCCTCTCCTAAAACACGGTTTGTAAGGCTACAGAATAGACCTTCTGGTCGCCCGCGTTTTTATTATCGACATCATCGTACTGGAACTTGAGCGCGGCACTGGAGGCGACATCCCAGCGAACACCCAGCGATACGACATCGCGCTCGACCACCTGCGATTGGGCGATAGCTTCCAGCGTGCCGATCAACACATTGGTGCTACCAAAAATGGGTACAGCCTGATTGGGGGGGATGCCCGCCTCCGGATGCGTGGCTTCGTCTTTTGCTTGCGAGCCGGTGACATGGAACAGCCAACTGCCGGCGCGCACACCGCCCATCACATACTGGCGGATATTCTTGGAGAGCACCGCATCACCTGGATCAAATTCCACGTATTCCGCCGCCGCTACAAAACGCCCGGTATCGATATTCAGGCCAAACTCGGTGAAGACAGCGTCATCTTCTTCCACTAGTAAACGGTTGGCGTTATCCGCATAGCCCAGAGCTTCAAGGGCGGAAGCAAAGTCGCCAATAGTCAGGTTCGGGCCGATAGGAATGCCAGTGACATCAACGGTTAAATCCGCTTGGTGGTAGGCCGCACGCAGGGTCCACCAATCCTTGCCCAAAGTGCCGGCCAACCCCATCTGGTTGCGTGTTTTGGCTTCGGAGGGTACACCGCCCAGCTCCAGTTCATCATCAAAGCTACCGAAGTAGGCCTGCAGGCTGGTGTCGAATATGCCCAGGGTTTTGGTGACATAAATATCCACACCATCGACATTATTGAAAGGGAGATAGTAGACCTCGCTCGGTGGTGTAATCCAGGCGTAGGCATAGCCCACATCGAGATAATCCGAATACATGTAGAAAGGTGTGCGCAAACGGCCACCGCGCACTTTGATGGCATCAGAAGCCTGCCAACTCAAATAGGCCCATTCGGCATCGACTTCATAGTCATTTTCACTGCGCGCAATCAATTGGGCGGTCGCGGTGATTTTTTCATTGACCGCACCCGTGACCTGCAAACCCAAAATATTGTTATCCAGCGTCAGGTCTTCCTCATCGTAATCACCATAGGGAGGGCTGTTTTCATCGTCGAGCATACCGCCACCGACGGAGAGAAATCCGGAGAAATCGAGATCGCCGGCCAAGGTTAATGGCGCGGCCATCACCAGCGCTATCGCCAGTGCAAGCTTGCGGGTTTTACGATGCGGATTATTACTTTTCATTTGCTGTGTCACTCCTCGATGAAAGCACTGCCTGTGCCTGAACTCCCTGAACATAATTCGCGCTGCATGCACTGAAAAAATAGACAAACCTACACGCGGAATTGGCTCGCCACTTTGCGCAACTGCTGGCTGATATGGTCGATATCATGGCTGACTTCATTCAGCTCGCTGGTGCTGCTGGTGACGGATTGGGTGCTGTGAAAAATGCCGTTGACGTGCTCGGAAACCTGCGCAAAAGTCACCGTTTGCGCCTGGGTGGCCGCCGCGATTTGTTCGTTAATACTGCTGATGGTTGCAACATTATTTAAAATGGAATTGGGGCCGCCGCGATCGTCGCCGCCGTCGACTCCGGTGACGTG
>DATIDX010000160.1:0-3379 GCA_035456025.1 Cellvibrio sp. | reverse complement strand
CTGTGCTTCGGGTGACTGTGGTGCCTGCACGGTGTTGGTGGGACATCAAGATAAACAGGGTCTGGTTTATCGCGTGGTCAACGCTTGTATCTGTCCGCTTGGCAGCTTGCAGGATTGCCATTTAGTGACGGTGGAGGGGCTAGCCGCTACTGGCGAAAAAAATTTAACCATGCACCCGGTGCAAACAGCGATGGTGGAATGCCACGGTTCGCAATGCGGATTTTGTACGCCCGGTTTTGTGATGTCACTGGTGGGATTGCAATTGGAAGCAGGTGAGCAATTAGCGCAAGCGGATACGGATATTCGCCGCGCTGCTGTGGTCGAGGCCATTTCCGGCAACCTGTGTCGCTGTACCGGATATCGCCCGATTATTGCTGCCGGCATTGTTGTTTTTGATAAGCCTGCGCCAGCGAATAAATTTGTAGCTGAGTGGGCACCCAACGCACCTTTAGCGGGCGCTGGTGAAAATGTTTTTCCCCCGGTGCTGCTTAATCGCGCAGACAGCAGTTACTGGCAGCCACATACAGAAGCACAATTGCAGCAACTCTTGCGCGAACATCCGCAAGCGCGCTTGGTCGCCGGTGGAACTGACCTGATGTTGGAGGTGACACAGCTATACCAACCGCTGGCGCAGCTTATTGATATTAACCGCGTTGCGAGCCTTACCGCGATTGATATCCGTGGCGATGAAATTATCCTGGGCGCCGCTGTCACCTACGATGCATTTGAACAAGCACTCGCGCACCTGGCTCCGGAATTTGCAGCTCTGCTCGCGCGTTTGGGGTCGCGCCAAATCCGCAACCGCGCAACTTTCGGTGGCAATATTTGCAATGCATCGCCCATCGCCCATCGCCGATGCGCCGCCTTATTTATTGGTGATGGATGCGGAGCTGGAAATAATCGATAGCAATGGCGGTTGCCGCCGTGAATCGCTGCAACATTTTTATCGCAACTACAAACAAACATCCCTTGCTGCCAATGAGTATCTCGCGCGCATCCATATCGCACGCGCGCAATTTGGTAAGCCACTCAAACTTTTTAAAATCAGCAAGCGCTATGACGATGATATTTCTACCTTGATGGGCGCTTTTTGCTGGAGTGGCTACGCGGGCAACGAATTTAAAATCGCCTTCGGCGGTATGGCGGCAACCCCCAAGCGCGCCAGAGCGACCGAACAATTTTTAACGGATAACAGTTGGTGCACGGCGGGTGAGGTAGATGAACATCTACTTGCACAAGCCTGCGATTTATTGCGCGCCGAATTTTCCCCGCTGAGTGACGTGCGCGCGAGCGCCGCCTATCGTATGGAGATGGCCTGTAACCTACTCAGGAAAGCCTGTTGCGAATTGGCTGCCGAAGCCTCGGGCAAAAAAATTGAACCGAGGCTGTTCCATCATGCGTAAATTAATTGAATCACCCGCGCCAGGAAAAAATAGTGAACAGGCTGGTGTTGGTCATTCTGTTGTACATGAATCAGCGCATAAACATGTGCGCGGCACAGCGGAATATGTTGATGATATGCCGCTCTTGCCCGGGACTGTATTTGTCGCCACCGGCCAATCGGCTAAAGCACATGCGCGTATCCGCGCAATGGATCTATCGGCGGTTCTGGGTTTGCGCTGCAAAACCCACACGGTTTCCAATACCGCCTTTCGCGGTTTTGGTGGCCCCAAAGGTATGATGGCAATCGAAACCTTTTTGGAAGATATAGCGCGCCAACTCGGTAAGGATCCGCTCGATATCCGCAAAGCCAATCTCTATCAACCCGGTGCCGATGAAACACCTTACGGGCAAAAAGTTGAACAACATATTTTGCCTGCGTTAATTGAGCAGCTGGAAAAAAATTCAGACTATCGCGCGCGCCGCATCGCTATCACCGATTTTAATAAAACCCATCGCACGCTGAAAAAAGGCATTGCGTTAACACCGGTAAAATTCGGCATCTCTTTTACGGCAAAGCATCTCAACCAGGCCGGTGCGCTCTTGCAGATTTATACCGACGGCAGTTTGCTGATCAATCACGGCGGTACAGAGATGGGGCAGGGGCTGTTTACCAAAATCCAGCAAATTGTCGCCAGTGCATTTGGGGTGAGCCTGGATCGTGTAATGGTTTCGTCTACGCGTACCGATAAAGTGCCTAACACCTCGCCGACAGCGGCTTCATCCGGCACTGATTTAAATGGCATGGCAGCGCAGGATGCGTGCGAAAAAATAAAAACAGATTTGATTAGCTTTGCGTGCGCACAGTTCGATATTGTCGCCGAACAAATTTGCTTTAAAAATAATCTAGTGACTCTGGGCGAGAAGGCGTTAAGTTTTGCAGAATTTATCAAACTGGCCTATCTCAATCGTGTTGCCTTGTCGGCAACTGGTCATTACCGCACACCCAAAATCCACTATGACCGCGCCAGCGCCAAAGGCCAGCCGTTTTTATATTTCGCTAATGGTGCAGCTGTGTCCGAAGTGACATTGGATTGTTTAACCGGTGAATATAAAGTTGAGCGGGTGGATATTCTGCACGATGTGGGTAAATCCATTAATCCGGCTTTGGATATCGGCCAAATTGAAGGCGGATTTATTCAGGGTATGGGTTGGTTGACCACGGAGGAATTAGTGTGGGATGACACCGGCCGGATTATTTCCAATAGTCCGGCGAATTATAAAATGCCGACGGCGGTTGATGTTCCCGCTATTTTTAATGTCGAACTTTATGATCAGCCCAATCTGGAAAATACCATTCATTTATCCAAAGCTGTGGGTGAGCCGCCGTTAATGCTGGCGATTTCAGTATGGGCTGCACTGCGTGATGCCTGTAGCAGTACAACCGGTTATCAATTCAGCCCGCGATTGGATACACCGGCAACACCCGAGCGGGTTTATTGGGCGCTGCAAGAGTGTGCGGCTTTTAATGTAAAAGTGCGCGGTCGAGCGTGAAGGATTCAGTGAGGTAATTGTGATGGCATTACTCAATTGGTCAGCAGCGATCCAACATTGCCAACAATCGGGCAGCGGCTATGTCATCGCCACCATTATTAATACCCAAGGCTCAACCCCGCGCGACAGTGGCAGCAAAATGGTAATCACCGCCGATACTTGTTACGACACCATCGGCGGCGGTCAGCTGGAATTTTTGTTGGTGCAGCAAGCGCGTGAATTGATCGCGCAGAACAAAACCTGCCAGCTATTAAAACCCATGCCGCTTGCAGCGGAAGCGGCGCAGTGCTGCGGCGGAAATGTTGCGGTCATGCTCGAAGCTTTTGCCGCGTGCGCGTGGCAGGTCGCGCTCTTTGGTGCGGGCCATGTATGCCAAGCGCTGGTCACTATTCTCGCGGGTCTGCCCTGCCAGGTGCAGGTCATTGATAATCGCCCGGAATTAATG